>JBFKLX010000025.1:0-35506 GCA_041630155.1 Acidobacteriota bacterium
CCGGTTCCTCGCGCAGGTAACCGCTGTCGCGGAGCTGAGACAAGAGGTGGTCCAGGGGGTAAAAGCAGCCGGTCTCCAGTCGGAGGCAGTTGGAGCGGAAATTCTCCGGTGAGGGCAGCCGGCCCGCCAGCGCATGAATGGTGGTGACCACGAACCCGCGCTTCAGCTCCAACAGATCCCAGAGCGCCTGGCTGCGCTTTTCGGAGATTTCGGGGTGTGGGGAGAGGCCTCGATAGGGATCGGCTTCAAAGCCGGGCACCAGAGAGATCGGCTGGGAGGTGAAAAAATGCAGATCTCGAGCGACCCGCTCGGCGGCGCGATTGTCCCAGCAGACCCACACGTAGACGGCCGGGCTCGATTCGGCCAGGTTGGAAAAGACGAAAGCCGCGTCGGCGCCATGGAACCCCGGCAGGCTGCGGGAAGTCCCCACTCGCCGTGCGAGCTGCCGTCTCCGTTCAATCGCCGGCTCGTGAGGCAGGCGAGACTCCTCGGATTCGAGCAATGATGTCGGTGGTCGAATATCCTTGTTCGAACGCAACTGCGATCACTTTCCCGCCGGCTCGTTGGACGACCTCCCGGCCCACGATCTGATCGAGAGGCCAGTCCCCCCCTTTGACCAGCACGTCCGGCACCAGCTGCTGGATCAACTCCAGGGGAGTATCTTGGTCGAAGATGGTCACGAAGTCGACGCATTCCAGAGCCGCG
This sequence comes from Acidobacteriota bacterium, assembly GCA_041630155.1. Taxonomy (GTDB): domain Bacteria; phylum Acidobacteriota; class UBA6911; order RPQK01; family JANQFM01; genus JBFGHG01. The sequence goes on from JBFKLX010000025.1 coordinate 706, forward strand.
ACGACTTCGCAGCGATCTGCGACGCTCAGGATGGGGCGTTCACTTCCTTTCAGGCGGCGAACCGAGGCGTCGCTGTTCAAGCCTACCACCAGCACGTCCCCGAAAGACCGGGCGCGCTGAAGGTAGCGGACGTGCCCCGGGTGCAGCAGGTCGAAACAGCCGTTGGTGAACACCACGCGTCTCCCCTCCGCCTTCAAATCGGAAAGACGGTGTTGCAGCGGTGCCAGTTTCAGGATCTTGTCGCTCGGGAGTCGCTGAGCCCTCATCTCATTCCACGCCCAGTTCGGCTTCGAATCGTCGGGCGATTCGCCGGGCCAGGGCTTCGATCGCCGCCGTCTCCTGCCCCTCGATCATGATCCGAGCCAGTGGCTCGGTGCCGGAATAGCGGATCACCACGCGTCCCGTTTCGCCCAGCTGCCGCCTGACCCCCTCGATTTCCTCCTCCAGCGAGGGGATTCGAGAAAAATCGGGTTTGCTACGGACCTTCACGTTCAGCAGCACTTGCGGGAACTTTTCCAGGCCCCGGCAGAGGATGCTCAAGGGTTGCTCGGTCCGGACCATGACGGCCAGCACCTGCAGTGCGGTCAGGATGCCGTCGCCAGCCACGGAGTAGCGCCTCAGGATGGTGTGACCGGATTGTTCCCCGCCCAATTCGTGCCCCCCCTCCTGCATGGCTTCCAAAACGTAGCGGTCGCCCACACGTGTCCGAAGCAGCTCGAGGCCGAGGTTGCGCAGCGCCACTTCCAGGCCGACGTTGGCCATCACCGTGCTGACCACGACACCGCTGGGAAGGAGCCCCTGCTCTGCCAACCGCCGCCCCAACACGTAGAGCGCGTAGTCGCCGTCACGAACCGACCCCTGCTCGTCAACCAGAATCAAGCGGTCGGCATCCCCATCGAAGGCGAAGCCTGCCTCGGCTCCTTCCTCGCGGACCAGTCGGGCCAGCGGTTCGGGATGCATTGCCCCGCAATTGGAGTTGATATTGGTGCCGTCGGGCTGATCGGCTCGGATCACCAGCTCGGCTCCCAGGCGCTCGAACACCTCCGGGGCCAGCGCGAAGGCCGCCCCATTGGCGCAATCCAGGGCCAGTTTCATCCCGCCCAGGGAAGCAGGACCGAAGGTGCCCGTAAGGAAGTCCATGTAGCGGCCCGCAGGCTCCCGGTCGAACCAGGAGATGTCGTCTCGAGCCGGCTCCTGGCGGCGAGCCTGCTCGATTCGAGGCCGCCCGTTCTGACGGACCCGCGCTTCCAGCCGGACTTCCTGCTGGTCGGAGAGCTTCAGGCCGTCGCTGGCGAATACCTTGATCCCATTGTCGGCGAAAGGATTGTGCGAGGCGGAGATCACGATACCGGCGTCGAAGCCCTGGGTTCGGCAGAGGAATGACACCCCCGGGGTGGTGATCACGCCGACCGATTCAGCCGCCCCGCCGCCTTCGGCAATCCCACTTCGCAGGTCCTCTTCGATCTGCGGGCCGCTGGCACGCGTGTCTCTCCCCAGGACGATGCGACGAAAGCCGGAGGCCACCAGCGCCCGCCCCAGCGCCCGGAGCGTGTCGGGGTCGAGGGGATACTCGCCGGCAACTCCTCGAATGCCGTCCGTTCCAAACAGATGCCGCATGTTCAACCCGTCTTTCGCACCCGCACTCGCTGCGGCTTGAGGCCCTCCAGCCTGAACACGTCGGCGTACTCCTGGGGAATCGAGAGCTGCGGGGTCACCTGGTGGGGTTCGGAGCCCACCGGCAGGCCTTCGATGTTCACCACTGCTCCGAACCGATCGGCATCGAGGTTACCGGAGTAAGAGACGGGCACCGTGCCCCGCAGTTCGATCGTCTCGTCGAACAGCCGAAAGCTTGCCTCGGGCGGCACGACCTGGACCGGCACCCCACTGACTCGCACCGCCCGGCGCTTTTCCTCGATCATGGCGATCACAGTGACCGAAGCGGTGTCGTTGATGCGCAGCCGGGGCTCCTCCAGGTCAACGAAGGTCTGGCGCGTCAGGGTAGCCGAAGCGCCTTCGACATCGATCGGGCCCGTGGCCGCAGTGCTCACCTGGCGGATCAGGCTCTCCGGGCCCGAGACGACGATCTCGGCGGGCACCACCTTGACGTCCGACAGTTGAAAGCCCCGAGCCGGCTCGCCGATCACCTTGGGCTCGATCTCGACGATCTTGGTCAGGGTGTTCTCGAGCACCAGCCGGATCTGGGGAGGATTGACCCGGAGGATCTCCAGCCCATGCGCCCGGCCGATCCTGTCCTCCGTGATCTGGATGACCTCGAGCCCGGCCTTGGCGGATTTCAGATCCACCACCACCGAGAGTTGGCGCTCCTCGATGATGGCTCCGCCCCGGTCGGACCGCACCACCACGTCCACCTGACGGACGTAGTCGTTGACGATCTCCAGATCCAGCGGGATGTTGATGAATTCAACCGGGATGGTGACCGCTCGCTGGACGGTCTGCTGGCTCGAGACCTGATGCCAGAGCAACAGAGCCAGGAGCAGCGAGAGGGCCTTCAGAGGCAGATTGTGCATCAGGAGGCCGCGAGCCGCTCGTTTGCTGTTTTCCAACCAGTTTTCAATCATCTGATGGAAGTGTACTCCATCGACGCTGACAAAGAGGTCAAGAGCCGGCAGCGAGGCCGCACCGTCTCCCGGCCGGCCATTCCACCCGCCCGGCGAGCCGCCGGTCGGGTGCCGCGCCGCTCAGCTCTCGACGCGTTTTTCCAGGAATTTCATGAGACGGGGGCCGTCCAAGTTTCGGCTCATCTCTCCCCCGTGTACGGCGGTGATCCGCCCGGTCTCTTCCGAGACGACAACGGCCACGGCATCTGTTTCTTCCGTCATGCCGATGGCCGCCCGGTGCCGGGTTCCCAGCTCCTTGCTCAGATACGGGTCGGTGGTCAGGGGAAGGAAGCAGCCGGCTGCCGTGATGCGGTCGCCGGTGACGATCACGGCCCCGTCGTGAAGAGGACTCTTGGGATTGAAGATGGTCAGCAACAGGTCGTAGGTCAGATTGGCGTCCAGTCGGATCCCCGACTCGATGTAGGTCTTGAGGCCGATTTCACCCTCGATCACGATGAGAGCGCCGATGCGCCGGCTGGCCAAAGTGGTCGCAGCCAGGACGATCTCTTCGAACCGGGCGGCCTGCTGCTTGTGATTCCACCAGCCGAAGAACCGGCCCTTCCCCAACTCGGCCAAGGCCCGCCGGATTTCACCCTGAAACACGACCACCAGACCGAAAACGAAGTAGGGAAAAGAGTTTTCCAGCAGCCACTGTACGGTGCGCAGGTCCAGCAGACGAGTCACGTAGTAAAACAGCACCAGAACGATCACGCCCGAGGTCATCTGCCAGGCGCGAGTGCCCTTGATCAGGCGCAGTCCCTGATAAAAGAGCACAGCGATGACCAGAACGTCGACCAGGCTGCGCGGGTCGATTCGAATCAACGGCTCAATCAGCCACTCCAACATCGGCCGTCCCCACGGATCGCCTCGGCTACCCGAGCCACCATCCGCATGGGCTGGACATCGTGGACCCGCACGATGTCGGCCCCTCGCAGGATCGCGGCGGCTACCGAAGCGGCGGTGCCCCAGAGGCGTTCCTCTTCAGGAACTCCCAGGATCTGACCCAAAAAACTTTTTCTCGAGGTCCCCACCAGAATCGGGAGGTTGAAGTTTTTCAGAAAGTCGAGACGGTTCAGGATCTGTAAATTGTCCCGTAGCGACTTCCCGAAGCCGATCCCCGGGTCGAGGGCGATTCTATCATGGGCAATCCCGTGCGCCGAAGCCCGCTGGAGAGCTCGCTCCAGGTCTTGGCGCACCTCTGCCAGAATATTCTGGCTGAACGGCTGCTGTTGCATCGTCTTGGGACGCCCGCGGATGTGCATCAGGATCACGCCGGCCTGGCAGCTCGCCACGGTGGGCGCCATTTGCGGGTCCCAGTCCAGAGCGCTGATATCGTTGATCAGGTCGGCACCCGCCTCCAGTGCGGCACGAGCCACGGGAGCCTTCCAGGTGTCGACCGCGATGGGGATTTCCAGGCGGCGGCGCAAGCCCGTGATCACGGGCAGGACCCGGCGCAGTTCCTCCTCCGCTGTGATCGGGTCCGAGCCGGGACGGGAAGACTCCCCTCCGACGTCCAGCAAATCGGCGCCTTCTTCGACCAGCCGGAGGCCGTGGGCCACCGCCGCCTGCGGGTCCTCGAAGCGACCGCCGTCATAGAACGAGTCGGGCGTCACGTTGACGATCCCCATGATCAGGGTGCGATCCAGCTGCAGGGTTCGTCGGCACGCCCGAAAATATTGCGGTTTGGACTCCATGACGGACAGGATACACCCGAGACTGGGGGCGCGAAGATCCGCAACTTGCCCGGTCGGCGCTGGTGCGTCTGCCACCGGCCCGAGAAGCTGTTTCGTTTGGCTTCCGGGGTCGTGGGCCTCTCGGTGTCTGTGGTCGCGCCACGACTTGCATTCCGCCGCCCGGCGAGCGGAACTTGCGCCACCTCATCAGGAAGCCAGGGCGTCCGGATTGCCGGCCTGCTTCTAAGCCGGGGCCGGTCGCTGTTTGGGATTGACCAGAGGTGAGAGCTTTCCACTCTTCTCGTCTTTGCCGGTCGCCGGCTTGGCCTCCGGGGTCTCCGGAGGAGTCTGCTGGGCCTCGTCGTCGCGGATCTTCCGGCCGAGAATGACCGCTTCGATCTCTTCGGAATCGAGCGTCTCGTACTCCAGCAAGGCTTCTGCCAGCCGCTGCAGAGCTGCGCGATTCTTCTCCAGGATTTCGCGAGAACGCTCGTCGCAACCCATGATGATCCGCTTGACTTCCCCGTCGATCTGGACTGCGGTGCGTTCGCTGTAATTCTGGTGCCGCGAGATTTCTCGGCCGAGGAAGATCTGTTCCTCGTTCTTGCCGAAGGTCAAGGGGCCCAGCTCCACGCTCATGCCGAATTCGCAGACCATGCGACGGGCCATCCCCGTCGAGCGCTCCAGGTCGTTGGCCGCTCCGGTCGTCATGCTGCCCAGGAACAACTCTTCGGCGGCGCGCCCCGCCAGCAGGATAGTGATGGTTGCCATCATGTAGTCCCGCGTGTAGTTGTACTTGTCTTCTTCGGGCAGTTGCATGGTGACGCCCAGCGCCCGCCCTCGCGGGATGATGGTGACCTTGTGCAGCGGGTCGGCGTCGGGCAGGAAATGCGCCACCAGAGCGTGTCCGGCCTCGTGAAAGGCGGTGTTGCGCTTCTCCTTGTCGTTCATCACCATGGAGCGGCGCTCTTTGCCCATCAGGACTTTGTCCTTGGCCTCTTCGAAGTCGATCATCGAGACCGCTTTGCGGTTGTGGCGGGCCGCATTGAGGGCGGCCTCGTTGACCAGGTTGGCCAGCTGAGCGCCCGAGAATCCAGGGGTGCCGCGCGCGATCACCAGGATGTTGACGTCCTCACCCAACGGGATCCGCCGGGTGTGAACCTTGATAATGCCTTCGCGTCCCTTGATGTCGGGCAGGGTGACGACCACCTGGCGGTCGAACCTTCCCGGCCTCAACAGAGCCGGGTCGAGGACGTCGGGCCGGTTGGTGGCGGCAATCAGGATCACGCCTTCGTTGGATTCGAAGCCGTCCATCTCCACCAGCAACTGATTGAGGGTCTGCTCGCGCTCGTCGTGACCGCCGCCCAAACCGGCGCCCCGGTGCCGCCCCACGGCGTCGATCTCGTCGATGAAGATGATGCAGGGGGCGTTCTTCTTGCCCTGCTCGAACAGGTCGCGCACGCGGCTGGCGCCAACCCCGACGAACATCTCCACGAAGTCGGAACCGCTGATGCTGAAAAATGGGACGTTGGCTTCTCCGGCGATGGCCCTTGCCAGCAACGTCTTGCCGGTACCGGGCGGGCCCATCAGCAGGACGCCCTTGGGAATCCGGCCCCCCAGTTTCTGGAACTTCTGCGGCTCCTTCAGAAACTCCACGATCTCCTGGAGTTCTTCCTTGGCCTCTTCCACGCCGGCCACGTCCTTGAAAGTGACCTTTTTCTGATGATTGGTCGACAGTTTGGCCCGGCTCTTGCCGAAGGAGAGAGCCCGGTTGCCGCCGGCCTGCATTTGCCGCATCAGGAATATCCAAAAGCCCAGAAACAACAGCATCGGGAGGGCGTAGCTGAAGACCATGTAGAGCAGGTTGTTCTGCTCGTCCTTCTTGATCGTCACGTTGACGCCGTTTTCGTTGAGTTGGGCCGACAGCGGAGCAATCGAGTCGACGGGGATCTCGACGGTGAAGTTGCGGGCCGGCTCGGAGTTGGACCTCCGGTATTTGCCTTCCACGCTTCCCGACTGCGTGATCACGACGGAGTCGATCCGGTTGTCCCGGACGTAGGTGTCAAACATCGAGTAGGTCAACTCGTCCACCCCACCGCTGTTCACGGAGCTCAGGAACTGGAACAAAGCGATGACCGCCACGATGATCACCACCATCAGAAAGATGTTTTTCGCGGTCGTGTTCAAAATCGTCGTCCTCCGTCCGATCAGATGCGGACCCTTCAATTATAGTTGAAATGGCCCGGCACCGTCATGGACTAAAGATTCTCGGCATCCTCCTTCGTTGCAATCCCGCCGCCGCGAGGTGCCCCGAGGGGCCCGGCGGCCAGCCGGATCGTCCCATCCTTACAGACCCCGTGAGCAGCCTCGAGGTTCATCTCTCGACCTGGATGGCAACCAGATCTTGGGAGCCCTCACGAGGTCGAAAGGAATCCGCCACTCCCAGTCCTTCCAGGGCCGCCAACCGGCCGTCCTGTTCGAAGATCAGCATCCGGTTGCGTTGGGCCAGCGGAACCCGGCGCTCTTGAAAGAGGCGTTTCAGCTTGCGCCGCCGGCCGTCCAGTTCGATCCAGTCGCCGGGACGGCGATTCCGAACGATCATCGAGGCACTCCGGCTTCGAAGAACGAGTCCGGTGGCGGTCGGCTCGAGTTTGGCGGCCCATTCAGCCCGAACCGATCGCCTGATTTCTTGTACGAAAATTCGGCCCGGAATGCTCAATTCGTAGGAAAAATCCGGGACTTTTCCTCCCCGGGTGAAGCACAGATGGTCGAACTCGCGACGGACTCGGCATCCTGGCAGGCTGCAGGCCCGCCCGCTGGGCCGCTCCAGCAGTGCCAGCACGGACTCGACATGGCCCATGGCCAGCCCCCGCCAGTGGCCGCGGACCTGGCGCAGTGCTTCGCGAACCATTTGCCGCCGCAAGGCTGGTCCGGCATCGCTCAACCCGTCCACAGGGATCCGCAGGCCCTCCCCGTCCTGAATCACGAGCTTTCGCAGTGCGGCGCGAGCCCGGCGGCTCAAATCGTCTTCGACTTCGCGAAGGAGCCGCATCGTGCGTCCCAGCGTCTCTCTGACTTTCGGGTTCAGCCGCCTCTCGAGTCCCGGCAGCAGCTGCAGGCGCACCCAGTTACGGTCCAGTTTCGCGTCCAGGTTGGTCTCGTCCAGGCGATATCCTTGATTCAGCTCCTGCAGATACTCCAGGACCTGGGTTCGTGTGCAGTCCAGCAGCGGTCGCACGATGATCACTCCCCGCTGGCGCCGCCGGGGGCGAATGCCCCCGAGTCCACGCAGCCCCGCCCCCCGCGCCGACCGCAACAGGAAGGTCTCGACCTGATCGTCCAGCGTGTGGCCGGTCGCCAGCACCGCCCGCTCCCGGGCGGCTTCTTCCAGAAGGAAGGCGTAGCGAAGCCGGCGCAGCTTGTCCTCGAGATTTCCAGGTCCGGCCAGCGAGCCGGCGTCCAGCTTCCGGCACGACAAGGGCACGTCCAACTGCCGGCACAGCTCGCTCACGAAGTCCTGATCCTCGTGGGCCGGGGTTCCCCGCAGGACGTGGTTGAGGTGGGCCGCGCCCAGCTGCAGGTCCAGTTCGCCGCGCAACGCCAGCAGCACCCGCAGCAGTGCCACCGAGTCGGGCCCGCCCGAGAGCGCCACCAAGACGTGTTCCCCACCCGCCAGCAGTGACTCGCGGCGGATCGACTCCTCCACGCCGTGTTCCAGCCCAAGCCTCGTTTCCAACCTCAATCTCCAACCCCGTCGCAGCCCTTCCGGCTGCGACGGGGAAAATCGCAGAGTTCGAGAAGACTAGCCACGCCCCAGGGCCCTCAGCCCACCGCCTGACCGCCCTTGCCCGCCCGAGCGTCCTTCGGGTATCATCAAGAGTTTGCACGGGGCGGTGTAGCTCAGGGGTTAGAGCAAGCGGCTCATATCCGCTGTGTCGGGGGTTCGAATCCCTCCACCGCCAATCCCTCTCGATGATAGCAAGCCGGAATTGATAGAGTACTCTGCATGTTGACACGACCCTTTCACCGGCCTCGCCGGCTTCGGGGAAGCGCCGCCCTGCGGGATTTGGTTCGCGAGACGCGGCTGGCCCCGGGGCAGCTGATCTATCCCGTGTTCGTCCAGGAAGGGAAGAAAGTTCGCCAGCCCATCCCGTCCATGCCGGGGCAGTTCCGTTATTCGGTCGACGCCCTGGTGGAGGAACTGGGGGCGGCGCAGCAGGACGGTGTCGTGGCAGCCATTCTGTTCGGCATTCCGGAAAGCGCCCAGAAGGACGCTCGGGCCAGCCAGGCCTACGCTGCCGACAGCATCGTCTGCCGCGCCCTGGAGGCCGTGCGCCGCAGCCTTCCCGAGCTCATCCTGATGGCCGACGTCTGCCTCTGTGAATATACCGACCACGGCCACTGCGGCCGCGTCGTCGAGCGGCCCGGGGGCGAAGTGGTGATCGACAACGACTCGTCGCTGGAACTACTGGCGGAGGCTGCCCTGACGTACACCCGCGCCGGTGCGCACGTGGTCGCCCCATCAGACATGATGGACGGCCGGGTGCGGGCCATTCGCGAGGCGCTGGATGGGGAGGGGCTCACCGAGGTTCCGATCTTGTCCTATGCCGCCAAGTATGCCTCGGCCTTCTACGGGCCCTTTCGCGATGCTGCCGAATCGGCACCCCGTTTCGGCGACCGCCGGAGCTACCAGATGGATCCCGGCAATGCCCGGGAGGCGTTGCGGGAGATCCGGCTGGACCTGGAGGAGGGCGCCGACATGGTCATGGTCAAGCCGGCCATGCCTTATCTGGACGTGATCGCCGCGGCCCGCCGCAGCGTTGAGGTGCCCCTGGCCGCCTACCAGGTCAGTGGGGAGTACGCCGCCCTGTGCGCCGCCTTCGCCAACGGGTGGCTGGCGCGAGGGGCGACGATCCGGGAAAGCCTGCTGGGAATTCGCCGGGCGGGCGCCGATCTGATTCTGACGTATTTCGCGCGCGAAGCGGCGCGCTCGATGCGCTCGGGAGAATGGGGATGAAGCCAGTCGGGCAGAGCCGCCGGTTGCAGAAGAGCAGGGAATTGATGGAGCGGGCACAGCGAGTGATCCCCGGGGGCGTCAACAGCCCCGTTCGAGCCTTCAAAGCGGTGGGGGGCGTGCCCCGTTTCATCGCCAGGGCCCAAGGCAGCCGGGTCGTCGACTGCGACGGGAACGACTACATCGACTACGTGGGCTCCTGGGGCCCCATGATCCTGGGTCACAGCCACCCGGAGGTGGTGGAGGCGATTCGCGAAGCTGCCGGGCGCGGCACCAGCTACGGAGCCCCCACAGAGTGGGAAGTGCGGCTTGCCGAGAAGATCCAGAGCTTTTTTCCGTCCATCGAAAAAGTCCGGCTGGTCAACTCGGGAACGGAGGCGACCATGAGCGCCATCCGGCTGGCCCGGGCCGCCACCGGGCGGTCCCTGATCGTCAAGTTCGACGGCTGCTACCACGGACACGCCGACAGCCTGCTGGTGCAGGCCGGCTCCGGTGTGGCGACTCTGGGCCTTCCCGACAGCCCCGGCGTCCCAGGGGCTTTCACCGAACATACTCTGACGCTCCCGTTCAACGATCTGCGGGCGGTCGAGCGAGCGTTTCAGGCTCACGCCGGCAGGATCGCCGCCCTGATCCTGGAGCCGGTCACGGGAAACATGGGGGTCGTCATTCCCAGCCGAGACTATCTGGCGGCGCTGCTCGACCTGGGGCAGAAGCATGGCGCCATCGTGATCTTCGACGAGGTGATGACCGGTTTCCGAGTGGCGCCGGGAGGCGCTCAGGAGCGTTTCGGGTTGCAGGCCCCGCTGACCTGCCTGGGCAAGGTGGTGGGCGGCGGCCTTCCCATCGGCGCCTATGGCGGCCGGCACGACCTCATGGACCTGATCGCCCCTCAGGGACCCGTCTACCAGGCGGGAACACTTTCGGGCAATCCGCTGGCCGTGACGGCCGGTCTGAAGACGCTGGAGATCCTGGAGCGCGACAATCCCTATCCCCTGCTGGAGGAAAAAACCCGACGGCTGGGCGAGGGTGTTCGGCAGGCGGCCGCGCGGCACGGCGTTCCGCTGCAGGTGCAGCAGTGCGGGTCGATGTTCACCGCCTTCTTCAGCGATCAGCCGGTGGTGGACTTCGCCTCCGCCAAGCGCTCCGACACGGGCCGCTTCAGCCGCTACTTCTCCGGCCTGCTGGAACGGGGCGTCTACATGGCGCCGTCCCAGTTCGAGGCGGGCTTCGTCTCGGCTGCGCATTCGACCGAGGACATCGACAAGACCATCCAAGCGGCAGGCGAAGTCCTGGCCGAGCTTCCAGTTTGAATCCCGGGAGCGACACCGATTTTCCCGCCGGCAGCATCATGCGGGTCGGCGCGGCTTCTGGATCTCTTCGGGCCGAGTCTCGAGGGAGTGTTGTGATCTGGGTGAGTCGCCCCGTTCAGGCCACTGTCGCTTCGCCGTAGAAGCGCTCGCAGGCAGCGCTCAGTTTGGCGTCCAGCATGTCCTCGATGCGAGCCTCGTCTTCCAGCCGGACCGTGGCGATCTCGGAGATCACCAGCCGGCGTGCCCGGTCGTACATCTTCTTTTCGCGGAAGGAGAGGGGCTTTTGAGAACTGAGAAAGTGCAGGTGTTGCAGGACTTGCCCGACGTCGACCAGGCAGCCCGTCTTCATCTTTTCGAGGTTTTCCTTGTAACGGTTCTTCCAGTCCGGTTCGGGCTCCAGGTTTTCCGAGTCCAACAAGTCGAACAGCTGCTCCAAGTCCCTCTCGTCCGCCAGCCGGCGCAGGCCAACGTTGTCGGTGTTGGAGACCGGAATCATGACTGTGGAATCGTTGGACAAGATGCGAAGGATCAGGAATTCTTCGCGCCGGCCCGCGATATTGCGATGACAGCGCTTCTGAACTTCACATACCCCCTGATTGGGGTAAACGACCTTGGACCCGATCTCGAGCTGCATAAAACCTCCCCCCCAACGGACCTCTCCTCAGTGTAAGAGAATCCACTTTTTCTTGTCAAAAAACCAACCGACCGCTGGAGGCTCTGTGCCTTTCGAACGGCTGGCTGGTGAAGCATCGAAAAAGCACCACTGGCATCGGAGAGAAGAACGGGTCAACGTTCCAGGAAGCCCGACTGCCGATCCACCCAGTGCTGCCCGAAGGCGAGCGTCTGGAACCGGCGCCCTAGGGGCTCGGCCCCGCTGGGGCTTGCCTGTGTGAGGGGGCCCGGTGGCACCGCCTACCCCTGAATCCAGTCCCCACCTACCCAAAGGCAGATCGGCACCGGCCTCGAGCTGCTGACGGTGCTGCTTCCCTGTTACATGACCGCTGGAACCGCCTGCACCAACGCTCGCCCGACCGCTAGGCCGAGCAACGGGTCTTTGAGTGCTAGACTGCGAAGCATTTCCTCCGGCCCTCGAGTGCTCTCGATAGGTCGGGGAGAACTGCGATGTCACAGCTCACTTCCGCGGTTCGGGCCTCGCTTCCCGGAGGAAAAACCAGCCTTGCCGCGCCAGCCTCAGTCAGGATTGTCTGGACGTCAGTCCTGACCTCCTGGAACAGGGGCGATTATAGGCAAGGGGACCCGCAAGGCAAGGAAAATTTCCTGCTCCGAAGGGGTCGCACAAATCTTGTGCAGAGGATCGTGAATCCAATCCCGTCAGAGTGAGTGCGGCACCCCCAACCCGCCGCCACATCTTATGCACAGGATTATCCACAAGGGGCCGCCAAAAGCCGGAAACCCTCTGAAAACAGTCGTTACGCTAACTGTCGGAATGACCGTTTTGGACGGTTTTACTCTCTCGAGTCGGGATCAGGGGATGGGGCGGGCCAACTGCTTGCGAGAGCGAATCGGGCGCAATTTCCGCTGCTGCTGCGAAGGGGGTGGACGACCGAATGAGCGCTCTCAACCGGGGGAGACCCGGCCGGCTGGCCGGGAGGCGGGGGACCCGTCGGGAACTCCTGACCTGGTCCGCTCGTCAAACTGATATGATTGAACGGTCGATGCTTCCTCGGATGAGGCGAAGGACGTCAACAATGGTACCGGGGAATTCGCCGAACACGACGCTAACAGAGCCAGCTGATTGCCGTAGTCGATAGTAGCTCGATGGAGACGCTTTTCAGGTTTTTGTTCAAGTATCGCCCCTTCTACTTCCAGCAAGGGGACTTGACCTTGCAATCGCCCTTCTCCTGGTGGCTGCCGGTACTGCTGTTGGCCGGGCTGGCAGCCCTGTTTTTCCTCCTGTATCGCCGCAGCATCTTTTCGGGCCCCCGGCGCAGGCTCCTCTTCTCCCTCCGCCTGGCGGCTTTCGGGCTCCTCCTGCTGCTGGTGATGAGGCCCAGCCTGGTCCTGTCCACACTGGTGCCGCGAGAAAATTTGATCGGCATCCTGGTGGACGATTCCAAGAGCATGGGCTTGCCCGACGCGCAGCGCCAACCGCGCGGCCTGGGCGTCTTACCGCTGCTGCAGCCCGATTCTCGTTTCATGCGCGACCTCGAGGAGCGTTTTTTCGTGCGCCCGTACCGCTTCGAGGCGCAGGCGGAGAGCTTGGAGTTGCCCCCGGAACTGACCCGGCAAGGCGACCAGACCAACATCGTCGGCGCGCTGGAGCGTGTCTTGCGCGAGACGCGGAACCTCCCGCTGGCCGGAATCGTGTTGTTCTCGGACGGGGCCGACAACAGCTTCCGCGATTTCCGGGAAGTGATGGCCGAACTGGCGGCCCGCCAGATTCCGGTCTACACGGTGGGAGTGGGGCCCGAGCGGCTCGAGCAGGACGTCGAGATCACGCAGGTCAGCGCCCCCAGGAGCCTGCTCCCCAAATCGGTTGGCGGCGTTCGCATCACCATTCACCACAATGGGTTTGGCGGGAGCCGGACGCGCCTGGAGGTGCGGGAGGGGAGCGTACTGGTTCAGAGCCAGGAAGTGCACCTGCCGCGCGACCAGGAATCCGTGGTGGTCGAGACCACCATCAACCCCAAGCAGGAGGGGCTCAGATCTTACGAGTTCCGGGTCTTGCCCCTGGAGGGCGAACTGATCACGGAAAACAACGTCCGCCACACGCTGGTGCAAGTCTCCGACAAGCGACCCCGGATCCTTTACGTCCAGGGCCACCCCAGTTGGGAATACAAGTTCCTGCGGCGGGCCCTGCAGGGTGACGACAATTTGCGTTTGGAAACTCTGCTGAGGACGGCTCCCAACAAGTTTTACCGGCAGGGCATCGAAGAAGAATCGACGCTGGCGGCCGGCTTTCCCACCGATCCGGAGAAGCTGTTCGAGTATCAGGGAATCGTCTTCGGCAACGTCGAGTCGGCCTTTTTCCAATACGGGCAGATGGAACTGGTACGCGACTTCGTGGGTAAGCGGGGAGGCGGTTTCCTGATGCTGGGCGGCGCTTCTTCGTACGCCGGCGGCAAATATCGAAACACGCCCATTGAGCAGCTCTTGCCCTTCTCTCTGGCGGTCTCCGAGGAGAGCAGCGGCTACTCCCAGGGGGAGGGCAGGTTCGAAGCCACTCCTTACGGCCAGCGACATCCGGCTTTGCAGCTGGATTCCTCTGTCCAGGACAATCAGCGCACCTGGAGAAACCTGCCCCCGCTGACCGACTGGAACCAGGTGGGCTCGCCCAAGCCGGGAACCACCACCCTGGCCCAGCTCGAGGTCCAGTCCGGAGGAGATCGGGATCTGCCGCTGCTGGCTTTTCAGCGCTTCGGACGGGGCCACGCGGTGGCCGTGTTGACGGGCAGCAGCTGGCGCTGGCAGATGCAGGTGGCCGCGGAAGATCAGAGTCATGAGACCTTCTGGAGACAGCTCCTGCGCTGGTTGATCAGTCTCTCCAAAGATCCCGTCTCAGTCGAGACCGAGAGAGAGAGTTACTCTCGGCACGAACCGGTCAAGATCCGAGCCGAGGTGCACGACCCGGCCTTCAATCGCCTCAACGACGCCATCGTGGAGGCCCAGATCCGCCATCCCGGCGATCAGAGCGTCAGCCTGCCGCTGCGCTGGAACGTCCGGGAGGACGGCGTCTACGAAGGAGAATTCGTGCCCGAGCAGGATGGCCTCCACCAGGTGAGCGTGACGGCGCGGCGGCGCGGGGCCCAGGCGGCACCGCTGGGTGACGGCTCGGTGCCCTTCATGACCGAGACCGGAATGCGGGAGTACTTCGAGGCTGGCCAGCGCCGAGACTTCCTGGAGCGCCTGGCTCAGGAAACCGGCGGGCGCTACTATCGCCTCGAAGAAGCCGCGAGCATTCCCGAGGAAATCGTCTACACTGAGCGGCGCGCCTCGCAGATCGAGGTCCTGGAGCTGTGGGACATGCCGATCAACTTTCTGCTCCTGATCGGACTGCTGTGCGGTGAGTGGATCCTGCGCAAGCGCTACGGGGCGATCTGAGGCCCGAGAGAAAGGAAGGGGTGAGACTGCCGGGAGTGAGAAATGGTCAGTAGCGAAGGGATCACCAGAGGGCGGCGAGGAGGCAGGGTCGCATCCGCTCTGCTCGGCAGCCTGGCAGTGGCGGCGGCACTGTCTTTCGGGCCCGCGCTCGGGGCCCAGCCGGCGGACGAATCCCCGGGAGTGGTCTGCGTGATCGTCTCCGGGTTGGGTGGAATGCCGGAGTACGAAGAGAACTTTCTGTCCTGGGCCGAGAAGACTGAGCAGCTCTGCACTCGGCTGGGCGCCACGGTGTACCGCCGTGATGCCCGGCAGGTCGAGCGGGAGGCGATCCTGAGTTTGTTCAGCGAGCTGTCGCCCGGGCCAATGTACGAAATGTGGCTCTTCTTGATCGGCCACGGCAATTTCGATGGGGAGCGCTTCAAGTTCAACATCAAAGGCCCGGACCTCACAGACGCAGACCTGTCTGACTTTCTGGGTGCTGTGCGGGCGGAGCGGGTCAACCTGGTGGCCGCCACCAGCGCCAGTGGGGCCTTGCTCACGACACTCGAGGGGGAAGGCCGGGTGGTGGTGACCGCCACGCGCAACCAACATGAACGGCAGCCGCCCCTCTTCTTCTCCTTCTTCGTAGAAGCCGCCGGCTCGCCCGAAGCCGACTCCAACAAGGACGGTCGGGTGAGCCTTCTCGAGGCGTTTCTGTTCAGCCGTCAACAGGTGGCCGAGTGGTACGAGAAGCAGGGTCGGATTCAGACCGAGCACGCGGTCCTGAGCGAGCGCGGCGGAAGGCGCTTGGAAGCGGGCAAGGAGGAGGAGGAGCCCAACCTCACGAGTGGGGCCGGCTGGCTCTCGGCGGCAGCCTTCATCTCCCGGCCTCCCGAACGGGCCTACCGAACCCTGGAAGCGCAGGAGTTGGGCCGGCAGCGGACACGGCTGGAGCGGGCCATCGAAGACCTGAAGTTTCGCAAGGGCGAAATGCAACAACAGGACTACTTCCAGCAGCTGGAGAAACTGCTGGTTCAGTTGGCCGAGACCAATGAGCAGATCGAGCGCCTGGAGCAGCAACCATGAAGAAGACCGCGTTGGCCGGACTGCTGCTGGTCCTGGTGGCGCCCCCCCTGGCGGCTCAGCAGGTGTTCGACTGGAGCCGGTTCCGGGAACTGGTCGACAGGGGACGCTACGAGGAAGCGGAAAGACGCCTGCAGGATCGCCCCGAAGCCCTGGCCCAGCGGTGGGAGCTCGAATTATTGGAGCGGCGCGGAGCCCGGCCGGAAGCACTCCGTAAGGCACAGCAACTGCTGGCGGGACTCCAGCTGGGACCCGCCAGCACGGAGGATCTGGCGCAGGCCGCTTTCGCGGCCTGGAGGCTGGACCGCTGGGAAGAATCCAATCAGATCTTCATCGAGGCCGCCGAACGTCCCGATGCTTCCCCCTCGCTCTATGTCGATTGGGGCAACTTGTATCTGCAGCAATACAACGCAGCCGAAGCGGCAGACATTTTCAAGGACGCCTTGAAGATCGACTGGACCCCTGGGCCTGCCGACCGCTGGAGCGAAGCGGACATTTACCTGGGGCTGGCCCGTGCGCTGGGCAGCCAAGGCAACCCGGAAGCCGAGGCGGCTTTGAAGAAGGCTGAGGAGCTGGCGCCAGACAACCTCGACCTGTTGGCCTACCAGGCGCTGCGCGAATTGCGCGAGAGTGACTGGGACGCGGCGAGAAAGCACCTCGAAAGGGGGCTGGGACGCAACCGCAACTACCTGCCCCTGCTCCACCTGCAGGCAGCCTGGCACTTCTTTCGGGACGAAGGCAAAGAGTTCGAGAAACTCCAGGGGCGGGTGCTGGAGATCAATCCGGGGGACGCCGACTTCTACGAGCTGCTGGGCGACCTGTGTGTCCTGCGGCGGCGGCTGGACCAGGCCATCAGCTTCTTCCGCACGGCCTTGCGGAACGATCCTTCTCAATGGTCCGCCCTGGCCTCCCTGGGAATCAATCTGCTGCGGGTGGGCGAGGAGGAGGAGGGAAAGTCGGTTCTCGAGCAGGCCTATGAGAATGATCCTTACAACATCTGGACCGTCAATACGTTGCGGTTGCTGGACAGCTTCGACCGCTTCACCCGCTTTTCCACGCCCCATTTCCAGGTCAAGATCGAAAAAGACGAGGTGGGGGCCCTGCGCCCCTATGTCGAGCCGCTCCTGGAGCGCAGCCTGAGCACCATCGCCGAGAAATACCAGCACCCCATCGAAGGGCCTCAGGTCTTCGAGATGTACGGCGACCACGAAGACTTCGCCGTCCGCACGCTGGGACTGCCGGGCCTGGGCGCCCTGGGCGCGGCCTTCGGCAAAGTGGTGGCCATGGACTCTCCCTCGGCGCGGCCGGGCGGCAGGTTCCACTGGGGCGCCACGCTCTGGCACGAAATCGCGCACGTGGTGACACTCTCCCTGAGCAACCAACGCGTGCCCCGCTGGCTCACGGAAGGCATCTCGATGCTGGAGGAGAAACTGAGTCATCCCGGGTGGGGCGACCCGTTGAGCATCCCCTTCGTCCGGGCCTATGCGGAGGACAAACTACTCTCCATCCCGGAACTGAACTCGGGCTTCGAGCGCCCCAGATTTCCCGGCCAGTTGGAACTCAGCTACTTTCAGGCCGGCTGGATTTGTGACTTCATCGCGCAGCGTTACGGGGTGGAGAAGCTGCGCGAGATGCTCCTCGCCTTCGCCGAAAACCAGAAACAGGAGGAGGTCGTCAAGAGAGTCCTGGGGCTGAGCGAACAGGAGCTGGACGAGCAGTTCAAAGCCGAAATGAAAGCCCTCCTGGATCCACTCGTACAGCGCCTCGAGCCGTTGAAGACGCCTGATTTTCCCGACGGCAAGCTGCAGCTGGCCGCCCACTTCAACCTGGCGGAGGAGAACCCGGACAATTACTTCGCCAATTTCCACTTGGGCCGCCGCCTGCTGGAGGAAGAGCGCGTCGAGGAAGCGATCCCCTACCTGGAAAAGGCCATTCGACTGTTTCCCGAAGCCACGGGCGATTCGAGCCCCTACCCCCTGCTGGCCGGGATCTACCGCAAGCAAGGCGATCAGGAGCGGTTGCTGGGGTTGCTGCAGGGTTGGTGGGAACTCGCCCCGCGCTACGCCGACCTGGGGCTAGAATTGGCCCAGCAGCTGATCGAGCAGGGGAGGAGTCAGGAGGCCATTCCTGTCCTGGAGGGCCTGATGTTCGTCGATCCCCTTCAGGGCCTGCCGCATCAATTGCTGGGAGAACTGTACCTGGAGCAGCACCAGCCTGCCCGGGCGGTGGGCGAGTTTCGGGTGGCGCTGTCGCTGCAGCCCGCCGATCCGGCCGGCGCCCATTTTCGCCTGGCGAGCGCCCTGGCGGCCCAGGGCGATGCGGATGCGGCACGGCGCGAGGTGCTGTTGGCACTCGAGATCGCGCCCAGCTATCCTGAAGCTCAAAGATTATTGCTGGAACTAGTGCGACGATGAAGTGGAAAACGGCCGCAATCAGCCTGGGGCTGCTGCTGGGCCTGATCGGAACCCTGCTCAGTTTGGACGTGGGTGTGGATCGCGATCCCAGCGATCCCAACCTCTTCCAGTTCGTGCGAATCCGCTACAACGGTTACACCCGCGGTTTCGGATTCTTCCGCATGGGCCAGGTCCCGCCTTGGATGCACGACTATCCCCGAGCCGAAAAGAACTTCCTCAAGATCCTGCTGGAAGTCACCGGCGTCGAGACCACCCCGGACTCCCACTTGATCCTGGACCTGGACGACCCGCGCATCCTCGAGTACCCCTTTCTGTACGTGAGCGAACCCGGGTACTGGAACATCACCGCGGCCGAGGCGTCCAATCTTCGGGAATTCATGCAGCGGGGCGGCTTCGTGGTGTTCGACGACTTTCGGGGGCGCGACGAACTGAACACGCTGATCTCGGCGCTGAGCCTGGTGGCCCCCGAGTACCGTTTCGAGGAGCTGACCGTGGACCATCCGATCTTTCAATGTTTCTACGACATCGAGAGCCTCCACATGGTCCCCCCTTACGACGTGCCCGGGCCACCCACGTTCTACGGCTGGTTCAACCCGGAAGGCGACCTGCAGGCCATCGCCAATTTCAACAACGACATTGGGGACTATTGGGAATGGTCCGACGAAGCCATCAACCCGATCGCTTACTCCAACGAGGCTTACAAATTCGGAATCAACTACGTGATCTTTGCGCTGACCCACTGAGACGGAGAGCCGGTCCAGCGGCAGCCAGCAGAAACGAAAGGAAACCACGTGAGCGGTACGCCAAACCCCACTTTGACGCCAGTTCGAGACGAACAGGTCCCTGAACTCATCGAGAAGATGCTCTCGTCGCAGGAGCGGGTCCTCGAGGAGCTACACAAAGTGATCGTGGGCCAGGAAGCGGTGATCGAGGAGGTTCTCATCTCTCTGTTCGTCGCCGGAAACTCCCTGATCACGGGGTATCCGGGACTCGCCAAGACCCTGCTGATCAGTTGTGTCTCGGAGTGTCTGGGCATGACCTTCAATCGCATCCAGTTCACGCCCGATCTGATGCCGGCCGACATCACTGGTACCGAGATCATCGAGGAGGACAAGAGCACGGGGAAGCGGCAGCTGCGCTTCGTCCCCGGGCCGATTTTCGCCAACCTGGTCCTGGCCGACGAAATCAACCGCACGCCCCCCAAGACGCAGGCCGCCCTGCTCGAGGCGATGCAGGAGCGCCGCGTCACGGTGTCGGGGCGCACCATGACGCTGGATCCGCCCTTCATGGTCATGGCCACACAGAACCCGATCGAGCTCGAGGGCACCTACCCGCTGCCGGAAGCCCAGTTGGACCGCTTCATGTTCAACATCATGATCGACTATCTGTCCGAAGACGACGAAATCATGGTGGTCGATCGAACCACTGGGGCGGAATCGGCCCAGATCACGCGGGTCATGTCCTCCGAGGAGCTGCTGCAGTACCAGTCGCTGGTGCGGCGCATACCCGCCAGTGAGGAAGTGACGCGCTACGCGGTGCGGCTGACTCGCGCCACCCGGCCGGGCACCGGCGCTTTGGGGTTCATCAACGACTGGGTCAGCTACGGCGCCAGTTTGCGGGCCGCACAGTACATGATTCTGGGAGGCCGGGCCCGGGCCATCCTGAAGGGTCGCTACAACGTCTCGGTCAGCGACATCGTCGCACTGGCCAAGCCCGTGATGCGCCATCGGGTCCTGACCAATTTCCACGCCGAGTCGGAGAGGGTGACCACTGACGACATCATCGAGCGGCTGGTCGAAGAAGTGGCGCGGCCCAGCTCGGGGCTCTAACGGTGAAAGGACGCGAATTGAGAAGATTGGAAGTGCCCGGCAGCCGAGGCTCGAGGACAGTGCCGGCTGGAGGGGGCCCTCGAGCGCCGGGAAACCGCCGCCGTCGGAGCGGGCGACCTGAGGGGCGAGGCTGAGCCATGAATTCGAACACGGTGACGAACGGAATCGCCCGCGCCGGCCTTCGGCAGCGCTTCATCAATCCCAAGATCCTGTCGGCGATACGCAATCTCTCGCTGGTGGCCAAGACCGTAGTCCAGGGGTTCATTTCGGGTTTGCACCGGTCCCCCTATCACGGGTTCAGCATGGAGTTCGCGGAGTATCGCGCCTACGCCCCCGGGGACGACATCCGGGGGATCGACTGGAAGGTGTACGCCCGCAGCGACCGCTTCTTCGTCAAGAAGTACGAAGGCGACACCAACACGCAGCTCTACCTGCTGCTGGACTGCTCCAGGAGCATGGGATTCGCCAGCCACGGAGTGTCCAAGCTCGACTACGCACGGTTTCTGGCCGCCTCGCTGGCTTACCTGGCCCGGCGCCAGAAGGACGCGGTGGGGCTGATGACCTTCGACTCGCAGGTGCGCGGCTTCACCAAGGCCCGCACCCGGCGGGGGCAGTACCAGGCCCTGCTGCACCAGCTGGACGAAGCCGAAGCGGGAGAGAAAACCGACATTGCCGGTGCGGTTCAACAGCTGGCCAACCTGACTCAGAAGCGGTCCCTGCTGGTGCTGATCAGCGACTTTTACGAAGACCCCCAGGCGATCGGCCGCGTGCTGCGCTTCTTCCACCTGCGGGGCAACGACATGTTGTTGTTTCATCTGTTGGACCCGGCTGAGCTGGAGCCTCCCTTCGCCTCGGTTTCGACTCTGGAGGACATGGAGTCCGCCGAGCACCAGGTGTACGTGCCGGAGGGGCTCGAAGCCTACCGGGAGCGCCTCCAGGCGCACGTGGGCGAGCTGCGCCGTACCGCTTCGGAGATGGCCATCGATTATCAGGTGCTCAACACCGAGGAGCCGCTGGATCTGGCGCTTTACCGATATCTGACGGCGCGTGCCCGCAATTACTGAGAGACCGCCATGGAATTCTTGAGTCCGATGTTCTGGTTCGGGGCTGCCTTGGTGAGCATCCCGATCTTGTTGCATCTGGTGCAGCGGGAGCAGAAGAATCGAGTTCCTTTTGCCTCTCTGATGCTGATTCCCCGCGTGCCCATCAAACAAATGCGGCGGCGGCGGCTGCAGCACCTCTTCCTCCTCTTCCTGCGGTGTCTGGGCCTGATGTTGATCATCCTCGCTTTCGCGCGGCCGGTGGTCACGGGCGCCTGGTTCAGCCATTTCGGCCCACTCACGAACCGCTCCGTGCTGATTTTGATCGACAACTCCTTCAGCATGTCCCGCCCCGCCGTCTGGCAGCGAGCGCTGGGGGCGGCCCGGGAGCGGATCCGAGGACTGGGCGACGGGGACGAGGGGATGCTCGTGCAGTACAGCGAAGGGGCCGAGGTCGTGACCTCCTGGGAAGACACCCGCGAAGCGCTGCTGCAGGCGCTCGAGACCCGTGTGTCGCCCTCCCACGCGGCCACCTCCTACCTGGAGGCGCTGCGCCTGGCAGCGGCCCAGTTCGATGAGAAGCGGCACGCAGCCCGCGAGATCTACTGGATCACCGACCTGCAGTCGACCGGGGTCGCTTCCAGCCAGGGCTGGAAGGTGCCGCCGGAGATCGCCGTTGAAATCGAGGACGTCGGAGAACCAGCGTCCAATCTCTTCATCGACGAGGTGCGCGTGGAAGGCCAGGTCTACGCCAAGGAATATCCCAATCCCCTGCTGGTTCGGATCGAACAGAGCCCCCCGGGTCCGGGGGAAGGGGAGGCGCAGATGTGGATCGGAGATCAGATCCAGGCGCGCCAGTCTTTCCAGCTGGACGAGCAGGGGACGGCTCAGCTGACCCTGGCCCCGTTCGAGCTGGTGGAGGGCCTCACGCGGGGGCGCGTCCTAGTCGAGCCTGACGACTCCCTGCCCGCGGACAACAGCTTTCACTTCGTGGTGGAACGGCGGCGGCCACGGCCCGTCGTCATCGTGGCCGACGGCAACCAGTCGTCGGCTTTCTTCCTGCAGAAGGCCCTCGCCACGGGGAGCAACCTCCCCTTCGAGGTCGAAGTGCAGCGAAGCCTGCCGTCCGACCTGACGCCCGAATCGGCTGCTCTGGTGATCCTGGACGACGTGAGCCGCCCGCCGCCGGCCTCGCTGCTGAAGTCCTTCGTGGAGGCAGGGGGAGGGCTGGCCATCAATCTGGGACGCCAGCTGCGCCCGCAGGCCTGGGGGGGTTGGGACGATCTGCTGCCGGCCTCTTTCGGAGAACGGCAGTACGTGCGTTCACGCACCAAGAACTTCACCTCCATCACGGAGGTCAGCTGGGACCACCCCATTTTTTCGATCTTCCTGGACGTCCACCGGGCCGCCCTGGCGGGCGTACAGTTCTACAGTTTCTGGGAGCTGAGTCCGCGGCCCGAGGCGGTCGTGCTGGCCCGTTTCGACGAGGGGCATCCGGCGCTCGTGGAAGCAACTCACGGACGAGGCCGAGTCTTGATCTTCGCGGCCGCGGCCGACTCCAGCTGGACCGACTTCCAGTTGCGGTCGACCTACCTGCCCTTTTGGGACCGGCTGCTGCAGTACGCCGGGGGCTGGCAGCAGCGGCCGGCATGGCTGAGAGTCAATCAGATGCTGGCCGCACCCGAAGCGCCCAGCGAGGCCGGCCAGTCGGGTTCCTGGGACCTCATCGACCCGCGAGGGAATCGCGTGCTCGGCATCGAAGGAAGCGCTGGAGAGCCGCTGATGTTGCGCCTGCCCGGGACCTACGAGATCCGCAGCAACAAGACGACCGATTTCGTGGCCGCCAACCTGCAGCGGCAGGAGTCGGACCTGAGCCGGGTGCGCGCCGAAGACCTGCTGGCCCTCTTCGTACCCGGTGAGTCGCAAAGCGTCGGAGACGAGGGTCAGGCAGCCGCCACGCGGCAGGAAAAGCAGCAGTCCCTCTGGTGGCTCTTCCTGGTGGGCGGCGCAGGGGTGCTGGCGTTCGAGTCCTGGGTGGCCAACCGCACCCGGGGCGATGAGAGCAAGATTCCGCGTGAGGCCTAGCTCGGAGCTCCCACGAGTAGGGTCCGGGGTCGAGGTCTCATGAGAAGTGGCCGGCGAGCAACGCGGTTCCGCCCGGAGGCGCGGGCATGCAACCCAGCGGGTTGGGGAGCAGGAGCAAGAGCGAGGAATGCCGGAAATGTGACGGAGATCTTACAGCCGGAAGGGCTATACTGATTCACGAGGGCGAGCCTATGTACCGCTTCAACACTGTTTCGAAGGAGATCGTCAAGATCGGACGCCGACTCAACCTGGAGCGCCTGCTGCGCGGGCTGGGAATGGTGGCGTTGGTGATTCTGGCCGCCACACTGCTGGCAGCGTTCGCACTGGCGCGTCAGAACTTCTCCGATTCCGCGCTGTTCTGGACGCGCTTGCTGGGAGGCCTGGGACTGGCCGTTCTGATCGGACGGTACCTGCTCTGGCCTCTGATCCGGAGGCCCACTCTGCAGCGGCTGGCCCGTTTCCTGGAGGAGCGGCATCCCGAGTTTCAGGACCGTCTCTCCACTGCCGTCGAAATCGAAGCGGCACCACACAAGGTGGATCCGGCGATCCGTTCCCTCATCGCGTCGGACGCCCAGCGGAGCCTTCGGCAGGTGTCCAGGCCGGCCTTTTACTACCGGCGCAGCAGCCTGCTCTCGTTCCTCAGCGTGGGAGCTTCCGCACTGATTTTCACGGTGCTCTTCCTGGGCGGCCCGGAGGCGTATCGCTACAGCTTGGACAAGCTGCTTCGAGGCTGGCTGGCGGATGAACAACCCCCCCTGTACTCGATTCAGGTCACCCCTGGAAGCACCCGGGTGATCCGGCATGCCGATGTCGAGATCCGGGCGCGGCTGGAGGGTTTTACTTCCGACCAGGTCAAACTCTGGGCCAAGTACGCCAACCGGCCCGACTGGGAATCAGTGGCCATGCGGCCCGACTCCGAGAGCGATCAGTTCGTATTCCTCTTCTTCGACGTCCGGGAACCGCTGAACTATTACGTGGAGTCTGAGGGAATCCGCTCGGACCCCTACTCGATCGAGGTCTCCGAGATTCCCTCCGTGGAACGACTGGACATCACATTGAACTTTCCCCGCTACACCGGCCTGCAGACCCAGGTGCTGGAGGACGAAGGGGACATTCGAGCGCTGACGGGCACCCGGGCCGACTTCGCGATTCGCGTGGACCAGCCCGTCATGGCCGGCCGGATCGACCTGGAAGAAGGCGGCCAGATCGAGCTGAAGCTCAGCTCGCCTCAGCTCCTGGAGGGTTCGTTGGAGGTGAAGGCCGACGACTTCTATCGGATTCACCTGCAGAACCTCGAGGGTGTCTGGAGTCCGGCTTCCGATGAGTACATCGTGGAGGCGCTCCAGGACCAGCGCCCCACCATCTCCTTCGAGAAGCCGGGCCGCGACTTGAAGGTCACCAACTTGGAAGAGATCTTCCTGGAGATGACGGCCGAGGACGATTACGGGGTGCGCGACCTGAAGCTGTACTTCTCCATCAACGGCGAACCCGAGCAGCAAGTCGACCTGGGCAGCCCCGGCTG
The DNA here is from genome assembly GCA_041630155.1 of Acidobacteriota bacterium. Classification (GTDB taxonomy): domain Bacteria; phylum Acidobacteriota; class UBA6911; order RPQK01; family JANQFM01; genus JBFGHG01. The sequence continues at coordinate 25,335 of JBFKLX010000025.1, forward strand.
GTCGCGCCGGCTGACCAGTTCGCATACCCTCTACCTGGAAGAGTACGACCTGGTCCCGGGGGACTTCATCACCTACTATGGCCGCGCCCGCGACGCTCGCGGGAGCGCCGACACCGACATTTATTTCCTGGACGTCCAGCCCTACGACCGGGAGTACCGCCAGTCACAGCAGGCGGGCGGGGGGCAAGGCGCCGGGGAAAGTCTCATCCTCTCGCGCTTCCAGAAGGAGATCATCGCAGCCACGTTCAACGTGGTGCGTGACCAGACCACCGGGAACCGCCAGGAATTCGAAGAGAACACCCAAACCATCGCCTTGATGCAACAGCAACTGCAGCAGCAGGCCCAGACCATCATCGATCGCATCGAGCGGCGCGGCGCCGCCACATCGGGAGAGATGTTCCAGCAGATGCTGGCTTACCTGAAAGAAGCCGTTCAGTTCATGGGCGCCGCACACGAGAGGCTCAACCAATTCGAGCCGTCCCAGGCTTTGCAGCCCGAGCAGAAGGCCTATCAGCAGCTGCAGCGCGCCGAGGCCCTCTTCAAAGAAATCCAGGTGGCCATGGGGGGTGGAGGCTCGCAGGCCAGTGATTCCAGCGCCCAGGAGCTGGCCGACCTGGTCGATCTGGAACTGGACAAGACTAAAAACCAGTACGAAACGCTGCAGCAGAGCCGGCAAGACCAGCGCGATCAACAGCTGGACGATGCCGCCCGCAAACTCAAGGAGCTGGCCGCCCGTCAGCAGCAGGAAGTGGAGCGCCGGCGGCGCGGTATGCCTAGTTCCTCGTCCGGCGGAGGTGGTTCTCAGCAGCAGCTGCTGGAGGAAATCGAAGAGCTGGCCCGGCAGCTGGCCCGGCTGTCTCGTGAGAAGCGCGATCAACGGCTTCAGGAAGTGGGCCGCCAGCTGGAGCGCGCGGCCCGCGACCTGAGGCGCGCCCAGGCCGGAGAAGGGAATCCCCAAGAGGCCCAAATGCGGGCCGAACAGGCGCTGCAACGCTTGCAGCAGGCCCGCCAGGCACTCGACCGCCGGCTCGAAAACCAGCGCAGCGGGGCGGTCGCAGAGATGTCCCAACAGGCGCAAGAGCTGCTGGAGCGTCAGAAAGAGGTCGTCAAAGGCCTGGAACGGCTGGAAGACAAGCAAGAGGCCCAGGAGTTCGACGAGGATTTCTTCCGCCAGATGCAGGGGCTGCTGGGAGAAAAGGAGTCGTTGCAGGACGACCTGCGCCGCCTGGAGTCCGGCCTGCACCAGAACGCCCGCCGGCTGGCTTCCACCGAGCCTGAAGCGGCCCGTAAGCTCAAAGAGGCCGGCGTGCAGATCCGCGATCAGCGCATTCCGGAAAAGATGGCCGAAGGCTCCGAACTACTGCGCCAGACCTGGGCCGGTCTGGCTCGCCAGAGAGAGACCAACGTGGCCGAGGAACTGGAAGAACTGGCCCAAACGCTCTCGGAGGCGGAGCAGGCCCTCGGCTCAGGCCAGCAGAACAGCGGAGAAGAACGCGCCCAGGAGGCGCTCAGCCGACTCGGCAACCTGGTCGAAGACCTCAATTCGATGAGCGAGAGGGCGGACGGCCAGCAGCAGGGCCAGAACCAGCAAGGTCAAGACCAGCAGGGGCAGCAAAGCGGGGAACAGCAGGGCAGCGAGTCGCAGGGTCAGTCGGGAGAATCACAGCAGCAGGGTGAGTCGCAGCAGGGGGAACAAGGCCAGCAGTCGGGCCGCCAACCCGGCCAGCAGCAGGGTCGCGGACAGCAGCCCGGCCAGCCCGATGCCCAAGGCCAGCCGCAGGGCGGGCCCCAGTCAGAGGGGCCACTGGTCGAGCAGGGCGGAACCCAGAGCGGACCGCCCAGCATGTCCTCAGATTCGCGCCGCGTGGGCCGCGAGTCCAGTCCCTTCGCCAACTCCGGCGGCATCAATCCCCAGCAGGTCGAGCGGGAGTGGCGAGAGCGGATCCAGGATGCCGAACGCATTCGCGATCTGCTGCGGGGCGTCGATCCCGGCAGTTCGAGGGACATCGCCAATCTGGCCCGCATGATGCGCCAGATGGACGCCCATCGGATCTTCGACGATCCCGAGGAGATCGCCCAGCTGCGCCGCAAGATCATCAACGGGTTTCGGGAAGTCGAGCTGCAGCTCTACGGCAGTCTTCAGCAGCAGGAGCAGCAACTCCGGCTGACCCACGAAGACGAAGTACCGCCCCAGTTCCGGGACCGGGTCGAAGAGTACTACCGGGCCCTGGCTGGTGCATCCAGCGGAGACAAACCCCGCTGAGGCCTTCCCGCTGACGCAACCCGGAACGAGCGGGCTCGACTCGGAAATCGCGGCCCGCGCCCTTGAAAGCTCGACCTCCTTCGGGACTGGTTGCACCGCAGCGAATGCTGCCGGCTCACGCAATTCCGGAGCGTGGACGGTCACGGAGTCGGAAAGAGGAGCGGTTTGCAGTCGCGGCGCACAGTTTTTTTCAGCACTATCGTGGCGGCTCTGGGCGGCCTGCTGTTCGGATTCGATACGGCCGTCATCTCCGGAACCACCGAAGCGCTCCAGGAGGTCTTCGCCCTGGACGAGTTCTGGCTTGGCTTCACCGTCGCCGTCGCTCTGATCGGTACCATTCTCGGCGCGTTCGGTGTCGGTAAGCCAGCCGATCGCTGGGGACGCAAACGGACCCTGCTGGTGCTGGCCGTTTTTTACTTCGTCTCGGCCGTCGGCAGCGCGCTGGCGCCGAGCTGGCTCAGCTTTCTGTTCTTTCGGTTCCTGGGGGGGCTGGCCGTGGGTGGGGCCTCCGTGGTTTCCCCCATGTACATCGCGGAAATCTCACCGGCCCACATGCGGGGACGCCTGGTGGCGGTGAATCAGCTCAACGTGGTGTCGGGGATCCTCCTGGCCTTCTTCTCCAACTACCTGGTGGCGCAGGCGGCCGGCAGCGCTTCGGCCTGGCGCTGGATGCTGGGTGTAGAGGCCTTCCCGGCCGCCCTCTTCTTCTGCCTGATCTTCTGGATCCCCTTCAGCCCGCGCTGGCTGGTCAAACGCGGCCGTGTGGAAGAGGCCCACGCCGTTCTGGAGCGCCTGGGCGAGCAGGGAATCGAGCAGGAGCTGGCGGAAATCGTCACCTCGCTGAAGACCGACGGCGGCGGACGGGACGAACCCCTCTTTCGCCGGCGTTACGCCTTTCCGATCTTCTGTGCCTGGGCGGTGGCAATGTTCAACCAGCTGTCCGGGATCAACGCTCTCATGTATTACGCGCCGCGCATCTTTCAGCAGGCGGGTGCGGCTGCGGACGACGCCCTGCTGCAGGCGGTGGCCATCGGCGGCACCAATTTGCTGTTCACGGTCCTGGCGCTGCTGGTGATCGACCGACTGGGCCGGCGTCCCCTCTTGCTGATCGGTTCCGTGGGGACGGCAGCCTGCCTGGGCCTGGTGGCCATCGAGTTTTACCTCCAGACCTTCACCGGCAACCTGGTGCTGATCGGGCTGCTCGGTTTCATCGCATTCTTCGCCATGTCGCAGGGAGCGGTGATCTGGGTGTTCATTTCGGAGGTTTTTCCCAATCGAGTGCGGTCGAAAGGCCAGGCCCTGGGCAGCTTCACCCATTGGTTCATGGCCGCGCTCGTCTCCTGGACCTTTCCCATCGTCGCGGTAGCCTCCGGCGGGCATGCCTTCGCCTTCTTCAGCGGCATGATGGTGCTGCAGTTCTTTTTCGTCTGGAGAGTCATGTCCGAGACCAAGGCGCTGTCCCTCGAGGAGCTGGAGCACCGCCTGGGAACCGGCCCCCCCAAACGATGACACGAGGGATCCTGCCGGGAATTCACCCGCGGGGCGGGGTTCGATCAGAGCTTGTCACCCAGGGAGAACTGGCTCTATGCTGGCGGCCATGAAGCGAATCCTGCCCGTTCTTCTCTTGATTGGCCTCTTGGGAGTCCTGTCCGCCCCGTCGACCATTGCCCAGCCCGAGGTGCCCAGCCCGGAACGTGAGATCCGCCGCTTGCTGGACGCTCAGGTCCAGGACTGGAACCGCGGGGAACTGGAAGGTTTCATGGAAGGCTACTGGAACTCTTCGGAGCTGACCTTCTTCTCGGGCGACAACGCGGTCTCCGGCTGGCAGGGCACGCTGGACCGCTATCGCCGCCGCTACCAGTCCGAGGGCCGAGAGATGGGCCGGCTTGAGTTCCGGGAGGTCCGGGTGGTGGTGCTCTCGGAAGATGCCGCCTTCGTGCGAGGGCGCTATCACCTCGAGTTGTCCTCCGGGGAAACACCCACCGGCCTGTTCACCCTGATCGCACGACGCAGGCCCGAGGGCTGGCGCATCGTCCACGACCACACCTCGAGTTGAGTCCTGGCGTCCACGCAAGATGCCGGCCTCATGGACCGCTGCGCCGATTTCTCGTGAGGAATTCAAGCCCGCTCGACCGCCGACTGGGCAGGTCGGTTCCCATCTCTCGGAATTCCTGCGGGCGTCATTTGATACCATGAAGAGGTTCGAATCGAACCTTCCCAACTCCGGAAAGAGAGTTTTTCATGCAATGGTGGCTGCGTTTCAAGCGGCGGCGTGCCGGATTGTGCGTGGACTGCGGCGAACCGCTGATTCAACGGATTTGGGAAGATGAGATTCACGGTGAGAATCGCCATTTCTCCGTGACCTTGGCGCACGTTGCTTACCTTGGGTGCTCGCACCCTACCCATCGGAAGCGGTTCGTGCTGGACGAATGGATGGAGAAGATCACCATCGGCTTCGGAACCTCCAGGGACTTCCCCCACTCTCGCCAGACGCGTTGGAGCAAGGCTTTCGTTTGTTGCCGCTGCGGCGCAAAACTGCGCGGGGAGTCCGTTTCCTCGAGGTCGCAGGGTTCGGTCCGGCTGGAAGATGCCCCCGTTCTCCAGCTGAACGTCCAGGCTCCCCGTCTGCAGTGTCCGGACTGCCGCACCCTGCAGATCGATGCCCGGCTGGTCGATGATTCGACCACCTTGGCCTTTGCCAGGGCATTCAGGACGATCAACCTTTGGATTTGAGCCTGGAGCCGTCCGACAAACGGCTGGCGTCCGAGTAGACGTTGAAGCGCCGGCCTCGAACGAAGCCCAGCAGTGTGATTCCGAAGCTGCGGGCGAGTTCGGCTGCCAGTGTGGAGGGGGCGCTGACGGCCGCCACGACGGGTATCCCCGCGGCCAGCGCCTTTTGCAGGATTTCGAAGCTGGTTCGGCCACTCACCAGCAGGATCCGATCGTTGAGCGGAAGACGCTCCGCCAATAGTTCCTGGCCGATCAGCTTGTCCAGGGCGTTGTGGCGGCCCACGTCCTCGTGGAGGCCGAGCAATTGGCCCTCGGCGTCGAAGAGCGCCGCTGCGTGGAGTCCTCCCGTTGCGGCGAACACGGACTGTGCAGCAGCCATGCGAGCCGGCAGCTGGCAGACGAGTCGAGGGGTGATGCGGGGAAGGCCACGCGGCGGGGCCGTGTAGCCGGTCGTGCGCAGCGCCTCCAGAGAAGCCTTGCCGCAGACGCCGCAGCTCGAGGTGGTGTAAAAATGCCGGCGCAGCAGCAGCTCGTCGATGTCCAGGCCAGGGCGCAGCCGGGCTACCAGAGTGTTGCAGCCGGCACCGGAACTGGCCGGGCCGAGGTGCGCCAGGTCTGCCGCTTCCCCGATAATCCCTTCGGTGAAGAGGAAGCCCGCCGCCAGCTCCCGGTCGGTTCCTGGGGTTCGCATCGTGATTGCCAGTGGGATCTCCTCGAGCTGGGAACCGCGCTGCAGCTCCAGGCGGATTTCCAGAGGCTCTTCGACCGCCAGGGTGTCGGAGCGGCGCTGCCGGGTCTCCCGGTCGACCTGGAGAATGGACTGTTTCCGGCTCGCCTTCGCCATCCGCACACGTTCTCTCATGATTCCATCCGAGCCGAGGCGTACCGGCCGGAGGGAGCCACGCCCCACCCTCCAAGCCCTGTGCCTCGTGCCCGATGCTCCGAGCTTTGCGTCCTACACCCCCTCCACCCTGACGACGCAGTTGTAGTCGGGTATTCCGCAGCGGGCGTCCAGGCGGCCCCGCGGGATCAAGACGTTGCCCTCGGGCCAGTGGACCTGCAGGTTTCCCGGCCGGATTCGCGCCACTTTGACGCGACACAGCATTTCTCCCACGGGGGAGGACAGCCGCACCTGCTCGCCCTCGCGCAGCCCCAGCGCGCGAGCGTCTTGGTCCGCCATGAAAACCTCTTCGCGACGGGCGCCCGTGAGCGGGTCGCGGTCCTCTTCGACCATGCTGTTGAACTGCTTGCCGCGACGAGTGCTCAGCAGGAAACTCCCCTTCGGGAGCTGGGCCTGGGGAGGATCCAGAACCTGGAAATGGGCCTTGCCGTCGGCGGTGTCGAAGGTCCCTCCTTCGCAAAGCCGCGACCCTCCCCACTGGACGTGATCTCCGGCCTTCTCGAGGCGCTCGATGCCGGCGTAGAAGGGGACGGCCCGGGCGATCTCCCGCCGAATCTCGGAAGCGGAATCGAAGTGAATCGAGTGGCGCCGCTCCGGGTGGGCCCTCTCCGCCAGCTGCATCAGGATTTCCCATTCCGACCGGCTTTCCCCGATCCGCCTTCCCGGAATCTCCGGACTGAACACGATTTCGCGTTCCGTCGTGGTTTCCGTGCCGCCGCCCTGCTGCTCGTAGCGTGTTCGAGCCGGAAGCAGGAGCACCTCTCGGGCCGGCTCGACCAGCATCTGCGGCGAGAGAACGATGTCCTGGTGGACGCGCAACGGGACGCTTTCCAGAGCGTGGCGCACATAGTCCGGCTCCGGCAGCGTGTCCAGGAAATTGCCACCGACCGAATAGAGCACGTCCAGCTCGCCCCGGTGGGCGGCGTCGATCGTCTCGACAGCCGAAAGTCCGGGTCGCTCCGGTGCTGGAAAGCCCCAGAGATCTTGGAAGGTCTGGCGGTTTTCGGGAGTGAGGGCGCGCCCCCCGGGGAGGACGTTGGGAACACAGCCGACCTCGGCGCCTCCCTGAACCCCGCTGTGCCCGCGGATCGGCATCAAGCCGCATTTCTCACGCCCCACCATGCCCCGGGCCAGAGCCAGGTTGATGATCGACTTGACGTTGTCCACGCCGAAGACGTGCTGGGTGACGCCCATGCTCCAGACGAAGACCGCCGTGCGGGCCCGGGCGTAGCGGCGGGCGAAATCCTGCATTTGGCCGCGCGAGCTGCCCGAGTCGCGCTCCAGCCGCTCCCAGCTCTCCTCCTGGAGCCGGCGGCGCAGCTCGCCGAATCCTCTGCACTTGTCTGCAACGAATGCTTCGTCGAAACCCCTCTGCTCGACGAGGGATTTGAGCACGCCGTTGAAGAACGCGACGTCGCCTCCTGTGTGTATCTCGTAGAAGGCGTCCGCCAGCCGGGTGCCGAACACTGCGCTCTCCAGCACCGAAGGCACCCAGTAGCGATCCAGCCCGGGTTCCCGGAAAGGGTTGACGACCAGGACCCGAGCACCCTGCTGCTTGGCGTAGTAGATGTAGCGGGTAGTGACGGGCTGGTTGTTGGGGACGTTGCTGCCCACGAACACCAGCAGGTCTGTCCCAATCCAATCGCGGTAGGAACAAGTCGAGGCGGCCGCTCCCACGGTTTCTTTCAGGGCAGTCGTGCTGGGGGCATGGCAAATCCGGGCCGAGTTGTCCACGTTGTTGGTGCCTAAAAATCGGGCCACCTTCTGGGCGACGTAGTACACCTCGTTGGTGATGCCGCGGGAAGTCAGGTAGAAGGCGAGCCGGTGCGGGTCGGTTTCCCGGATTCGGCGTGCAGCCAGCTCCAGCGCTTCGTCCCAACCGATGCGCCGAAAGCCTCGTTCTCCTCGCCTCCGCAGAAAGGGAAAGGGAAGACGCCCCAGCCCGCGCAGCTCTCTGCCGGACTGTCTTGCCAGCCGCTCCGCGTCCGCCAGTCGCTCAGGGTCCAGAGCCGCCATCGTGTTCAGCTTCAGCAGCTTCAGACGGACGGTGCACAGGTGGATCCCGTCCATTGTGAAGTCGTGCAAGCCCGTGGTGCCCAGTGCGCAGCCGTCGCAGACCCCCCGGGAGAGGATGCGCCAGGCGAACCGGAGCTGGCCGCGGTTCTCCCAGATGGTGCGCAGCATTTCGCCGTAATGCTGGGGTTTGACCTGTCCCAGCCCGTTGGGCATCCAGCCCGCCCAGTGTCTGGGGTTGAAGCGGCCGGCCATCAGCGGCAATTGTTTCCAACCCGACCGTCGAGTGCAAGGGCCGCGGCTGTGAGACCGGCATCTTGCCGGTGATTCTACCGAAGGCCTGAGGTGCGGGGCGTGAGGCTCAACCGCCTGCTCCTCGACCCTCAGCGCTTCATTCTCTGCATGGGGCTGACCTTCGTGTAGCCCTCCGGTGGGTCGAAGAAATCGTCTCGCACCTCTTCTGTGCGAATTTGACGCATCAGCGTCTCGGTCGTGACCCGGTCCCCATCCAGGTTCCGGATCAAGATCGGAAACCCGTCCAGCTGGCCGAAGATCTCGAAGTCGAAGTCGGCCGACTCCGCGCCGCCCGGGAGGTTTCTGGTCAATCCGCTGTAGAACTCGCCCATGCTCTCGAGCAGCTCCGCCATGGAGGAAAAGTTCAGTTCCGAGGACCGGGTCACCCACAATTCGCTGTCCTGAACGCCGTTGAGGTAGAACTCGTATTTGATGCACTGGTAGCCGTTAATGGTCTGCGGCTCACCGGTGTTGATCAGCTCCCCCCTGGGTGGTGTCTCGGTGGCCTGGGGCAAACGGTCCTTGAACATCCGTTCGGCTTGGGCGCGCTGCTCGGGCGGGAGCTTGGCCAGCCGGGCTTCCAGTTCAGCGTAGACGCCGGCGAACTGGTTGGCCATCTGCTGCATGGTCTCCCGGTCCATCTGGATGTAGCTCTTTCGGTCGTGGTCGACGATCCAAACCAGCCGCTGATCGCCCCGGTAAATCATGTCCGGCTGCGAGCCCGGAGTCGTGGACACGGTGACGATCTTCAACCTGTTCTTGGCGAAGTACATGCTGCCGGTCTGTACGCGACCGTCATTCAGATTCTTGGTTTCGAACGTGACCACGGTGGCGCCGGCTGCCCGGGCGAGTGACGGCGTCCAGGCCAGGAGGGCCAGAAGCACCCAAAGAGAGAATCTGCGCATGGCAACTCCTTTCCGAATCAGTGAGAGGGAAGCCACGACGGGCCGAGGGTCTGCAAGCCCGGAGACCCGTCATCACCGTCCCGGAGAGTTCGTGGTGTCATGGAAGTCGAGTATAGCAGCTGCGGGGTAGACCCCGAGAGGCGGAGCCTCGAGTCTCGAGGCGCAAAACTCGAAGCTCAGACCAATCTCGAGCACCAAGTCACCACGGCGCGCTCGCAGCCCGCTTCGGCCCCAAGCGCCTCGGGACCCAAGCCCTTCAAAAGAGACACTCGGTGTACAGGCCCAGTACTTCGTGGCAGTGTTTGCAGTGGATCGTCTCGGGGATCTCAGCGAATCGTGGGATGGAGGCCCAGATTTCCCTGTGGTCGTCGCGCATCTCCTCTTCGGCGGAGATCTCGGGAGGGTCTTTGCGCCGCACCTGCTGGACGCGCACCCTGTAAATGGCCGAAGACTGGCAGCGATGGCAGGTCAGTTTCTTGAAACCGACAGCCACTTCGACCAGACGAAACCGGTCTTCGAAGACGACCTCTCCTGGCTTGGATGGCAACGAACGGCTGTCAAAGGTCATCGCAACACGTAAGGGTAGCGCCTCCGGGGTGCGGCGATCAAGAGGCTTGGGGCCTCGAGGGGGCAAGGGCCGCAGGCCTGTGCGACACCGGACCATCCCCCCGGGTCGCTCGACATACGATCCAAAGCGGCTCCGGGGCCTCGGTCCAGACCCGGCGACGACCACCCTGAGAAATCCAAGCCCCGAGCCCCATTTCACCAACAGAGCGAGATCTATTTCCTGGGCCATTTCATCCCACAGGGGAATAAGCCTAGTTTTCCCAATCACTTGCAGGAATATCTGCGAGGCTTGAACTCGCTTCGGTTTTTCCGTATAGTTACCAGTCTGCTTTGGGAAGCGGCGTCCGCGCCGATTCCGGTGATCTTTGACAACTAGGCAGAGCGTTGGAAACGGGTTCAAGTTCAATCTGAGAGTTTGATCCTGGCTCAGAATCAACGCTGGCGGCGTGCCTAACACATGCAAGTCGAACGCGAAAAGGGGCTTCGGCCCCTGAGTAGA
>JBFKLX010000026.1:0-35405 GCA_041630155.1 Acidobacteriota bacterium
CCGATCTGCCCGCGGCGCTTCCGGGCCTGGCCCGCAAGCTCCCCCACTACGGCAAGTACAGCTACCTGGCTTTCGAGGGGGAGGAGCCGACCAACACTGTCAAAGGCCAGTGGGCGCCGCTCGGGTCGCCTCTGATCCACCGGCTCGAGGCAGCCGGCCCGCTCCCGGCACCGGCTCCGCTCCCGGACCGGGAACCTCTGGCGCGCCCCGAGTCGATCTTCTCTGCCGAGAAGTTGAGAGTCCACGTGGAGCGGCTGGCCGACCCCGAGATGGAGGGCCGGGGCGCCGGCACGGAAGGACTCGATCGGGCAGCCGAATACATCTCCGAACAGTTCCGCCGAGCGGGCCTGAAGCCGGGAGGAGACGGCGGGTCCTATCTTCAGAGCTGGACCGAACCGAACGGGCCCCTGGGCCAGTCCCTGACCTTGCGCAACGTGATCGGCGTCCTGCCCGGCAGCCGGACGGATTGGGAAGGACAGTCGGTGGTGGTAGCGGCCCATTACGACCACCTCGGCTCCGGCTGGCCGGACGCCCGGTCGGGCCAGCAGGGCAAAGTGCACCCGGGAGCCGACGACAACGCCTCGGGGGTCGCCGTGCTGCTGGAGCTGGCCACACTCCTGGGAAGCCGGCTGTCCCCTCAGAGGACCGTCCTCTTCGTCGCGTTCAGCGGCGAAGAATGGGACCTCCGGGGCTCGCGCCACTACGTCGCGTCCATGCAGCAATGGCCGGCCGATCGAGCGCTCGCTGCAGTCAACCTGGACAGCGTGGGCCATCTGGGCGGCGGTAAGATCCTGGTCCTGGGCAGCGGCAGCGCCGACGAGTGGGTGCACATCAACCGGGGCATCGGCTTTACCACGGGAATCGAGTCGCAGTCGGTCCACGACGACTTCGGCTCCAGCGATCAGAAGAGTTTTCTGGAGGCCGGCGTGCCGGCCGTCCAGATCTTCACGGGTCCGCACGCCCATTACCACCGGCCATCGGACACCCCGGAGACTCTGGACTACGGCGGGTTGGTCAAAGTGGCCACCTTCGTGCGGGAGGCGGTCGTTTACCTGAGCGACCGTGACCGGCCGCTGACCTCGCGTCTGGAGAAGTCCCGCAGCGCGCCCGAGGCCCCGGCCGGGCCCTCCCCTTCTACGCGCCGGGTGAGCCTGGGGACGCTGCCTGACTTCACCTTCCCCGGCCCGGGCGTGAAGATCGACTCGATCCTCCCGGGCTCTCCGGCGGAGAAGGCCGGCCTCTTGGCCGGGGACCTGCTGCTGGCGATCAACAGCCAATCGGTCCAGGACCTGAGGGGCTATTCGGATCTCTTGAAGAGCTTCTCGCCCGGAGAGACGATCCAGCTCGAAGTCTCCCGCGACGGAGAGACAGTGAGGCTGCGAGCCACGCTGGTAGCGCGTTAGAATCCGGCCGGGAATGCTTCGGGGGTCTGACAGCTGCCGCTGTCAATTTCCGCGAGCTTCCAAATCGCGTGCCGCCTGGCTCTCTGCCTTGGTCTCGCTGGTCTCGAGGTTTACCGACCAGACGTAGTGGACTTCGCGATCGGAGGAGTCGCGGGCCAGAAGGTCGACGTAGTAAAGCGGAGGCCTGGCCTGCAAGGGGCGCCATTCACTGTAGGTCAGCCCGTCGACTCGGCCGTCGGCCAGGCGGCTCGCCGCCGCGCTTCGCTCCATCAGAATCTGAAACGCCCCCTCGAAGCGGGCGTCTTTGGGGGGCGGCGCGAAGATTCTCGGCTGCCCAACTTCCTCGGCACCCTCTCGAACGACCATGCCGGACTCCGGAGGGGTCGCGATCACGGGAACAGCCACCGCGACCCGGGCTTCGACACGGCGCGGCGGCGGCGGCGGGAGTTTGTGAATCCCGGCCATGCGGTCGCTCTGATACAGTCGCGTCCATTCCTCGCCCAGACGGCCGATCACCTGGCGCCGCAGCTGGCCCGAAACGACGAGAATCAGAGAGGTCAACAGGGCCGTCCCCATCAGCACCAGGATGACCAGCTTCTGCCAGCTCGAGTAACCGGCGCCGCCGCGTGCCAGCAGGGGACCGGCTCGTCGCAGCGCTTCGGCCTGCCTCCGCAGGCGCGCCTCCGGCGCGTCCTCCCGTGGGGTGTTGTCAGCAGTGGGTGCTTCACTCAACGATGGCTCTCTCCTTGCTTCTCCGCTCGGCTTTCTTCTTGAGAAAGGTGCCGATGAATTCGTCCAGGTCGCCGTCCAGCACAGCGTCCACCTGGCTGGTCTCGAGCTTGGTGCGGTGATCTTTGACCATCCGATAAGGGTGCAGCACGTAGGACCGGATCTGGCTGCCCCAGGCGATGTCCGATTTGCTGTCCTCCAGCTCGTTCAGCTCCTGGCGGCGCTTTTCCAGCTCCATCTCGTAGAGCTTGGAGCGCAGGATCTTCATGGCCGTCTCTTTGTTGCGATGCTGGGAGCGCTCGTTCTGGCACTGCACAACGATGCCGGTCGGCTCGTGAGTGATTCGCACCGCCGAGTCGGTCACGTTCACGTGCTGTCCCCCGGCTCCGGAGGACCGATAGGTGTCGATGCGCAAATCCTTGTCGTCGATCTCGATCTCGACATCGTCTTCGATCTCGGGCGTGACGAACAGGGAAGCGAACGAGGTGTGGCGTCGAGCGCCGGCGTCGAAGGGGGAGATCCGCACCAGCCGGTGCACACCGATCTCGGCCGAGAGGTAGCCATAGGCGTAATCCCCCTCCACCAGGAAGGTGACTGATTTCAGACCGGCTTCCTCTCCCGCCTGGTAGTCAGCGATATCCGTCTCGTAGCTGTTCTTCTCGGCCCAGCGGAGATACATGCGCAACAACATCTCGGCCCAGTCCTGGCTCTCCGTGCCTCCGGCGCCGGGATGGATGGTCACGATGGCGGAGTTGAAGTCGTGATCTCCCGACAGCAGGGTCTTCAGCTCGGTGTCCTCGACCACCTTCTCCAGGCGGCTGAGTTCCTTCTCGATCTCAGTGGCCACTTCTTCGCCTTCATCCCGCAACTCCAGCAGGGTCTCCACGTCAGAGAGGGATTGGCGGCAGTTGTTGGCCAACTGCAGTGAGTCGGTCAGTCGCCGGCGCCGTTTCAGCAGCGGTTGTGAGTTTTCGGGGCGGGACCAGAAGTCGGGGTCGCCGATCTGCTTCTCGATGGCGGCCAGTTCACGCTCCTTGCCGGCTACGTCAAAGATACTCCCAGAGATGTCCGATTTTTTCCTTCAGGTCTTCGAAACGTTCGTTGAAATCTTCCACCACCGTCTCCTTTTCCAGATGCGAGACGCATTCGAACCACTCCAGAGCAACGCCAGAAACGTACTCATTATAATCAAAAAACAGGGCCACTCGCCCCAGCGGCTGTACCAGGTCCGCAACCTGTTGGGCCGGACTTCCACCAGCACGATGGTCTGCTGCAGCAGTCGGGTGCGGCTCTGGATTCGCCCCCATGGGTCGACCAGGGCCGAGAAGCCGCTGTTGGCTGCACGCAGCAGGAACTTGCGCTGTTCGACGGCGCGAAACGCAGCCATCTCGATGTGCTGAACCGGAGCGGCCGTGTCTCCGAACCACAGGTCGTTGGTGAGATTGACCAGCAGCTGAGCTCCTTGCCCGACTGCCTGCCGGCTCAGCTCCGGAAAAATGGCCTCGTAACAGATGAGCATTCCCAAGGGGATCCCGTCCAGCTGGACCAGCTCGCCCTGGGGGTCTCCCGCCGAGAAGCCGCCGATCTGCCCGACCAGGGGTCGCGCAAAACCCAGCACTTGGCCATAGGGGAGATATTCTCCAAAGGGCACCAGGTGCAGCTTGTCGTAGCGCGACTGCAGCCGACCCCGATCGTCCAGCAGGAATGCGCTGTTGAGGCTCTGCTCCCCTCGGCGGGCGGTCCCGTTGAAGATCAGGGGGGTGCGGTAGTCCTCGAGCAGCCGCTGGTAGAAGCTGTTGAAATAGAAGTCCTCCAGAAAATAGAACGGATTGGGGGCTTCCGGAAAAATCACCAGGTCGACCCCTTGGGCGGCGGCCCAACTGTATGCTTCTGGCAGCCTGCGGAAGTACGCTTCTGCGTAGTAGCGGTGGTCACCGGACACGGCCAGGTCGGGCTGGACCAGGGCCACCCGCAAGGGCTCTCCGCCCTGTGGTGTCCAAAAATAGAGCCGGTAGAGGCCGTATGAGTTGGAGGCCAGGAAAAGGGCGCCGAAAAGGACGGCAGGTGCGCGCCAGCGCAGCTTCCACCATGCCACAGCCGCCGAACTGCCCAGAGCCACCAGCCAGCTCAGGCCGTAGACGCCCACCAGGTCGGTGACCTGAACGATGCAGCGGTAAGGATACTGGCTGTAGCCGAGGGAGCCCCAGGGGAAGCCGTCCACGAAGAAATAGGCGCGCAACAGTTCCCCCAAAAGCCAGGCCGCCGGAGCGGCCAGCAAAGCCATTCGGGGGCGCTCATTTGCCAGCCACCGGGTCAGGAGGGTGAACGGAATCGGGCAAAGCAGCAGCCCCAGCAGCAGCACAGCGAACACGCCCAGCGACAACAGGGTGTCCAGGTGTCCGTAGACCTCGAGGACCCGCGGAATCCAGTAGAGGACCACGCCGAAGTAGACCAGGCAGAGTCCCAGGTGGGCCGCCAGCGTGGACGACCGGGAAGGCTTCTCCAGCAGCACCGCCAGCAGCGGGACCAGGGCCAGCCAGGCCAGGGGAAACCACCCGGCCAGGGGAAAGGAGAGCGCCAGCAACAAGCCGCTGAGCAGCCCCGAAACCGGCCCCCTCCACCACTGCCGAGATCGCATCAGTTTCGAAGCCGGCCAGCCGGAACCTTCTTCAGATAGGTCGGGAAATCATCTGCTTTCAGCCGCGCCTCGAGTTTCGTGGCCTCCGCGCGGCGGTCGAACCCTCCCACCCAGACCCGGTAGAACTGCGGGTCGGCCTGGGTCGGCTCGACCAGCTTGGCGTCGTAACCCTTGGCCTGAAGCCGGATCAAGACCTGCCGCGCCTCTGGTGCCGTCTTGAAGGCGGCCACCTGAATGGTGTACACGTCAGGACCCGGCGCAGGCGCAGGCGAGGGTTCAGAGGCTGCGCCCTCTACCGGCGTTTCAACTGCCGGGGTATCCGGCTGCTGCGCATCGGCCGGTTCCTGGGGAGCCGGCCCTGAAGCGTCCTCTGAGGTCGCCTCCCCGGTGCCTTGGGGGTCGCCCTCGCGCGGCATCAGCTCCTCGTAAAAGTCCAGCTGCGGCCGTGGATCGTCGACCGGCTGCTGCGCTGTCGAGGCCGCGGCCGGCCTGGGCCGGTCCGAGGCCATACGGCTCCCGACGTACACGCCCAGCAGGAAGAAGACCAGAGCGCACACTAGAATAGTCCCGTACAGGGCGAATGTGCCCGACTGTTTTCTGGCCATCGGCTACTCGGACCTCGGAGCGCCCGCCGAACCCTTGGTCAGACTGGCCAAAAGGTCGACCGGCACCGGGAATACGATGGTGGAGTTTTGCTCCATCCCAATTTCGGTCAAGGTGGAGAGATAGCGCAGCTGAATGGCGACCGGTTCTTTGGCCAGGGTCTCCGCGGCCCTCAGCAGGCGCTCGGACGACTGAAACTCACCCTCGGCATGGATGATCTTGGCTCGCTTCTCCCGTTCCGCCTCGGCCTGGCGCGCCATGGCTCGCTGCATTTCCGGCGGCAGGTCGACCGTCTTGACCTCCACCATGGACACCTTGATGCCCCAGGCGTCGGTGCTCTCGTCCAGAATCGTCTGCAACCGCTCGTTGAGCTCTTCCCGTTGGCTCAGCAGGCCGTCGAGTTCCACCTGGCCCAGCACCGAGCGCAGAGTGGTCTGGGCCAGCTGAGAGGTAGCGTAAAGGTAGTTCTCTACCGAGAGAATCGCCTTGTTGGCGTCCACCACGCGGAAGTAGACGATAGCATTGACCTTGACCGACACGTTGTCGCGGGTGATCACGTCCTGGGCCGGGACGTCCATCGTCACGGTACGGAGGCTGACCCGCTCGATCCGGTAGATGGGGCGCCAGATGAACATCAGACCGGGGCCCCAGGGCTCGGAGACGACTCGGCCCAACCGGAAAACGACCGCCCGTTCGTACTCACGCAACACTACCACCAAGGAGAGCAGGTAGATGATGATGGCGCCCAGCAACACTAATACGATTGGAGACATGAAGAGTCCCTCCTTTCGCCCGGTTCATCCCCTCGCCAAGGCTCCGTTCCAACCGGCCAAATAGCACCGGTCAGCGGCTGCGAGGAAATCCTCGAGCTCGTTCTTGATTCGACCTCCGCCCCGATGCCTTACAAATGCCAGAGCGGAACGCGGCTCGAAAGGGCCCAGCCCTCTGTTCGCCCCTGGTACCAGCCTGACTGCACGGGATCAGGGCGAGCCGGCCCGTCCGGCCAATTCGGGGTCCTCCCACTCTGCGCCGACCGGCTCGACCCAAAGAGTCATATTGTCCACTCGAACCACCCGCACCTCTTGCCCCGGCTCCACCGGCTGCTCGCTGAGGGCATTCCACCACTCACTGTGAACGTAGACCTTTCCGCTCCGACGGTCCACCTTGGTCTTGGCGCGCCCGGTCAGTCCCACCAGCCCTTCCCGCCCCGTGCTGGCCCGCTTGCTGAAGTTGCGAACCACGACCCACATCAGGAGGAGAAAGGCCGCGGCGAACGGAATCGCCACGGCGATTGCGACATCCAGGCCGATGCGCAGTGCAGGATACGGGGAATCGATCAGCAGCAACAGTCCCAGCACCAGCGAGACGACGCCGCCGAATCCAAGCACCCCGAAGCCCTGCACCATGACCTTGGCTGCGAACAGGCCCAGCGCCAGCAAGATCAGCAGGACACCCACGTAATTGACCGGGAGCAGCGAGAAACCGATGAGCGCCAGCAACAGGCAAATCCCTCCGATCACGCCGGGTACCACCGCCCCGGGCGTCGTGAACTCCAGGTACAAGCCGAGGACCCCGATCAAGCCCAGAAGAAGGGCGATGTTGGGGCTCGCAATCACCGACAAGACCCGTTCCCGAAAGTTCTTCTCCAGGACCCGAACCGTCTGACCCTTGGCGCTCAGCATCTGCTTGTCGCCCGTGAAGCGGGTGACCTCGTACCCTTCCAGCTTGGAGAGCAGCTCCTCTTCGGTCTCGGCGATGAGATCGATGAGACCACCCTCGAGCGCCTCCGTTTCGGTGTAAGAAAGGCTCTTCAATACTCCGTCACGGGCCAGGTCGTAATTTCGCTTCCGATTCTCCACGATGCTGCGCAAATTGGCCAGCGCATCGTTGCGCACCTTCTCCAGCATGACTTCGTCTTCCATGCCGAAGGGGAAAACGGGATGGGCGGCGCCCGTGTTGGTGCCGGGCGCCATGGCGGCGACGTCCGCCGAGAGGAGGATGAAGAAACCTGCGGAGGCCGCATGGCTCCCCTTTGGCCCCACCCAGCAGACCACGGGGACGGGGGAATTCAGGATCTCCTGCACGATCTCCTGCATCGAGATACCCAGACCGCCGGGAGTAGAGATGCGGATCAGCAAGAATTCCGCCTGGGTGTCGGTAGCCTCGACAATGGCCTTGCGGATGAACTCGGCCTGGATGGGGTCGATGGCCCCATCGATTTCAACTTTGAGAACTTCGGCCGGGAGGGGAGCGGCCAGCACACAGCTCAGTAGCGCAGTCACGAACACCCAGTGGGCCCGATGCACACCAGGGCGCCGACGGGCTGCTCGCTCGAGAGATGTAAAAACGGTTCGCATCGAATCCCTTCGTTGCCCCCTGCCACGAGCAGGGAGGCCTTGGGCGCTTCGCAAGCGCCGGTCAGTGGTCCCCGACTCCAGTATAATACTCAGCGCCCATGCTGAAAATTCGTCTTTTCGCCTCATTGCGCGACATCGCCGGAGATTCTCAGCTGGATTGGGACTGGTCCGGCCCCCTCACCGTTCAGTCGCTCTTCGAGACCCTGGCAGAGCGTTTCCCGCGTCTGCAGGCCCACCGGGGCAGCCTGCTGGTGGCCGTCAACGAACAGTACAGCGCCTGGGACCGCCAGTTGAGCGACGGGGACGAGGTGGCCTTTTTTCCCCCCGTCAGCGGAGGCGCCCCATGATCCAGATCGTGGAGACCGCCATCGACTTGGATGCAGTCCTGGAGGCGGTGGCCGACCCTGCGGCCGGCGCCGTGGTGACCTTCGACGGCCGCGTCCGCAATCACGCCCGCGGAAAACCCGTCACCCACCTCTACTACGAGACCTACGGGTCGATGGCCCTGCGCGAGATGAAAAAGATCCGTGCCGAAGCCATGCGGCGCTGGCCTTTGGCGAACCTCGCCATCGTGCACCGGGTGGGCCTGCTCCAGATCGGAGAGAGCAGCGTCTTGATCGCCGCCAGCGCGGCCCACCGGGCCGACGCCTTCGAGGCCTGCCGTTTCGCCATCGACACCCTCAAGACCACCGTGCCCATCTGGAAGAAGGAACACTATCAGGACGGCGAAGTCTGGGTCGAGGAGTACGCCGGGTGAAAGCAGCCATCCTGACCGTCAGCGATTCCTGCTCCTCGGGCCAGCGCGAAGACCGCTCCGGAGCGGCTCTCGCCTCACTCCTGGTAGAGCATGGCTGGACGGTGGTCGCCCGGGCCACCGTTCCCGATGAGGTCGAGGCGATTCGGAAGGCGCTGCCAAAACTGGCCGAGGCCGGAGCCGCTTTGCTGGTCACGACCGGCGGCACGGGCCTGGCTCCTCGCGACGTGACACCGGAGGCGGTCCGGCCGCTGCTGGACAAAGAGGTTTCCGGTCTGGGAGAGCTGATGCGCCGGCGCGGCCTCGAGAAAACCCCTTTCGCGGCCCTCTCCCGCTCCCTGGCCGGCGTCTACCAGGGCCGGCTCCTGCTCTGCCTGCCGGGCAGTGAGAAGGGTGCCCGCGATTCCCTCCAGGCCGTCATCGACGTCCTCCCCCACGCCCTCGAAATCACTCGAGGGTCGACTGAGCACGTGCCCCGAGGAACGTAGGGCGCTCAAATGTCGTAGCGGGTCTCGGCGCGGGCCAGTTCGATACGCCGCTCGGCGCCTTCGCTGACACGCGACAGGGTCGAGTCGATCCAGTTCCGCTCCGACCAGTCCCGGTTGGGATCGTGGTGGCCGATCAGCGTGTGCCGGACCTCGCACCGCTCCGCCATTTCGCTCACGTCTTCGATACAGCTGTGCCCCCAGTCCAGCCGGGGCACGGCAATCGAGTTGCCAATTCCTTTCGTCCCGTCGTACTCGGCCCGCAGATACTGGGCGTCCCGATACATCAGCTGCACGCCCCGGGCATGTTCGATGACCCGCTGCTCGGCTTCCAGGCTGGCCTTCTGACGTGGGTCGTCCGGCTCGGGTCCGTGACGCAGCTCATGATCGGTGCAAAACAGGAACACCTTGCCCCCGCGCTCGATGTGGTAGGCCAGACAGGGCGCCGGATGGTAGACCTCGAAGGCTCGAATCGAGGTCTCTCCCAATCGAACCGGCTCCGCGAGGTCCAGCTGGCGATGCGCCACCGTGCCCGGGCCGGCCGGTTCGGACCTTGGATTCAGCAGCTCGCAGGCCACGAAACGAGCCGGCATCATGGCGTAGAAAATCGGGGTCTGCAAGCCCCGAAGCTCGTCCTTGACCTGCCTGGAAAAAATCCCCAGATAACCGTCCAGCGCGACGAGGAACTGCCGGTCTCCGTATATGTGAAGGGTGTTGCGGGGGTCGAAGCAGACGGCCGCCTGGTCGAAGCCCTCCGTGTGATCCAGATGCGAGTGGCTGCCAAAGACGTGAAGGTGACGCTCGGGACGGCCACCCCACTTTTCCTGCAGATGGCGCGCACAGTTGCGAAAACCGCTGCCGCAGTCCAGGACGATGTCGTAGCCGTCGGCGGTCTCGATCCAGACGCAAGTCGTCCATCCGCCATAGACGCGCGGCTCCGGGATGCGAAACTTCTCCCGGTAGCGAAGCAGACTCTGCTTCTGGAGCTCCCCACCCAGCACCTCCTCGGGCCGGAAGCTCACCCGGCCCTCCGCGTCCCGGTATTGCTCCAGGTCCTGGAAGACCGCCTGCAGCAGCTCGTACTCCATCAGCTCGCGCAGCGCGTGGCGCTCCGAGCGGGACGGAAACACCGACCCGCTGCCCTGGGTGCCGTAGAAGTGAACGCGCAGATTCTCGACTGGCTGGTCCGGCATGCTCCACTCCCGGGTCGAGAGGGTGTTCCCCAACCCTGGATCCACAAAACAAGGCCTTTTACGTTACCGGAAAGGCAGTCGGATTGCGAACCCGCCGCACTCTTGCGCGATGCGCCTCAGCCGGAGCCGGAAGGCTCATGAGAAGGGGCATGACGGCCCCGGCCCGGGCGTCTCTCTGGGCGGGGGCGGTCCGACACGGCTCTCGAGAGTAGAGCCGTGTCGCCAGGCTGGGTACAATCCGCGGCGAGGACAGCCCAAGAAGCTCTCCATCGACATGAGCCTGAAAACGGGAGGCATCGCGTGAAGCAACCCATCCGAGTCGAACCCCCGGACGAGTACAACCGCAGCCTGGTCGACCACGTCCACCCGCCGGACTGGCAAAACCCCCAACCCCGCAATCCCTACAACCTGGTCGTCATCGGGGCCGGGACGGCGGGGCTGGTGACCGCCTCGGGCGCAGCCGGCCTGGGAGCCCGGGTGGCCCTGATCGAACGCCATCTCATGGGGGGAGATTGCCTCAATGTGGGCTGTGTCCCCAGCAAAGCCCTGATCCGCTGCGCCCGGGCCGCGGCAGAAGTTCGCCAGGCCGGCCGCTTCGGTGTCCAGGTCCGGGGGCCGGTCCATGTGGACTTCGCCGGGGTGATGGAGCGCATGCGCAGGCTTCGGGCCTCGATTGCGCCTCATGACAGCGCCCGGCGTTTCCAGTCGTTGGGGGTCGACGTCTTCCTGGGAGAAGCAACCTTCGACGGCCGGGACCGCGTCCGGGTGGGGGATCACGAACTCCGTTTCTCACGAGCCTGCATCGCTGCCGGCGGCCGTGCCGCCGCTCCCCCGATTCCCGGGCTCGAAACCGCCGGTTACCTCACCAACGAGACCGTCTTCACGTTGACTTCCCTGCCCTCTCGGCTGGCGGTGTTCGGCGCCGGTCCGATCGGCTGCGAACTGGCGCAGTGCTTCGCCCGCTTCGGCTCGGAGGTCTTCCTGATCGAAGCCCTGCACGGAGTGCTGCCCAAGGAGGAGCCCGAAGCATCCGAAATCGTCAAGAAATCGCTGCTGGCCGACGGCATCCAGGTGTTGTGCTGCGGGAAGGAGGCCCGGGTGGAATCCGAGGGCGCCACCAGGCGCATCTTCCTGGAGTCTCACGGAACGTCCCACCAGTTGGAAGTGGACGAAATCCTGGTGGCCGTGGGCAGGACCCCCAACCTGGAAGGCCTGGGACTGGAGCAGGCAGAGGTCGAGCACACTTCCAAAGGGGTCCGAGTCGATCAGCGACTGCGCACGACCAACCCCCGGATCTTCGCCGCCGGCGACATCGCCTCTCCCTACCAGTTCACCCACGCCGCGGACGCCATGGCCCGGATCATCGTCCAGAATGCGCTCTTCCCGTTCCTCCCCTTCAAGGCCAAGACCTCGACCTGGACCATGCCTTGGTGCACCTACACCGACCCGGAAGTCGCCCACGTGGGCCGCTATCGCGGCGAACTCGAGGAGGCGGGAGTGGGCTTCGAGGAGTTCACCATACCCCTGCGTGAAAACGACCGGGCCATTCTCGAGGACGACACCGAAGGCTTTCTGCTGGTCCTGGCCGAGAAGCGTTCGGGCCGGCTACTGGGCGTTACGCTAGTCTCGCGCCACGCCGGCGACATGATCAGCGAGGCCACGCTGGCCATGGTCCACCGGATCGGCTTGACGGGATTCAGCTCGACCATTCATCCCTACCCGACCGAGGCGGAGGTCTTCCGGCGAGCCGGCGACGCCTTTCGGCGCACTCGCCTCTCCCCCCTGCTGAAAACCGTCCTGGGGCGCCTGATGGCCTGGCAGCGCTGAGGCTCGAGTGGGAACCCCCCGGCCCGGACTCACTCGGGAGAAATAAAGGCCTGCTCAATAGAGAAAAGGCACCGCCGCGGTAGTGACTCCCGATATCCCCGTGGAAATCGCCGTCGAAGCCGTCACCAAACGGCCCGTCACGTTCTGAAGAAAGAGGGTGTTGTACACACTCGGGCCCTGATTGAGAGTTTGACTCAGGCTCCTCGCGGCATATTGCGAACCGATGTTCCGGGCAGCCACGCCGGCGCCGAGGCCCGTGGCCAGGCCGCCGATGCAAGGGTTGATGGTGTGATCACCCGTCAAGCGATTGGCCACGTATTGCGCGATCACCCCGCCCCAGGTCGACAGGGCGACGGTAACGGAGCGACCCAGAGCCGACCCGGCCAGACGCCCAAAGACGGTTGCAACCGTTCCGCCGATGGGTCCGGCCAAAGCACCGATGCTGCCGGCGATGGCTCCGCTGATGAAGGCGTTGGCCACCAGCTGCAACGTTACATCTTCCCCCCTGAGCAAGGCGCCGCCAATGGCGATTCCCGTGTTGACCGATCCGCCCACCAGGGCTCCCCCCAGGGCGATGGCGACCAGATCTCCATCCGGGTCCGACAGGTTGACCGGGTCTCCCAGGGCGTACCGATAGAAATTGGGGTCTCCGGAAGCGAACAACAGGGGGTCCCTGGTGATGAACCGACCGCTTCGCGGGTCGTAATCTCGCACACCCAACCGCACCAGTTCCGTGTCCGGATCGGCCAGACCTCCCACGAAGCCGAATGGTTGAAATCCGGGGTTGGTGTCCAGGACGATTCGGCCCAGGGGATCGTAGTCGATTCGCTGGGCGATCTGGCCGGTGACCGTGTCGACGACCAGCCGCGGACTCCCGCGCAGATCGCTGAGGATTCGATACGTCTTCCCTTCCCGAATCATGAAACTCGGGACGACGGCACGGTTGCCGTAGACGAAGCGCGAGACGACGCGGTTCTGGTCATCCAGTTCCGCCACCGGCCGGTATCCGTTCCGGTACAGGAATCGTTGTTCGTGACCCCCGTCCACCAACCGGCCGATCCGGCGGCTGAGCCCGTCCACCCGGTACTCGATGTTGCGGTCCCCGAGAACCACCGAGCGCAGGTTTCCCAAGACGTCATGGGCGTAAGTGACCGACCGGGCCGGCCCCACTTCCCGCAGCAGCTCCCCGGCCGGGCCGTATTCGAAGCGAACGTCACCCAGCTCGAGCAGTCGGTCCTGGACATCGTAGCTGGCCGGCATCGTCTCGCCGGGGCGCTGAGTGAGAACCGCGTTTCCCGCCCCATCCAGCTCCAGGCTCAGCCAGAGCTGGCCGTCCCGCGTCACCTCCACAAGCCGGCCTCCCGCATCGTACGCATAGCGGTAGCGCGTCATCACGCCGCTGACCGTCTCCGTCTTCTCGAGGATCCTTCCCACACGGTCCCGCGCGAACTCCGCCGAGAACAGTTCGGTGTCTTGGAAGTGAGCGCGATAGGAGGCCGTCTCTCCAAATTCGTTGAAAGTCCAGCGGTCGGATACCGAGCCCAGAGTGCTGCCGAGCAGCCGGCCATTGCCGGCTTCGTATCCGATTTGAAGAGGGCCGGCCGAGGTCAGTTTGCCGTCCCGGTCGTATCCATACTGGACACGCTCTGCGCCGTTGACCGTTTCGGAGACGGGAAGAAACCGCGAGTCCAGCCCGACTTCAACGCTGCCTTCAACGGCCCCCGTCTGACGAAAGACGGTGGGCAACGCGCCATCGTATTGGATCTCGGTCCGCTGGCCGTTGGGAGAAACGACTGCCCCGAGCCATCCGCTCCCCACTCTCTCGTAGCGATGCACGCCTTCGGGAACGATCAGGGAAGCAGCCCGGCCGGCGCCGTCGCGTTCGAAGCGCAGCAGCTTTCCATCGGGCCTCTCGATCTGGGACACCAGCCCGTCCGCGTCGTAGCGGTAACGGATGGCGTTGGACTGGCCGCCCGCTGGGGGAAGCCGGTATTCCAGCAGCCGGCCCTCGGCGGACAGCGTGAACTCGTGAGCCGGCCGTGCTGGTGGATGCACGCGAGACAACCTGCCGGCCGTGTCGTATTCGATCTCCAGGCTGCCGCCGCCCGGGTAGGCCTGGCGTGTCAGCCGGCCCGCCGGGTCGAAGTCCAGCTCCAAGGCCGCGCCGCTGGAATCGAGCAGCCGGGAGGGACGCCCCAGCGCATCGTATTCGACCCGGGTTTCCCGGGTCTCCGAACTCCCCTCCCAGCGCACACTCTTCGCTCTTCCTTTTGGATCGTAGGCGAAGGCAAGGGCCGCCAGTCCCGGCTGCTGGACCCGCACGATTCGCCCCAGCGCGTCCAGTTGGTGGCGGCTCTCCCGTCCTTCGGGGGAAGTGGTAGTGAGGGTCCGAGAGCTGGCTTCGTAATGCAACTCGACAGGGTCCCCGTTCAATTCGATTGTCTCGCTCAGGCTGTCGAGGCCGCTGGGATGACTGGGATCGGGGGGCTCCAGCCTGCGAGTAGCGAGGATGCGAGCCTCCAGCCCCCCCGGCGTCCTGACGCTGTGCCGTTCCACGAGCGGGGCTTGCATCCCGAAGCGTGGATCACCGGCCGACTGAGTCACGATCTCCATCCGATCGGCATTAACCGACACCCTGGTTTCGGTGGCATCGCGACGCTGTACGGAAGGGTCCCCGTCACCCACGGAGGTTCTGGACACCTCCACTCCGGTTTCCGATCGAGTCACTTCATGAGCGACGTGCCTACCCTGGGGGGATTCGAGGACGACCTCGAACCCGTTTTCCAGTTCTGTACGTCGCAGCACTTGGGCATGCCCGGACGGCGAACTGTCTCGCAGCAGCCTACCCAGCCGGTCGTACTCGAAGCGGGATGCCTCCCCCGCCGCATTTTCAAAGCGCAGCAGCAGTCCTCCGGCGTCGTAGTCCATCCGGCGCAGCCGCCCATCGGGGGGGTGCAGCTCTTCGAGGTAGCCGTTGCTGCTCGTTGCCAACCCGGTCCGTTCCCCAAGATCGGACACCACGGCCCGAGGCTCTCCCGCAGGCCCCCGCTCGATCCGGGTCCGATTGCCGCTGCCATCGACGACTTCCTCCAGCAGTCCGCCGGCATCGTATCGAAACTCCAGCAGCGTGGCGCCCGTCAGGGCGTGCAGCGTTCGCAAGTGCCGGCCGGCTGGAGTGAAGACATACAGCTGTTGTCTGTCCTGACTG
The DNA here is from genome assembly GCA_041630155.1 of Acidobacteriota bacterium. Classification (GTDB taxonomy): domain Bacteria; phylum Acidobacteriota; class UBA6911; order RPQK01; family JANQFM01; genus JBFGHG01. The sequence continues at coordinate 15,198 of JBFKLX010000026.1, forward strand.
GCGATGGTGATCTCGCCCGCGGAGCCGCCGGGAAGCACCGGCCGGACTCGCGCCAGCCCGCTGCGGCCGGCGATGTACAGGCTGCCGTCGGCGCCGATTGCCAACCCGACAGGGGACCGCAAACGAGCCGACTGGGCCGGCCCTCCATCCCCGGAGGATCCGGCAGGACCCGCTCCCACATGCGTGGTGATCAATCCCGTGGGGAGGATGCGCCGGACACGATGCTGGTTGACCCCGGAATCCCCCTCCGACACGAAGACACTGCCGTCCGGAGCCACGGCAAGCCCTCTGGGATCGAACAGGCGCGCCTGAACGGCCGGGACACCCTCTTCGACAGTGCCGCTGGCGCGGCCACCTGCAAACGTCGAGATGCGGCCATCGGGGTCCACGCGCCGAATCCGGTCGGCGTGAAAGTCGGCCACATAGAGAATCCCCTCGGAGCTGACCGCAACATCGATGGGACCGCTCAGTTGGGCTTCGCGAGCCGGGCCGCCGTCTCCTCCACTTCCAAAGGCTCCGTCGCCGGCGACTCGAGAGATCAGCCCAGCGGGAGAGATCTTCCGGATGGCGCGGTTGTTGAAGTCGCTCACGTACAGGCTGCCGTCCGGACCCAGCGCCAGCCCTTGCGGCAGGTTCAATTGGGCTGCCGCGGCCGGCCCGCCGTCTCCACCGAACCCCGGGGTGCCGTCGCCGGCAATGGTCCAGATCGTCCCGTCCGGCGCGACTCGCCGGATACGATGGGCGCTGGCCTCGGCCACATAGAAAGAGCCATCGGCGGCGGCGGTGATTCCGTCCGGACCGACCAGCCGGGCCTGGGTAGCCGGCCCTCCGTCGCCTGGAGGGCCAAAACTGGCCCCATTTCCGGCCACTGCCGTCACCACGCCGTCGGGCGTCCGCTTCAACACCTTTCCCCCCACGCCGTCGACGATCAGCAATGAGCCGTCCGGCAGGGACGCCAGCCGGCGGGGCTCGGAAAGCGCCTCGACCGCGAGCCGCTCGAACTGCAACGGGAGATTGGCCGTGGAGCGGCGCTCCCCCGTGCCCAAATACAGGATCTGGCCGATCGGGTCGTAGACGTGATGATGGCTCAGAGTCCAGCCGCCCAGGCCGGCCGAACGGGCATCCCAGAATGGCCCCAGCACCGCCTCCTGTTCGGTCCAGAGCGTCAGCGTGGTGCGCGCCAGGCTCCCGGTGATCGAGCCGTAGGGGGCCTCGCCGAAACGGTCCGTGACGGCGTAACCCCCCTGATAGGTGTAGCCCAGCCGCACCCGGGCTTTCTGTCCACCCTGGACGGGCCGGCCGTAGCCGTCCAGACCGTCCCATTCGAAGCGAAAGACCTGCTGGGGCTCCGGGGGAAAGCTCTGCGCGAAAAACTGCCCGGCCACTTCGATCTCCAACTCGATCGAGAGCAGGCCGTCCGGGACCGAGTCCCCGGAGAGGTCGATCCGAAGGCTTCGCTCGGTCAGCCGGCCCGCCATCCGGTCGCTTCGGTAGTGCAGGCTGAACGGCGTGCCCGCCAGCGGCAAGGCTTCGCCGAGGGTCTGATTCTGGCACTCGATCAACGATCCGAGAGCAACACAGAAATCTCTCAGGCGTTTGACGAATTCATTCAGCAGCCGAAGAGGGACTGGCCAGGTTGCGGAGTCCGGCAGAGCCCAGCCCCAATTGAGATCCCAGATGGAGAAGTGAGGAATGGCTGTGCGCCACAACTCCTGACCCGGACCATACAGCCGGGCCAATTCGCGCAGCTCCTCCTCCTCGACACCGAGCCGGCTCAGCTCTTCGGCAGAGGCCACTGCGCCCGAACCGTCGACGTCCAGCAAAGCTCGTCCCTGCTCGACTCTCAGAATGCGCAAGATGCGGCCGCTCGGGGAGGCAGACCAGGCGGCGCGGCGGTTGTCGTAACTGCCCAAGGGAACCTCCAGGCCGACGGGCAGCCCGAGAAAGTTTTCCAGGTAAAACGGAATCGGCTTCGAGAAGTCGACTCGGCGAGCCCCGGACGCCCCGGCCTCGTCCACCGTGAGAGCCACCGCATAGGTGTAGAGACTCGTCGGCGGAAGCTCGGCCGGCATGGCCAGGGGACCGTTCTCGCCCACCGTGAACTCGGTGGCCCGCACCGTCCAGCTGTCGAGCAGCTGCCTGCTTCCGTCTGCCTCCACCATCTCGGCCGTGAGCCCGGGAGGAAAGAGCAGGGTCGCCTGACGCGTGCCGTCCGGGTCGGTCACCGGATTGGCTTGGACCACTTGCACCCGAGTCGACCCGGACTCGACCAGAGTGGCCCGCGAGTCGGGCCGAATCAGCACCACCTCCGCAACCCGGCGATAGCTCTGCCGGGGCACCTCCAGCTGGCGCTGGGCCGGAAGAAAGCCCTCTTTGCGAATATCCAGCGTGAGCCGGCTCCCACCGTTGACCGCCAGATCGAATTCACCGTCGGCGCGAGACCGGGTGAATCCCCACTGGGGCTGGCCCAGCACCTTTATCGTGACCCCTGGCAGGGAATTCCCCGCCCGGTCCAAAACCCGTCCCCGCAGCAATGACACCTGGTGATCTCTCAGCGAGCCCGCCTCCACCTCGAACTGAACGGGGCGCTCTGCCTGGTAGAGAAAACGGGTGGCCGAGGCGACCGTCGTCGCGACGCTCGTGTCCAGTGGCGGGGCGATTGCTGCGGGATCGGGAGGCAGCCCGCCGAACGCCTCGATGGTGATGCCGGCAGTCGCGCTTTCTCGCCCGTCCGAGACCTGGACTGTGGCTTCGTAGAGGCCCGCCTCTGCGTAGAGATGGGTCTGATGAGGGCCCCCGTCGAGTCGAGTCCCGTCTCCGAAGTCCCACCGGTACTCGAGCGGATCGCCGTCCGGGTCCGAGGCCTGGGCCTGGAAGGCTGCTTCCAGCGGCGCCTCCCCCAGGGTCGGCCGGGCGCTCAGGCTCACCCTCGGAGGGTCGTTCACGGGCTCGACTTCTACATCGACCTGGGCCGCGTCCACCGCGCCTTCGACATCTGCGACCGTGTAGCCGAATCGAGCCGTCCCGTGGAAGTCGAGGGCGGGCCGAAACAGCAGCGCCCCATTCGGTTCCGACTCGACTCTGCCCTCTTCCGGTTGCGAAACGGACACCACGGTGAGCGGATCGCCATCCACGTCATGGTCGTTGGCCAGAACATCGATGGAAACAGGCTGGTCTTCTACCGTGGCGGCGGAGTCGTCACGGGCTGCCGGGGGGTCGTTGACCGGCAGCACGCGAACCGCCACGGTAGCTTGGTTGGCTCCCCCTCGCCCGTCGCTGATCCGGTAGGAAAAGGCATCCTCCCCGAAAAAGTCTCCGGGCGGTCGATAGCGAACCGAGCCCCCTGCGAGGTGCTCGACCGTGCCGTGCAAGGTCTGCCCCAGAAGAATCAATCGCAACTGGTCCCCGTCCGGGTCCCGGTCGTTGGCCAGCAGATCGACCACTCCCGAGGTGTCCTCGCGGAGCCGGAGTTCGTCGTCCTGGGCCAGGGGAGGCTGATTGGGGGGAGGTTCCGGGTCGGCGAAAGCGCTGTCCAGAACCAGTTCAACCTCCGTCTCGAGATCCGCCCGCCGGGCCCAGAACGCCCCCCGCCCCTTGGAGGACTTCTTGAACCGCAACCCTGAAAAAGGGGCGTAGAAATTGGCCTCGACCTGGTTGGACTGGCCCAGGTCGACCGCCCATTCCGCCTCCCGTTCGGCGACGAAGACCAGCAGATCGGCTCCCGTGGCACCCCCATCCGGCAACGGACCGATCCAGCAGTCCTTGTCGCTCTTGAAGCCGGCCGCTACTCGCATTCTGGCAGGGCGGGCGAAGAAGATTCGAGCCCCCTTCTTCAGGGAGACCGAGCGCACCTGATAGTCTCCACCCTCCAGAAAGAGGGTGGCACTCTGACCAAGCTCGACATCTCGATAAGTTCCACTTACGAGCACGAGATGGTGGCCCCGAGCCAGGCGCACGTCCGGTTGCGCAACCAGATCGACTGTGACCTCTTCGAATGGAGGCAGCCCGGGCAATGCAGGCAGCGGCAGGGGCGTGATTCTCTCACCCGTGGTCGCGCCCTTTTCTTCCAGACTGTTGAATATCGAGTTGGCCGAGACTCTGGCGCCGCGCTCGACGATGATCCGGTCGGCCCGCAGCTGAAACCCGGCTCCCCGATGCTCAGCCCCCCGCTGGAGGCGCAGCTCCCCCGCCTGGTGAACCACCACGTCGCCGGAATGAATCCTGGCCCCGCTCTTCACTCGAACAGCCTCCAGGCCAACCAGTACGGCGGCGGCAAACGGATCCGCCAGTTCGGCCAGGAAGGCGTCCAAGCGGCCGCCCGCGAAGAAGGGCTGTGCAGAGTCTCGCATGGGCAGATCCGGAGAAGAGGTCAGGCCGGCCAGACGTGCCGCGCCGCGCGCGTCCACGGCCAGCGCGACGCCGAAGTCGGCGCCCCCGCCTCCCCACAGGCTCGAGTACAGCAACTTCTCCTGGGAGGACAACTTGCTGTAGGCAGCGTCGGGCAGGTCGCTCTCGGGAGGGTCGGGCCGCGCGGCCTGCGGGGTGAGGGGAAAATCCAAGGACCAGGTGGTGCAGGCCAGGTGCCAGTTGCCGCGTGCGTCCAGGGCCAGGGAGGGCCGCAGCAGCGGGCCTCCGTCGTCCCCCGAGCCGCCCCAGTACGTCGACTGTTCGGCCTGCAGAGTGCCGACTCCGAAACGGGTCAGAAACAAGTCCCAGGATCCACCCCCGTGAAAAGGCTGAAAGGCATGCGCTGCCGTATCCAGGTCGCGGGACGAGGTTACGCCGACGACCCGCAGGTGGCCTCCCGAATCGAGTTGGAAGTCCCCCGCGTACTCGTCCCCCGAACCACCCCAGAGTGTAGAACCCGTAAGGGATTGGGCCGCGATGTCCCAGCGGCTGAGGTAGATGTCCCAGCCGCCGCTCGATCTCCCCCCCTCGCCAGTCCCGCCCGGGAAGAACCCGTTTTCGGTCTCACCCAGCAGCCACAAGAAACCCTGGCCGTCCTGGATCAGGGAACGCCCCCGATCGTTCTCCGGACCTCCTCCCAGGTGAGTCGAGAATTCGACTCGCTGGAGGGCGGGGCCGAGGCGGGTGAGAAAAGCGTCCTCCCCGCCTCGGTAGTTTTGGCTAAATGTGGGCTGTGCGGTGGGGTAGTCTGGGGACGTGGTTGTCCCCGTGAGGAAGATTGTTCCGTCCCGGAGTACGGTGAGATCGGCGGCCGAGTCTCGTCCCCGGCCTCCCAGCAGAGTCGAAGCCACGAGCTCTCCCGAGCCGCCCTCCAGAATGGTCACGAACCCGTCCAGCCCCCCTGAGGGCTGGCGCTGCAGAGCGCGCCGCGAAGTGGGATAGTCGGGAGAATCCGTGGCCCCCGCCAGGTAGACCCGGCCTCCTGGCCCGGCAATCACGGCCCCCAGCGACTCATCGCCGGTCCCGCCCAGAAAACTCACTGAACCGAGCTGGCCCGTTGGCCCGAAGCGCGCCAGGTAGAGGTCGAAAGAACTTCGGATTTCGGAATCCTGCAGGGAGAAGACCAGTGAGTCTGTGACGCCCCCCAAGTAGGTGTTCCCCCTCGCGTCGACCGCCACCGCCAGATTGGGGCCGGCCGGGGAAGGCAAATGCTCCGTCCCCTGCCCTCCCAGATAACTCGAATAGACGAGCCCCGGGTCGATGACCAATTCAGCCGACGCGTCGTATGGTCCTGTCAGTTCGAAACCGAAGTGCGCTTCTCCGCGCGGAGACGGCAACAGGACGAATCGGCTGGACACGCTGCGCAGCTCTTCCCCGATGAGTTGATAGGCCTCGGGCCGCAGGTCGGTCAACACGCCCCAGGCCGTTTCGAGATTCAGGTTTCCGTGGGGGTCGAGCCGGGCCCGCCGCACCGGCCCGTAGGCCAATCCGACGTCACTCAACCGTGACCCTGGAGTCAAGCGAAGGTCGTACTTTAGCCCTTCCTCCCCGGAAGCAAAGGTGAGATCGATCCCCGGCCACAGATTCGCGTAGCGTACCCCTTGAAAGAGGCGCACTTCGTCCAGCCGCTTCGACGGCCGAGCGCCCAACAACCAGTTGACGCGGGCCTCGAGAGGGTGTTCTCCCCGCGGTGACACCGGGCCGGCAGTGTTTCGAAAAACCAGGTCGAGCCTTTCCGGCCGCCCTGCCTCGGCAGGTTCGTCGGTGGAGCCGGAAAGAGGAGACTTCGCAAAATCGATCAGGACCCGGTCCGGTCCGAAAGCCGCGCGCGGGCGCATTCCTGTGCTTGCGAAATGCCAGTCCGCCGGCCACTGCCCCTGGTTGCTCAGGAAGGCCGCGAGGAGATTCGGCTTTCCGGCAGGCGCCGGGATCGGTTGCCGCGCCACCACACCTGGACCAATCGCCAGCAGGCCGAGCAACAAAATCCAAAAGAGATGCCTCCGATCCGGCACAATACGGCACATGACACTCCTCCTGGAGCGTGAGCTTCGGCGGCCCCCAGAAACACTGCTGCCTCTGCGAACCCCCAGGCTGGGCACGCCCGCAACTCAACTGGTTCGAATGTTTGCGCGCCCCGGCAGCCGGGAAGTCCGGAACCATGACGGCAACCTCTGTGGCAGGGAGGGGCCCCAGAAGCATGGAACATTCACCGCCTGCTCGATCCGATCCGCTGTTGGGGATCAGATCTTCGACCTCCTCGGGCGTCCGACGCGCTCGAGTCACAGGCCCGGACTGCAGGCCTCGTGCCAGATCACGACAAACAAGTAAAAATCTCTATTTATCAGCAGTTTGTGAAGATTCAGCGGAAGTCAGGACTTGGAAAAGTCGGGTCCCGGCGAGACAACTACTGCGGGCAGGTTCTGAAAAAATCAATCATCCTTTCCAGGCCCCCTGAGGCATCCTCCGCCATTTTGGTCAGCCGCGCACCAGGCGGTCGGGCTGCACCTCGGAGAAGCTGCGGCATCCGGCCAGCCCCAACGTCAATTCGACATCGGCCAGGAAGTTGAGCAGGACGTCGCGCACCCCCTCGCTGCCTCCGGCCGCCAGACCGTAGGCGTAGGGCCTCCCCAGCAGGACGGCCCGGGCTCCCAGGGCTACTGCCTTGAACAGGTCCGAGCCCCGACGAATCCCGCTGTCGAAGAGCACGGTGGTTTGGCTGCCCACTCGTTCCAACACGCCGGGCAGGGCGTCCAGGGCGGCCACGGCGCCGTCCACCTGCCGGCCCCCGTGATTGGACACGATGATGCCGTCAGCCCCCGAGTCCACTCCGTGCGCCGCGTCGTCGGCCGAGAGGATGCCCTTCAGCAGGATGGGCAGTTGAGTCTGGTCCTTCAGGAACTGCAGATCGTTCCAGGTCTGAGAGGGGTTGGAAAAGATCTGGGCGAAACGCTGAATCGCCGCCATCGGATTCTGCTCCGGCGGCTCCGGCAGCATGGCTCGGAAGACGGGATCGCTCCAGTAATTGGCCAGTCCCTGGCCGTGAATGAAGGGCAGGTAGGCGTGCTGAACGTCCCGTTCGCGCCAGGCCAGCAGCGAGGTGTCCAGCGTGACCATGATCGCCCCGTAGCCCGCCTGCTCGGCCCGCTTCACCAGACTGGCCGTCAGCTCGTTGCTGCGGCTCCAGTAGAGCTGGAACCAGCGGGGCGCGGGGCCCATGGCCTCGGCGACCTGCTCGATGGTGCGAGAGGAGACGGTGCTGAGCACGAAGGGGATTCCGAGCTCCGCGGAGCTTCGGGCCACCGCCAGCTCCGCCTCCGGGTGCAGGATCTCCTGGACCCCGATGGGCGCCAGCAACAGGGGCGCTGGCAGGCGCTGGCCCAGGATCTCGACGCTCGAGTCCCGCTGCGCCACGTCGCGCAGCAGGCGCGGCACGATCCTCCAGCGCCGAAACGCCTCCCGGTTGGCCCGCATCGTGTCTTCGCCGCCCGCCCCGCCCGCCAGATAGGCATAGGCCTCCGGCGAGAGCGCCTGGCGCGCCTTCTCCTCCAGGTCCTCAATGGAAATGGGAAAGGCAGGCTTGCTCCCCTGGGCGCCCCGCAGGTAGATCTCCAGTTGCCGCTGCATGCCCAGCGAGGGCTTCTCCTCGTCACTCATGCCTTCTTTCTAGCCACTCCGTGACCTGGACGCAAGGCCAATCGCGCCCCGGCGGCAAGCCCTCACGACGAATGCCTGCTGGAGCGGGCGCCCCTTCGACTTCGCCGCAGCGCGGTGTGATAGGCCGGCACGTAGCGAAGCCGCCCCGGAAGGTACGGCAAGAGGCGGCGGACGCGCTCCAGCCAACGCTCGAAACGCTGTCGTTCGCGCTGCTCGAATCGAAAGCCGAACCCTTCCCGAAGCCGAGGGGGCAGCAGTCCGGCCGTCATGGTCTGGTACCAGGAAGACAGCGGTCCCATGCCCCAGAAGAGCGGCTGCATCAGGAAATCGCACATCCGCCGCGCCGGCAACCAGGCGGCAATCTGCTCCGATTCCAGTTGAGAAGTCATGTAGCGGGTCAACTCCCGGGAGTCGGACGGCAGGACTGTTCGGGGAATGCCAAAGAGCAGACCGAACGACTGCGATTCTTCGACGAAGCAGTCCCTTTCCGCTCGGGAGAGCGGGCGCACGGCCAGCTGGAAGACCTGCAGCGAGGTGTCCACAAGCGTGGCGTAAACCCAGAGCAGCGCTTCGGCTCGATTGGCGGAATAGGCGGTGGCCGGTCCGTCACCCGTAGCCGGCTCGAGTTGCCCGTAGACCCGGCAGTGGATGGCATGCACCCGCCGGGCCGCCGCCTGGGCGGCGTCCAGGTCGCCGAAGGACATCGCCCAGACGTTGCGAAACGTTCGCCAGAAACGCCCCCACACGTCCTGCCGTGTCTGGGAGTGTTGCGCGATGGCGCTGGCCACGGCCGGGTGAGCCAGCTGCAGCAGAGCCGCCCGGCCCCCGCCCAGGAACAGCACGTTCTCCCGGCCGACCTCCCAGGCGATGGTTCCCGGTCCGTGAATGCCGTGGCGCGGCTCGGACACCCTGCGGCGCAGCTCCTCGAGCGATGCCTCGAGTTGTTCTCGATCCACTTGGGCTTCGGTATTCACGCCAGCTGCCGCACGCGTATTGGACACTCTTCCATGATGCCATAGATGCACTTGTCACTTGGCCCGGTTGCAGAGAGCCCCTCTGAGCAGTCCGGCGGCGCTCCACTGCCCGGCCGAAACTCCTCGTCTTTCCAGTTTCGAATCGGCCGGTCGTGGTGGTACCCTGCCGTTCGTGCACAAGTCGTGGCTATTGCTCCTGCTCCTGATTCCCACCTGCGGCCCCTCCAGCCCCAGGACCTCAACGCTTCGAACCGAGAACGTCGTCCTGATCACTCTGGACGGGCTGCGGCACGAGGAGCTGTTCAGAGGAATCGACGCCACTCTGCTCCCGGAGGAGGACCAATCGCTCCGGCAGCGATACCAGGCCGCCACGGCAGAGGAGCGGCGCCGGCGGCTGATGCCCTTTTTCTGGGAGGAGCTGGCTCCCCAGGGCGTGGTGCTGGGAAACCCCCGCCTGGGCAGCGTGGGGCGCGTCGCCAATCCCCACCGGTTCTCCTATCCGGGCTATGCCGAACTGCTCACCGGGCGGGTGCTGAAGTCGGTCGACAGCAACGACCCTGTGCGGATTCCCGAGGAGACCGTCCTGGAATACGCGCGCCGCCAGCTGAACCTGCAGCCGCATCAGGTGGCCTGCATCGCTTCCTGGAGCACCTTCGAGGCCATCTGCTCGGCCCAGACCGACACCATCTTCCGCAATGCCGGAGTGGCGCCCCTGCCCGAACCTCTGCGCGACGGAGAGCTGGCCCTGCTGAATACCCTGCAACGAGAGATCCTGCCCCCCTGGGACGAGGTTCGCAGCGACGCGGTGACCTTTCACATCGCCCTGGAATACCTGGAGCGGCGGCAGCCTCGTCTGCTCTACATCGCGTTGGACGACACCGACGACTGGGCGCATCAGGGCCGCTACGATCGGGTGGTTCAGACGATTCACCTCTACGACGACTTCCTGCGGCAGCTCTGGCGCTTGATCCAGTCCATGCCCCGGTATCACCAGAAAACCACGCTGCTGCTGACCACCGACCACGGGCGCGGGGGTGGAGCCGAAGACTGGACCAAGCACGGAAAGGACGTTCCCGGGGCCGAGTACATCTGGCTGGCCGTGGTGGGTCCCGATACGCCCGCTCGGGGCGAACTCTCCTCCGTCCACTTCACTCAGAAGGACATCGCTCCCACACTGCTTCGCCTCCTGGGACTGGACCCGAGCGAGTATTCCCGGGAGTTGGGCCCGGTGATTTCCGAAGCCTTCGAGACCCCCGCCTTGCACTGAGGCGCCCCCTCCGGTCTCGTGCCAGCCGGTTTCCCCGCTCCGATGGCCTATCCGCCGAAGGCCCTGGCCCGGCTTTCGAAGTAATCCTGAAGGCTGCCGCAAACCACGTCACACAACTGGAACACGCCGGGATCCACGATTCGGTAGTAGACGTTGAGTCCTTCGCGCCGCCGGCCCAGAATCCCCGCCTCGGCCAGGTGCTGGAGTTGCCGGGAGACATTGGCCTGTCCCGTGCCGGCCACTTCGACCAGCTCGCTGACGGTCTTCTCACCCGTCTCCAGAGCCATCAGCAGCTTCAAGCGAGTGGGCTCGCTCAGGGCCTTGAAGCGATCCGCCACCAGGCGCAACGCCTGGTCCGACAAGACTCTCGCTGTTGTCCGCTTTCCCACGTGCCCTCCTTGCCTCCGCAAACTTCATCACCACATGCTCGTTCAAGCATAAAGTAAAAGAGTACCGAACGCAATGCCGGCCGGCTCGGCTCCGAGAGAAAGTCTCGACCTCCGAAAATTATTTCAACACACTACTTGCTTATATGCGTACACGGTCATATAATCTTCCACGGAGACGACATGAATCGAGCCAAGCCTTCCCCCGCCGGACCGTTGTTGGCCTGTTTCCTGGTAGTGGGCGCTTCCCTGCCGGGTCTCCGGGCCGCTTCTTCGTTTTTTCAGGAATCGCCCCTGACTCTGGCGCGCGCCGTGGAGCTGGCGCTGGCCCAGAATCCTCTGTTGGAAGCATCCAGGGCCGGAGAGGAGGTGGCCGGGGAAGCTCGGCGAGAGGCGGAATCGGCGCGGCTTCCCGCACTTCGCTTCTCGGAGGCCTTCAGCCACGGCAACAATCCGGTGTTCGCTTTTGGCTCGCTGCTGGAACAGGGCCGGTTCGGACTCCAGAATTTCGCCATCGATTCACTGAACAATCCGGGTTCCCTCTCCAACTTCCGGACCTCGCTGGACCTGCAACTGCCTCTCTTGAACCGCCGCGCGATTTCCACTTCGATCGGGCAGGCCAAGTCGGGCGAGCGGGTCGCGCGGGCCCAGACCGAAATGATCACCCAGCAGCTGCGCTACCAGGTCATAGAAGCCTTTTTCTCGATTCTGCTGGCCCAGGAGCGGCAGGCGGTCGCCACTCGAGCCGTCGAGACGGCGAGGGCCGAGGAGAGGCGGATCGGCGACCTGGTCGAACAGGGGGTTCTGGTCGCCTCCGATCTGCTCGCGGCGCAAGCCCAGCGGGCGGAGTTCGAGCAGCAGGCGATCGAGAGCGATTCGGGAGCGGCGACGGCCCGAGCGGCTCTCAATACGGTGCTGGGGTTGCCCGTCACCCAGCCGGCCGAGCCCGCCGGGGGGCTTCCCGAGCGGACCTTCCCCGAGACCCCTCTCAGCGAATGGCTGGCCGAAGCGCCTGGACGACGGCCCGAGGTGCTGCTGCGGCAGGCGGAAACGGAACGAGCCCGCCAGCTGCTCCGCGCGGCCCGGGGACAGTGGCAGCCCGACCTGAACCTGTTCGCCCAGTACGGCGCCAGCAGCCGTGACCTGTCCAGCGGCAGCGCGGATTTCACTGTGGGAGCGCGTTTGACGTTCGATCTGGTCGACTTTGGCCGTGACTCCCGAATCTCCCGGGCGCTGTCGGCGGTGCGGGCCGCCGAGGCGATGGAACGGCAGCAGGAGCAGGCCGTGGCCCTGGAAGTGAGCCAGGCCTATCAGCACTGGCGCGCCGTCCGAGAAAAGCGGGGCGTGACTGAAGCGGCTGCAGAGCAAGCGGCCGAGGCCCTGCGCATCGTGCGGGACCGTCACGAGGTCGGTTTGACCACCATCACGGAACTCCTGCGAGCGCAGACGGCGCAGTTGCAGGCACAGCTGAACCAGCTCGAGGCGCGCTATCAGCAAACCCTCGGATACGCCCGGGTGCTGCTGGCCAGCGGACGCTTGACCGATGTGACTCCATTTCTCCCTTGATGCATCGTGAGGACTAGATCATGAGGACTCGTTTCTTGGCAATCGCCGCACTCAGCTGGCTGGCGGCGCACTGCGGTGGCTCCGATCATGACGCGGACCCGGCAGCGGCCCTTCCGGCCGTCCCGGTCCAGGTGGAGAAGGCGCGTCTCAGCGCCCAGCCACGCACTTTGAACCTGACCGGCACAGTGGAGGCCCGGACCTCCGCGTCCCTTTCCAGCCGTGTCATGGCCCAGGTTTCGCAAGTGTCCATCAACGTAGGCGATCGGGTCGGCAAGGGGCAAGTGTTGCTGCGGCTCGACTCCCGAGAACTGTCCGCGGGCCTGCAATCGGCTGCCGCCGCCCGGGAGCAGAGCGAGTATGGCATCCGCGAGGCCCGGCAAACCCTGGAGGCCGCCCGTGCCGCGCTGGAGGCGGCCCAGGCCAATGCCCAACTGGCGGAATCCACTTTTCAGCGCTTCCAGGTGCTGCACCAGCGGGGTTCGGTCAGCGATCAGGAGTTCGATGAAGTGCGCAGCCGCCGAGACGCCTCTCAGGCGGAGCGGCGCCGGGCCGCCGCCATGCTGGAATCGATCCGGGCCCGGCAGCAGCAGGCCGAAGAGGCGGAACGGCGCGCTCGCGCTCAGTATCAGCAAGCAGAAACAACCCTCGGATACACTGAGATCCGCGCTCCTTTTGCCGGGATCGTGACCGCCAAGCAGGTCGAATTGGGGGACCTGGCTTCTCCCGGCCTTCCGCTGCTGAAGTTGGAGTCCCTGGAAGGCTTCCGGTTGGTGGCTGATCTCCCCGAATCTTTGGTGGGCAAGGTTTCACTGGGCCAGACCCTGGAGGTTCGCGTCGACGCACTCGAGCGGGAGCTGCAAGGGCAGGTCGTGGAAATCCAGCCGGCAGCCGACCCCGCCAGCCGCAGTTTCCGGATCAAGATCGAACTCCCCGAGGGACCGGGAATGCGCTCCGGCCTGTTTGGCCGGCTCAGCCTGCCGACCGGCCAGGATGAAGTGCTGAGCGTACCGTCTTCAGCCGTCCGGCGCCAGGGACAGTTGACCGGCGTGTTCATCGTCGGCCCCGGCGGCGCCGCCCGCTTCCGCCTGGTGGAGGTCGGCGCCCCGATCGGAAGCCACCAGGAGATATTGTCCGGTCTGAGCCCGGGGGATCTGGTCGTGCTCGACCCGCCACGCGAGCTGCGCGACGGCAGCCCCGTCAGCGTTGCCGCCCAACCAGAGGTCCAGCGATGAGCTCTCGAGGTCGAAAAGGTCATGGACTGGCGGGGCGCTTTGCCGCCGCCTTCGTCAATTCCAAGCTGACGCCGCTGCTGATCGGGGCTTCCATCCTGGCCGGCATCGGCGCCGTGGCGGTCCTTCCCCGCGAAGAGGAGCCACAGATCGTGGTTCCCCTGGTGGACGTCTTCGTTCAGATGCCCGGAGCCAGCGCCCGGGAAGTCGAAGAGCGGGTGACCAAGCCGATGGAGAAGCTCCTCTGGGAGATTCCCGGTGTCGAGTACATCTATTCGACTTCCAGCCCCGGCGTGGCCCTGGCAGTCGTTCGTTTCTACGTGGGAGAGGACGAAGAGAAGGCCATCGTTCGGCTCAACCAGAAGATGTTCGCCAACTTCGACTTGATCCCGCCCGGAGCGTCCCCGCCCCTGATCAAGCCGCGTTCGATCGACGACGTCCCGATCCTGGCATTGACGTTGTGGAGCCCCCACTACGACCACTTCACGCTGCGGCGGGTGGCTGCCCAGTTGCACGACCCGGTCAAGTCGGTGCCCAACGTCTCCCAGGTCGACATCCTGGGGGGCCAGCGCCGGCAGATCGCCGTTCATCTGCAGCGCGATCGGCTGGAGGCCTATCACCTGTCCCCTCTCGAGGTGGCAGGCCGTCTGACCCGAGCCAACTCCCAACAACTCTCCGGATCCTTCTCCCGGGACAACCGGGACTTTTTGGTCGAGACCTCCGGTTTCCTGACCAGCGCCTCGGAGGTGGCCGAGCTGGTGGTGGGCGTCTTCGCCGGAAGGCCGGTCTACTTGCGCGACGTGGCCGAGGTGCGGGACGGCCCCGAAGAGGCGTCCAACTACGTCTTCTTCGCGCTCGGCCAGGCCGCCCAGGAGAGCCATCAGCTGGGGGGAGGATCGAGCCTGGGGCGGCCGGGAGTCCCCTACCCCGCCGTGACTCTGTCGATCGCCAAGCGGCAGGGCACCAACGCGACGATCGTGGCCGACCGGGTGATCGAAACGGTGGAAGCGCTCCGCGGCAGCCTGATTCCCTCCGATCTGCAGGTCTCGGTGACGCGCAACTACGGAGAAACCGCACAGGAGAAGTCCAACGAGCTGCTCTTTCACATGCTGCTGGCGATCGTGTCGGTTTCGGTGTTGATCTGGCTGACCCTGGGTCTGCGCGAGTCGGGCATCGTGGCGCTGGCAATCCCGGTCACCCTGGCTCTCACCCTGGTCGTCTTCTACTTTCTCGGATACACGCTCAACCGGGTCACGCTCTTCGCCCTGATCTTCTCGATCGGCATTCTGGTGGACGACGCCATCGTGGTGGTGGAAAACGTCGTCCGCCACTACCGGATGTCCTCCAACCGGGGCCGCTCGCTCCCCCAGATCGTGGTGGAAGCGGTCGATGAGGTCGGCAATCCGACGATCCTGGCCACGTTCGCCGTGATCGCGGCCATCCTTCCCATGGCCTTCGTGCGCGGCTTGATGGGGCCCTACATGCGGCCCATTCCGGTGGGCGCCTCGGCCGCCATGCTCTTCTCCCTCGTGGTGGCCTTCATGGTCACTCCCTGGGCCTCATTGCGGCTCTTGAAGCGGGAGAGTGGCGGACACCACGGGGAGGAGCGAGAAGGGTGGACCACCCGCTTCTACCGACGCATCATGGGGCGTTTGATCCACCAGCCACTCTGGCGAAACGGGTTTCTGGCGGGAGTGGTGGGGTTGCTGCTGCTGGCCATGTTGCTGGTGGCCGCCCAGCTCGTGGTGGTCAAGATGCTGCCCTTCGACAACAAGAGCGAGTTCCAGGTCGTGATCGACATGCCCGAAGGGACGCCGCTGGAAAAGACGGCGGCGGCCACGCGCGAGATCGGCGACTTCCTGGCCACCGTCCCGGAAGTGACCGATTACCAGCAATACGTGGGGGCAGCCTCCCCCTACAATTTCAACGGCCTGGTCCGGCACTACTTCCTGCGCAACCAGCCCTTCCAGGCCGACATTCAGGTGAACCTCCAGCCCAAGGGTGCGCGCAGCAGCCAAAGCCACGACATCGCCAAGCGCTTGCGGCCCGAGATCCAGGACATCGCCCGCCGCCACGGGGCCGCCGTGAAAGTGGCCGAGGTGCCTCCGGGCCCCCCTGTCCTGCAGACCATCGTGGCCGAAGTATACGGGCCCGATTACCAGCGGCAGCTGGAGCTGGCCCGGCAGGTGCAACAAATCTTCGATGAAACCGAAGGGGTGGTGGACGTCGACTCCTACATCGAGGCCGATCAAGACAAATACCAGCTGGTGATCGACCGCGGCAAGGCCGCCCTCAACGGCGTCTCCGCCGAGGAGATCTCGCAGACGCTGCGCCTGGCCCTGGGAGGACTGCCGGCCGGACTGCTCCATCTGCCCGCCGAGAAGGAAGATGTCCTGATTCTTTTGAGGCTGCCGCGCCGGCAGCGAAGCGCCCTGAGCGATTTGCTGGCGTTGCGCATCCGGAGCGCCTCCGGAGCACTGATTCCGCTGAGTGAGCTGGTCACGGCTCACAGCCGAGTTCAGGACAAGAGCATCTTTCACAAGAATCTCCAGCCCGTGGTCTACGTCACCGCCGACCTGGCGGGGCGCGAGGAAAGCCCCGTCTACGTGATTGGACAGTTGAGCGGGCGAATCGAGGAACTGGAGATTCCCGAGGGGTATCGAATCGAGCAGTACACGGCCAGCCAGCCCTCTTCCACCGAGCGCCTCAGCATCAAGTGGGACGGCGAATGGCACATCACCTACGAAGTGTTTCGAGACCTGGGACTGGCCTTTGCCGCCGTGCTGGTGCTGATCTACCTGCTGGTGGTGGGGTGGTTTCAATCGCTGGCCGTTCCCCTGGTGATCATGGCGGCCATCCCTTTCTCCCTGGTCGGGATTCTGCCCGCGCACTGGGGGATGGGCGCCTTCTTCACCGCCACTTCGATGATCGGTTTCATCGCCGGCGCCGGCATCGTGGTTCGCAATTCGATCATCCTGGTCGACTTCGTGCAGCTGCGGCTCTCCCAGGGCATGCCCCTGGACGAAGCCGTGGTGGATGCGGGAGCCGTCCGCTTCCGCCCCATGATGCTGACCGCGGCGGCTGTGGTGGTCGGAGCGTCGGTGATCCTGTTCGATCCTATTTTTCAGGGACTGGCCATATCGCTGATGGCCGGGGAGGTCGCCTCCCTGCTGCTCTCGCGAATGACGGTGCCGATTCTGTTCTTCCTCTCCCAGCGCCGGCAGGGCGCTGCGGGAGGTCGCACCTCTCCTGCCCCATTGGAGCAATGACGACATGAACGTGGAACGACTCTTGCGTATGATCGCCGGATTCTTCATCCTGCTCAGCCTGGCGCTGGCTCACTGGGTCCACCCCTACTGGTATTGGTTCACCGCCTTCGTCGGCCTGAACCTGTTCCAGTCCGCTTTCACCAACTGGTGCCCCATGATGACGGCCCTGCGAAAGCTGGGCGTGAGGGGCTGAGGCGGTCGTGGAACCCGGCAGACGCTGACCGCGTGAAACAAGTGACCGGTCGAGCATTTCGGGAACAAAAACACTCCTTCCCTACACTAATTCCGTGAAGCCGGGACCGCATTGGGGCGGTCCCGGGCATTCTCGGAAGAGGCCTCTTCTTCGGCAGATCTTTTCCCAGGTTTCGAAGGCGTCGTGTCTTCGGATCCGGCCGTAAGAGGAGGCTCACCATGTTCGAGTATTTGTCTACCCGCGAGAGGCGGCGCGGCGGCAGCCGGACGCTGCTCGTGTCGCTGGTCTTGCATCTGGTTCTGATCGGCGTGCTGATCGCCCTCCCGCTCTGGTACTTCCAAGAGCTGCCGGCCGCTGAGTTCGTCAGTTATCTGAGCTCTCCGCCACCCGAGCCCGAACTGCCCCGCATCCCCGTCCCCGCGCCTCCGGAGCCGCGAATTTCTCAACGGCCGACCCGGATCATCGTGGACCAGTTCACCCAGCCCACGCACATCCCGACCGAGATTCCCGAGGCGCCGGCCGGCCTTCCCGAGATCCGCTGGAGCGGACCGTCCCCATATCCGGGAGCCGTGCCCGGCGGCAGTGGGACTCCAGGAATCCCGGGAATCGGCGATCGGTGGGGAATTCCCGGCGGAGTCGGCGAACCGGGCTCTGCCCCTCCTCCCCCTCCTCCCCCGCCTCCGGCGCGTCGAGAGCCCATCAAGATCAGCCACGGCGTCGAGGGCGCCCGGCTGATTCATCGGGTGGATCCGGACTATCCCGAGATCGCCCGCCTGGCACGAGTGCAGGGTCCGGTGGTGCTGCAGGCGACCATCGACGAGGAGGGGCGCATCACCAACCTGCGCGTCGTCAGGGGAAACCCTCTGCTGATCGAGGAGGCGCTGAGCGCGGTTCGCCAGTGGCGCTACTCGCCCACGCTGCTCAACGGCGAGCCCGTCCCGGTCATCACTACCGTCACGGTCATCTTCAAGCTGAAATAGAGTGAGCCCGGGGTCAGCGCGCCGTGCGGGCGGGCGACCCGACGGAGCGCCCGTCGATGAATTCCCGGATCACTTGCAGATAGCGTTGCGGGTCGGTGTTCCAGGCTCTGGCGTGCCCGGCTCCCGGAAAGAACACCAGGTCTTTACGGGGTATGGGGATGGCCTCGAAAATGGCCCGGGCCGTCTCGGCCGGCATGCGCTGATCGTCGCCGCCGTAGATCAGTAGAATCGGAACCCCATGATCGTGGCGCACCGCCTCTCGGGTGTCCAGCCGGCCGGGGGCAAAGCCCGCCAGGTGTCCCAGGTACCAGTCGAACACCGGCACGAAGGGAAAGGAAGGCAATCCCAGGAACAGCCACACGTGCCGCTCCACGGTCTCTTCCAGACTGGCAAACGGGCTGTCGGCGATCACCGCCACCACGCCCTCTCTCAGCTCCGGCAGCGCCAGCAACGAAGCGGTGGCACTCATCGACACCCCCAGAATCACCACTCCGGCGGACTCGTGGCGGGAGGCGAAATCGTACGCGCCAAGCACGTCCAGCCGTTCCAGGTACCCCAGCGAAACGGCCGGTCCCGGGCTGGCACCATGACGCCGCGAATCGTAGACCAGTGTGCCGTGACCGAGCTGATTCAGGCGGCAAGCCCTCTCCACCACCTCTTTGCGATCCCGAAAGAGCCCGTGCCCCAGCACGAAGAGCGGCTGGTCGGCCTGCCCGGGCATCCACCAGCCCTGCAAATCCAGCCCGTCCCGACTCGGAAAGGTGACCGGCTCGAAGGAACAGCCGAAGCTGGACGGATCGATCGCCAGCTCCCGGTCCATGGGCCGCGTTCCAGAGAAAGCAATCAGGTAGGCAGCCAACAGCGGGAACCCGACGAACACGCTGAGGGGCAGAAAGACCAGGTAGCTGACGAGCACCCACTTCAGCGTCCGCAGCAGACGGAGCCGCCTCGTGAAGATTCGGCTCACGCCCCAGACGAGCAGGCCCAGGATCAGGAAGAGAGCGGCCAGCAGGCCCGAAAACACCAACACCATCCTGGCCCGCCATTCTACCGTACTTCCCCTCGACTCCCTACTTCGCACTTCCCACATTCTTCCTGTGTTACCATTCGCCAGTGCCCAGCGCTCTGCATCTCATCCCAGGAGTCACCCGAAGCATCTGGCGCTTCGTCTCGGGAAACGCCTTGCCGCGCTATGTGAGCTGCGGCGGCGCCCAGCGGCTCGGTTGAGGCCCCATTCACGGCTTTCCATTCCGGCAACCATTTCATTCGGACCTTTTCCATGACCCAGGCCAATATTCGTAACTTCTGCATCATTGCCCACATCGACCACGGCAAGTCGACACTCGCCGACCGGATCCTGGAGTTCACCGGTACGGTGGAGGCGCGCCAGATGCGCGAACAGGTGCTGGATCAAATGGACCTGGAGCGGGAACGGGGCATCACCATCAAGATGGCCGCCGTGAGGCTCGACTACCGAGCTCGGGACGGCCAGACCTACGAATTGAACCTGATCGACACGCCCGGGCACGTCGACTTCACCTACGAAGTGTCCCGCAGCCTGGCGGCCTGCGAAGGCGCCATTCTGGTGGTGGATGCGGCTCAGGGCGTAGAGGCGCAAACTCTGGCCAACGTCAACCTGGCACTGGGGCACGACCTGGCGATCATCCCTGTGATCAACAAGATCGACCTGGCGGCCGCCGACCCCGAGCGTGTCAAACGGGAAATCGAGGAGACCTTGCTGATCGAGGCCAATGAGGCCCTGCTGGCCAGCGCGAAGCAAGGGATTGGAATTGAGGAAATACTGGAAGCGGTGATTCGTAAGATTCCTCCACCACGAGGAAAAATTGACGATCCGCCTCGGGCCCTCGTGTTCGACAGCCACTTCGATCCCTACCTGGGCATCATCGCCTACGTCCGGGTTTTCGACGGCCAACTACGCAAGGGCATGGAGATTCGCATGATGGCCAACGGTTTCCAGGCGGAGGTGAGCGGGGTCGGCGTCTTCGCCCCTCGAATGCGGGAGGCCCAGGTCCTGCGCTGCGGCCAGGTCGGTTTCGTCCACGCCGCGATCAAGTCGATCGGCCAGTGCCAGGTCGGCGACACCATGACGAGCGCCCGGCAGCGGGCCGAGAAACCCCTCCCCGGCTATCGCAAAGTCAAGCCCATGGTGTTCTGCGGCCTCTATCCGGTCGACGCCGATCAGTTTCCCGAATTGCGGGAAGCCCTCGACCGCCTCCAGCTCAACGACGCTGCCCTGACCTTCGAGCCGGAGACCGCCGCCGC
>JBFKLX010000027.1:0-35060 GCA_041630155.1 Acidobacteriota bacterium
CTTTTTTCGTGCCCTGTCCCCAATGTCCCCAAGTCCCCAATGTCCCCAAGGCAAGGCGGTCGTCCGTCCCCGAGGCCGTCATTCGGCCGCTCATCCCTGCCTCGTCATCTGCTCGTCGCCCGTGCCCTGTCCCCATGTCTCGTCTCCCCCTTTTTTCGTGCCCTGTCCCCAATGTCCCCAAGGCAAGGCGGTCGTCTGTCCCCGAGGCCGTCATTCGGCCACTCATCCCTGCCTCGGCATCTGCTCGTCGCCCGTGCCCTGTCCCCATGTCTCTCGTGAGTCTTCGTCTCGGGCAAATCGTGCCCTGTCCCCGAGTCTTTAGTCTGTCCGTGCCCTGTCCCCGAGTCTTTAGTCTTTGTGTCCCCGAGTCTCTTTGTTCTTTGTCCCTCGCCATTCGTGACCTGTCCCCAAAAGTCTCCTCGCCAGGTCCGTGCCTCGTCATCCGTGCCCATGTCCCCGTGTCCGCCCCCGGCCAGTGGTGGGCGGAATCCGTGCCCTGTCCCCGAGGCCGTGGAAGCCGTAGGGGGCTTCGTTGATCCCCGCCGCCGTCAGATACCTTCCGAGAAATGCCGCCTGCAGCATTGTAGCGAGAATTGGCCTTTGACAACGTGGCCTTGACTCGGATCTAATGTGGAGTGGTCACAACAGATGTTCCGTGATTTGTGACCCATATTCAACAACTCGAAGGAGACCCTGGTCAGTGGGCGGTCCCCCCTCATTGGAAAGACTGAGAAAAGAGTACCAGAGGGCGCTGCTGACGGGTCAATCCGAGAAGGCCGGGTCCTTGGTCCAAGAGGCGCTCATCAGCCACGGGATCACTCGGATTTATCTGGAGTTCATCGCACCGGTTCAAGTCGAGATCGGCCGGCTCTGGTGTGAGGAACAGCTGCCCATCGCTCAGGAGCACCTGGCCACCGAGATCGTGATCAATCATCTGAGCAGGCTTCGCCAGGTGATGCGCCCCAAGACCCGCTTGGGACGCCGGGTAGTGCTCACCTCGATCTGCGGTGACCTGCACACCATCGGGGTTCGGATGGTGGCCGATTTTCTTCATTTCGACGGCTGGGAAGTGGATTTCCTGGGTGCAGACACGCCCGCTCGAGCCTTGATCGTCTTCCTGCAGGAACGACACGTCGATCTGGTGGGCCTCTCCTGCAGTCTGGACAGCAGTCTGGAGATTCTTCGGGACGCGGTGCGACTGATTCACGAGTCCTTTCCAGAGGTTCCCGTCCTGGTCGGTGGCGAGGCCTGCCGAAATCACTCGAACGAGTTGGAAGACATCCCCGCCTCCGTGGTGGTCGGTGATGCCCTGGACGCCTCGGAAGAGGCCCGGCGCTGCCTGGGAATCGACGAGCCGGCACTCTCCCTGCAGCACTATCTGAAGATCCTGGGAAAGCGAGTTCAGACGCTGCGCAAGGCCCGCGGCTGGAGCCAGCAACGGCTGGCTCGGGAAGCGACACTGGACCGGACCTACCTGAGTTCCGTGGAGCACGGCAAACAGAACCTGACGCTCAGCGTTGCGCTCAAGCTGGCCGATGCCTTGACCGTGCCCCTGGAAGTCCTCCTCAGCCAGGATTTCCTGCCCGCCTCGGCGCCACCCCGCGAGTTGCTTTGAAGCGCTGCAGACCAAAGCCGCGGCATTCCTTCTGAGGGGGATCTCGATCAGCCGTCCTCCAATGCTCGACGCGAACTTCGGGAGCAGTCGCTCTCGGGATCGAATCCGCGGGAAGCCGTTAGTTCGGGGCGGCTCGCTGTTGAAGGAACGACTCCTGGGCGTTGACCGCCTTGGCCCCCGACTCGGGCCGAACGTACTCGTAGGCGCCACTGGTGAGGAGGCAGCGGACCTTGACGTTGTCAGCGAGATGAGTGGCCAGGACTCCATCTCGCAGGTGCCTGACCAGCCGGAGGTCTTCGATGGGGAAGAGCACTTCGACGCGCGAATTGATATTGCGGGGCATCAAATCGGCGCTGCCGAGGTAAATTTCGTCCTGACCTCCGTTGCGGAAGTAGTAGATGCGGCTGTGCTCCAGGAACCGGCCCACGATGCTGATCACCCGGATGTTCTCGCTGAGCCCCGGAAATCCGGGCCGCAGACAGCAAATCCCCCGCACCAGCAGGTCGATCTTCACTCCTGCCTGGGAGGCGCGATAGAGCAGTTTGATGATGGGCTTGTCGACCAGGGAGTTCATCTTGAAGATCAAGTGTCCGGGACGTCCTGCCTTCTGGTGTTCGATCTCGCGCCGGATCAGGCGCGTCATCTCGTCTCGTAGATTGATGGGTGCCACCAGCAGTTTGCGGTACTGCCGCTTGTCGGAATAGCCGGTGAGATAGTTGAACAGGTCGGTTGAGTCGGCGCCAATCTGATCGTCGCACGTGAAGAGGCCCAAATCGGTGTACAGGTGTGCCGTGACGGCGTTGTAGTTGCCGGTGGACAGGTGCATGTAGCGGCGGATGCGCTCTCCTTCCCTGCGCACCACCAGGGCGATCTTGGAATGGGTCTTCAGGCCCAGCAATCCGTAGATGACGTGGACACCTTCCCGTTCCAGTGCCTTGGCCCAGTTGATATTGCTCTCCTCGTCGAAACGCGCCTTCAGCTCCACCAGCACGGCCACCTGTTTCCCATTTTCCCGCGCCTCCAGCAGTGCCTCCACCACGGGGGAATCCTTGCCGACGCGATAGAGGGTCTGTTTGATCGCCAGCACGTTGGGGTCGCGGGCGGCCTGGCGCAGGAAATCGATGACGGGAGTGAACGAGTCGTAGGGATGGTGCAGCAAGATATCGTGACGGCGTATGGCAGCGAAGATGTCGTCGTCTGAGTTCAATTCTCGCAGCGCCGCCGGCAGGGCCGGCAGGAACGCCGGGTACTTCAGGTCGTGCCGGTCCACCGAGGTCAGGGTCATCAACCCGCTCAATCCCAGCAATCCCTCCACATTGAAAATGTCGTGAGGGTGCAGCTGCAGGTTGCTGATCAATATGTTGCGAATGTGGGAGGGCATGGCGCTACCCACGGTCACCCTGACTACCGAACCGAACTGGCGCAGGCGGACCCCCTCCTCGATGGTCTCCAGCAAGTCGCCGGCCTCCAGTTCCTGGATCACCATATCGGCGTTGCGGGTGAGGCGAAAGGCGTGGGATTCCACCACCTCCATGCCTGGGAACAGATAGTGCAGGTTGGCGGCGATGACCTGTTCGATCCAGGTGAAGTGGAGCTGTCCCGCTCCGTGGCCGTTTTTCCGGGGGCCGGTCTTGAGGCGCTCGATGCACAGCAGTCGCGGTAGCGTGCCGGGGACCTTGACCCGGGCGAAGCGTTCCTTGTGCACCTGATCACGGATCAGAACCGCCAGGTTGAGACTGAGGTTGGATATATGCGGAAAGGGCCGGCCCGGATCGAAGGCCAGAGGCGTCAGGACGGGGAAGATGACTTCCTCGAAGTAGCGATCGACCGTGGCTTTTTGCGCCGGAGTCAGATCTTCGTAATTGCGGATGTGGATGCCCTCTCGCTCCAGCAGGGGCTGGAGCTCGTAACTCAGGCAGTCGCGGGCCTCGGCCATCAACTCGGAAGCCAATTTGCGAACCTGGTCGAGCTGTTCGGCGGGCGTCATCCCGTCGGGCGGCAGATCCACGACACCGGCGGCGACTTGTTCCTTCAAGCCTGCCACGCGGACCATGAAGAACTCGTCCAGATTGGAGCCCAGGATGGCCAGAAACTTCAGCCTCTCCAGCGGTGGGTTTGCCTCGTCACGCGCCTCCTGCAGCACGCGCCGCTGAAACTCCAGCAGGCTCAACTCACGGTTGATGTAGATTTGCGGATCGTCCAGATTTCGAACGGAACCGGCGGCGGCTGTCTTTTTCCGCCGCGGCTCGACCTCCGACCGGACGACCGGCGTCTTCTTCCGATTGGACTGAGATCTCGCCATCTCTCCAACCTCCTTTACGGGCCTCTTCCCCGGGTCAACCCTTGGGGCCCCGGGGGAAATCTCAAAGCTCGAGGATCGAGTTCCAATCGATCTCGAGACCGAGGCTTCGATTTGAGATTCCGGCCGACCTGCGACCGGTGAGCTCCTGCCGAATCCGGACCGGGCGGATCAGCTCGAGAGACTCGAGTCGGAGGTTTGGACTCGAAGACACTCGACAGCCCCGACGGTGCGCTCAGCAACCTCTTCCACACTTCCGACGCCATCGACTTCCACCAGCAGGCCTCGCCGGCGGTAGAGTTCGATCAGCGGGGCGGTCCGGGCATGAAACGTCTTCAACCGGGCCCGCACGGTACGCGGCTGGTCGTCCTCTCGCTCATAGAGATACTCTCCCTGGCAGCGGCCCAGGGGGCACGTCACGAACGGGAGACGACGACGATGGAAGGGGGCTTGGCATTCGCTGCAGATCAGCCGGCCCGAAAGCCGGTCGACAATCTCGTCGTCCGGAACCTTGATGTAGAGGACACCGTCGAGGCGGCCACCCAGATCTTGCAGGATTCGATCCAGTGCCTCGGCCTGGGCCAGCGTGCGGGGGTAGCCGTCCAGCACCAATCCGTCCCGGACATCGGATTGCTCCAATCGCCCGCGCAACATGTCGACCGTCACATCGTCGGGAACGAGTTCTCCCCGGTTCATGTATTCTCTGGCCAGCAGCCCCAACCGGGTCTCCCTCGCGAGGTTGTCGCGAAACAGGTCCCCGGTGGCAACGTGAATCAGACCCAGACGCTCCTGCAAGCGGTCTGCCTGCGTGCCTTTTCCTGAACCCGGGGCACCCAGCAACACGATATTCAAACTCATGCCAATCACCTCGGCGACGAGACGGCCGGCTTCCCGGCCGCTGACAGCACCCGCAACCACCCCGGAGGTCCGTCAGGCCACACGGCTCATCGGCTCGAAGAAGGATTATGCCGGTTGAGCCCTGAAATTTCAAAGGTTGTGGGCCGAATCGACCCAGACGCTCCCCTGGCACGGACGTCGTTCTCCGGGCTCTCCTCAGCTCGAGTCAGGCCAGAGAGCGTCCGAACGGCCGGATCTGCCGAGCGGGTTGTCGACCCGGGAGGCGACGATCACCTGGGAGGGTATGCAGGCTGCAACGACGATTCGATCGAACTCCAGGTGCCATCGGTGAGGATCCAGGAAGCGGCGGGCGTCGAGCGGGCGGCAGCCCCCCACCAGCCGGGGTGCGAGGCGCTGGACGAGTCCCCAGGCCGCGCTCACGAGACGAGACGGGAAGGTGGTTCCGTGGGTCAGATTCGCCATGCACAAACGTCCCTGGGCGGACAGGGCCCTGTGGCTCTCCTGGACGAAGCCCTCGAGGTCGTGCTCGCTCAGCAAATCCAGGACGTAGTTGGCGACGATCCGGTCGCAGCTGGAGTCGGCCACGGGGAAACTCATCGACCCGTCCGTGAGTACCGCCTGAGCTCGCGCGCCGAACTTGGCGATCCGCCGGCGGGTGAGCTCAATCATGGTGCGGCTGAGGTCCAGACCCAGGTAGCGAGCCGAGGCCGGGAGGTGCTCTTCGAGTAGCTGGCGCGCGAAGGCACCCGTGCCACAGCCCAACTCCAGAACGAACTCGGCCTCCCGAAACGCACCCTGACGGATCAGGTGGCCGAGGGGGAGCTCCTCGTAACGGGACTGTGAGTCCTGGCGAGCTCCCCACCGGTCGTAGACTTGGCGGGCTTGGTCGCGTGTCAGCATAGGCCGTATCTCGATGACTCGAGCGGGGACCAGCTCCTGGCAGCGCATCCTCAGCTCAGTGTCAAGACTTCGCGCCGAACCGCCAGGTGGGCGAGGCGTTCCTCATCGACTCGAACCCCGATCCCCGGGCGCCCCGCCGGGACCGTGACGTAGCCCTCGGCGTCCATCTCCCATTCCGGCTCTACGATGTCCTGGCTCCAGTAGCGGCGGCTGGGGGAGATATCCCCAGGAAGCGAGAAACCGGGCAGCGAGGCCAGTGCGACATTGTGTCCACGTCCGATCCCACTCTCCAACATCCCGCCGCACCACACCGGGACCCGGTGAGCGCCGCACAGGTCGTGCATGGCCAGGGACACCGCCAGCCCTCCCACTCGGCCGGGCTTGATGTTGAGAATGCGTCCCGCGCCGAGCGCGATCATGTCTTCGAGCCTTTCCAGGCAGTCGACCGACTCGTCCAGGCAAATCGGCGTCTGAATCAGTTCTTGAAGCTGGGCGTGGCGACGCAGATCACCGGCCGACAGCGGCTGTTCGATCATCATCAGACCGAAAGCGTCCAGCTTCTGAAGATGCGAGGCGTCCGTCAGGTGGTACGCGCTGTTGGCGTCAGCCATCAAGAGGTGCCCGGGCGCTTCGGTCACGGCGGCCTCGAGGTACTCGAGATCGCGTTTTGGTTCGATCTTGATCTTGATTTTTCGGTAACCCGACCCGAGGGCCCGCTTCACCTTCTGCGCCAGGGCCTTCGGTGTGTCCTGGATACCGATCGAGATTCCCACCGGGATGCGTGTCCGAGTCCCTCCCAGCAGTGTCGCCAGGGCCACTCCTTGCCGGCGTGCCGACAGTTCCCAGATTGCCATTTCCACGCCGGCTTTGGCCATGAAGTGCCCGCGGAAATCCGCTTCCAGCAGGGGCCGGGCCTGACCTGGATCCTGCAGCCTCCGGCCCAGGAGGCGCGGAGCGATCCACTGGCTAATGGCCATCCAGGCGGTGTCGATGGTTTCCGGGCTGTAGTTGGGACGTTCGCCTGCCACACATTCTCCCCAACCGGACGCCCCTTCTCCGTCGAACGCTCGAATCAGGAGGATGCGCCGGCGGCGGACTTCACCGGAGGAGATTCGGAACGGTTCTCGCAGTTCCAGAGCAAACTCGGTCAGCTCCAGCCGTTCGATTCGCAGCATTCCCTAGTAGCCTAGCGCCGCCGGCTGGAGCTCGGCAAGGGGCAGGAGTCGCGAGGCCCCTACCCGGGACTTCTGAAGTGACGAAGACTCCCGGACAGACAGTGGCGTTGGGGTTTTGGGTGGCTTGACCCGGCGGTTGTGGCTTGTCAGAATCGGCCAATGAAAGTCCTGCTGGCCACGGACGGATCGGATCAGGCTCGGGCAACCACCGACCTGCTCTACCGCCTCGTCCCCGCCGAAGCCGAGGTGATCCTGTGCAGCGTCGCCGGGGAGTCCGAACTGCCTTCGGACGACTCCGCGCCCGGAGCACTGTCCCAACTCAACGAGGCCCTTCGAGCGGAAGTCGACCGCCTGCTGGACTCGGAGGCGAGACGGCTGGAGAAGGCGGGATACGAAGTCGTGGTAGTGAGCCGGCAGGGAGACGCCGCCGATCAGATCACCCAGGCGGCGGCCGAATTGGAGGTCGACCTGGTAGCGGTCGGCTCGCGAGGCCTGGGTCGCTTCAGAGAATACCTGCTGGGCAGCGTGTCGCAACGTGTGGTCCGCCACAGTCCCTGCTCGGTGCTGCTGGGCCGTCCCGTCCCGGAGGGAGACGAAGGTCCGGAGCCAGGATCGCTCCGAGTCGTGCTGGCGTTGGACGGCTCAGACCAGTCCCGAGTGGCGGCCCGCAGTCTGGCGCGTCTGGCCGGCCACGGGCGCTTCGAGGTGCAGTGCGTGCAGGTGATTCCGGCCGAGCGGGATTGGGGAGTAGACCTGGCGCGCCACATGGCGGAGGTCCGCCGGCGCGACGAGCAGGAGGCGATCCAGTTCCTGCGCCAAACGGCGGCCATGCTCCAGACTGCCGGCGCGCAGGCCTCGAGCCACCTGCTGGTGGGAGAGGACCCGGCCGGAGAGTTGATCGAGCACGCCCGGAGAGAGTCTGCGGAATTGCTCGTGATCGGCAACCGCGGCATTACCTCGATCGATCGCTTTCTGCTCGGCAGCGTGTGCCACAAGCTGGCTCATCACGCCCCCTGCCCCGTCCTCCTCGTCAAGGGCGAGGGACTCCCGGCCTGATCGAATCGTCCCGTCTGCGAGCTCGATGTTTCCATCGGGCCGGAATGGTTCCCCGAGGGGCCGCTCCCGGCCTGGGCGACCATCGTCGGGCCGATCGAAACCGTGCGCGCATCTCGGGGCCGGATCGTTTGCCGGGTATAATAGCGATCATCGTGTGCTCTCGCTTCGCCTGGTTCGCCATCTTGATCGCACTTGGGATACTGAGCAACTCGGTCGTCTGGGCACAGTCGATCGACGAGTTTCAGCGCCACACCTCGACGCTGATCGAGGAAGGCAGACTGCTGGAAGCACTGCAGTTGCTCGAAAAGGGTCTTCGAGAGTTCCCGAATTCCCCCGAGCTGCTCCTCGAGCAGGGTTCGCTGTTGCTGCGATTGGGCCGGGTTGGAGCTGGGGCCGAGGCGTTGGAGAAGGCTCTGCTGGCCTCACCCGAAGATCCTCGAATCCTGAGCAAGACGGCGGAGTCCCGACTCCGGCAGGGCCGATTCGATCAGGCCTTGGACCTGTTTCGCCAGGCTCGCAGCAAAGGCGCAGGAGGTGAAGCGGAGCACCAGCTGGCTTTCACTCATTTCGCGAAAGGCTCGGACATCGAAGCCCTGGCCGCCGCCCGGCGGTCGGTGGAAGGAGACCCCCTGGAGCCCCGCTACCGCCGCTTCCTGGCGTTCCTCCTGGACCTGTCGGGAAGACACGATGAAGCCTATCGGCAGCTTTTGGCTGCCTACCGCCTGGATCCGGACGACGCTTCGACCCTGCATCGGCTCAGCTCGAATCAATGGCGGCGCCGGAAGAACCTGGGGCAGGCTCTGGAATTTGCCGAACTGGCTCAGGAATCGGATCCGGAGAACCCCCTCTACCAGCGGCATCTGGCAGCGCTATACGAATCGGCGGGAGAACCGGAGCTGGCAGAGCTTTGGAGGCAGCGCGCTGCGGAACTGGAACGCGCCTTCCTGATCTACTCCCGAGCCCTGCGACTCAAGCAACAGGGGCGTTTGCAGGAAGCTTCCCTGTCGCTGGAAGAGGTCACTTCGAAACACCCCGAATTCGTCTCGGGGTTGACCCTGCTGGCCCAGATCTACCAGCAACGGGGAATGCAGCAAGAGGCTCTCGAGGCGTATCTCGCGTTGCTCGACCGAAGGCCCGATGCCCACCTCCCGCGCGAGGAGGGCGCCTGGATTCACTTTCAGCAGGGTTCGCTCGATCTGGCTCTGGAGCTGTTGCAGCGGGGAGGCGAAAACGACCTTCAGCGGGGGCTCCTGCTCGGCTATCAGCTGATGCTGAAGAAGCGGTGGTCCGAAGCCCTGCAAGTGTTCAGCAGGCTGCAGGAAAGAAGTCCTCTGTCCATCGACCTGATTCAACTCATGAGCTTCTGCCTGAGCGAACTGGGGCGGCCCCGGGAAGCCTACCAACTTCTGGCGAAGGCGGAGAGGCTGCAGCCGGGGGACGAGCAGCTCGACCGCTACCGGCAACGCCTCAGGTTCGAAGAGGCACTGCGGCTGGAACAGGCGCGGGACTGGCTGGGCGCTGCCCAGATCCTCGGAGAGTTGGCGCTGCAGGACACCGGCAACGCCGACCTCTGGTTTCATTTGGCGTACAGCCAGCAGCAGCGGGGCGAGTTGGCCGAGGCCATCGGTCACTACCGCCGGGGACTGCGGCTGGCCCCCGATCAGCAATGGGCCCGGCAAAACCTGGCCTCCTGTCTCTATCGTTCCCAACGGTACGCGGAAGCCGCGCGGCAGTGGGAACGGGTGGCGGCCACCCAGGCGAGTTCGGAAGCGCTCTTTCAGCTCGGCCTGTGTTACAGCCACCTGGGTCGCGACCTCGAGGCGGAAGCGGTTTTCGAGAAGGCAGTGGCGATCGAGCCGACACCCGAGCGGCTCTACAACCTGGGAATCGCCCGGCTTCGACTCCTCAAGGTCGAGGATGCCTGGAAGTTGTTGCGCGAGGCTGCCAGACGCGGGTATCCTCCAGCGGCTCAACTCGTAGAGAAGCGTGCTCAACGATGACAAGGACCCGCGCTTGGCGCTCTGCTCGGAAGATCAGGGAAGCGGGCCCGAGGGGGGTTGCCTGGCGTCTCCAGGATTTCGGGCAGTCCGGAAGGGATCCGTCATGATCCGAGCAGTCAACCGCTGGCTGCGAGACCAGCGGCTCTGCCGACGCCTGGCCCTGGGGTTCGGGATCGTGCTCCTGATGCTCACGGCATACGGCATCTTCGCGGTCCACGAGATGAGCAAGTTGGACGACCTCATCCGCCAAACCCATCGCCACCCCATGACAGTGGGGAACGCCGTGCGAGAAACCGAGATCGGCATTCTCAAGATTCACCGGGCGATGAAGGATGTGGCCGCCGCTCCCGCGGCAGAGGTTGCCCATCTCCTCCTCAGGGTCGACGAGGAGGAAAGCCGCGTGTTGGAGCGTTTCGAACTCATTGAAGAGCTCTTCGTCGGGGAAAAGAACCGGGTCCGGGAAGCTCGCCTGGCGTTCGCCGACTGGAAGGAGATCCGGCAGCACGTGATTCGCCTCAAACTGAACGGGCACACCGAGGCTGCTGGGCGCATCACGCGAGACGAGGGCGCCGCTCGGGTGCGGCAGCTGGAAAACAAGATGATGACGGTCAGACAGCTCTCTCAGGCCAGAGCCAACCAGTTGCGCATCGAGGCCGACGATCACCTGCGCCAGAGCCGTTTGATCACTGTCGGCACGCTGCTGCTCGCGCTGGCCCTGGCGGGGCTGGTTTCCTGGTGGATCACTCAGAGCGTACGCCAGCCCGTCGAGGAGCTGAGCGCCGCCTCCCAGGCGGTCTCCCGCGGCGATCTCAGCCGCCGCGCCCGGATCGATTCGCGCGACGAACTGGGAGAGCTGGCGCAAACCTTCAATGCCATGGTCTCCAGCGTTCAAAGGAAGACCGAAACCATCCGGCGCCAAAACCAAGAAAATGAACGCCTCCTGCTGGCCATTCTCCCGCGCCCGATCGCTCGGCGCCTCAAGCAGGGGGAAGACACGATCGCCGATGCCTTTCCCGAAGTTTCGGTCCTCTTTGCGGATCTGGTCGGCTTCACGCCGATGTCCAGCCGGATGGGACCGGAAGAACTAGTCGACCTGCTCAACCTGCTCTTCTCGTCGTTCGATGAGCTGGCGACCCGCCTCAAGGTCGAGAAGATCAAGACGATCGGAGACGCCTACATGGCCTGTTGCGGCTTGCCCAAGGCAAATCGCAGTCACGCCGACACGATGGTGAGGCTGGGTTTGGGGATGCTCGACATCGTCGACACCTTCAATCGCGAGAAAGGGGCCTCCCTGGAACTGAGAGTGGGTGTGAACACCGGCCCGGTGGTGGCTGGCGTCATCGGGCGCAGCAAATTCATCTACGACCTGTGGGGAGACACCGTCAACACGGCCAGCCGGATGGAATCCCATGGCCTTCCGGGCGCGGTTCAAATTACCCAAACCACCCATGAGGCCTTGAGCGATCCGGGCATCTTCGAGTCCAGGGGTATGATAGAGGTCAAAGGCATGGGGCCAATGGAGGTGTTCGTGTCGCGGGCACGTTAGACCGAAGTCGGCACCTGGTGAGAAGGGAAGAACCGCATGGGTCCCACGATCACGAGCGGCGCTGCAACGGTCAGCGCTGATTTGCAGACGCTTTTCCACCTGCAGCGGCAGGCCAGCCGCCGCATCGCCCAGACCACGGCAGCCGAGAGAATTTCCAAGCTGGACGGGATTCGGCGCGAAGTGGAGTCCAATCTAGCCGCGATTCAGGCCGCTCTGAAGGCCGATTTCGGAAAGCCTCCGGAAGAAGTGCTGCTCACGGAAATCTTCCCGCTGGTCTCGGAGATCAACCATGTCCGGCAGCACTTGGCGCAGTGGATGGCGCCCCGTGTGGTTCCAGCCTCGACCGCTTTCACGGGCGCCAGCTGCCAGGTCCGTTACCAGCCGCGCGGCGTGGTGCTGATCATTTCTCCCTGGAACTACCCCTTTCAGCTGGCCCTCGGCCCCCTGGTCTCCGCCATCGCCGCCGGGAACTGCGCCGTGGTGAAGCTGTCTGAATTTAGCCCCCATACTTCGGCCCTGGCCGCCGAGCTGGTGGAGCGCCTCTTTCCGGCCTCCGAAGTCGCCGTGGTTCAAGGGGAAAAGGAGGTGGCCCAGGAACTGCTCCAGCTGCCCTTCGACCACGTCTTCTTCACCGGCAGTCCGGCCGTCGGACGCCAGGTAATGTCGGCCGCGGCCAGGCACTTGGCCTCCGTCACTCTCGAGCTGGGCGGCAAGTCTCCCGCCATCCTGGACGCTTCGGCCCCACTGGACCACGCCGCCAACCGCATCACGTGGGGCAAGTTCATCAACGCCGGGCAGACCTGCGTGGCGCCCGACTACGTGCTGGTGCCCGAACCGCACCGCGAGGAGTTCCTTTCGGCGGTGCAGCGCGCCATTGAGCGGCTCTACGGCGGACCCGAAAAAAGCCTGGGCAACCCCGACTACTGCCGCCTCATCCACGATCGCCACTTGAATCGCCTTCAGGAAACGCTCTCGGCGGCACTGGCCGCCGGCGCCAGGTTGGCCATCGGGGGACAGGTGAGTCTCGAGGAGCGCAAACTGGCCCCCACGGTTCTAGACCAGGTACAGCCCAACAATCCCATCATGCAAGAAGAGATCTTCGGTCCCATCCTCCCGGTGATCGGATACGGCGGCCTGGAGCAGGCCCTGGAGCTGGTCAATTCCCTGCCCCACCCTCTGGCGCTGTACATCTTTTCCAGAGACCGCTCCAAGACCGAGCGCATCCTGGCGGAGACCCGCGCCGGCGACACCGTGGTCAACGACGTGGTCGTGCACTACTCCAACAGCTCACTCCCTTTCGGAGGCGTGGGCACCAGCGGCATCGGAAAGGCTCACGGCGTTTACGGTTTTCAGGAATTCTCGCATCAACGTGCGGTGCTCGTGCAGCCCCGGCTCACCGCCACCGCACTGCTGACGCCGCCCTACGATCGGCCCTGGTTGAAGAAACTGATCGGCTGGACGTTGAAATATTTCAGCTGAAGGGGGCGGGGGGCTGCGGGCGGTGATTCCCCGGACTCGACACCGTCTTCCAGCCGGTTGATTGGCCGACTGGTCGGATCTACTGCCTATCGCCCTTCTTCCATCCGTTCCCATTTTTCCAGCGTGGTCAGGATCATCCGGCCGACCTTGTCGAGCACTTTTGCATAGAACTGCTTTGCCTTGGCTTGGTCGAAGTCGGGGTAGCCCTGGCCCGGCTGATAGAGAATGATGGAACTGGGGTAGGGGTAGGCGGCGACTCCCGGCTCGCGCCACCAGGCCTGCGCCGGATCGTAGTACTCCGGATGGACGAATTCCGGATTGGTCGCCAGTACTGCGGCGTTTTCATTGACCCCGGCGTGCCCGCCTTCCGTGCCGTAGACCTCCTGTGTGACGTCGGAGGTGAGCGCCCACCAGTTGAAGACGAGGGTTCTCAGGCCGGTTTCTTCCGACACCTGCGCGCAGGCCTCCTGGAGCAACTCGAAGTTGGGGCCATGGCCGTTGACGACGACGACGTTACGGAAGCCCGACCTACCCAGGCCCCGGATGACCTCCCGGCTGTAGGTCTGAAACACCGTCGGGTCGACGCGAAAGGTCCCGGGAAAAGCCGACAGGGAAGTCGTCACTCCATAGGGGATGGTCGGGGCGACCATGGCGTTGAGGCGATCGGCTAGATCGCGCGCCAGGGCTTCCGGGACCGTGTTGTCCGCACCATTATTGGCCACGCCGTGAGCCTCCAGCGTGCCCACTGGAAGCAGTACCGTCTGAACGCGTTCCGGGACCCAGCGCTGGAAGTCGATCCAGTTGATGGCGTCGAGATCACGCGTGGGCGGGGAATCCTGAGCGGCGGCGCTGAGGCCCATCCAGGACACCAGCAGCAAGAACCGGAAAAACATCGTTTTCTCCTCTCCACAAAAAGGGCTTCAAAATTGGCCCGGCATCCCCTAAATTAGACCAGATCCCGAGCTTTCGACAGGGGATTCCGGCGCCACAGCGGGCAAGACTCAGACTCGACGGCCCGGCTCACCGGTGGGCCTCTGGCCGCACCTCGAGGAATGAACCGGGAAACGAGAAAGGACTTTTCCTATGACAGACGCCGATACCATTCTGGTGATGAAGAAAGAAGTGGGGATCGCTGCCGCCTCGCGGGTCGAGTCGGGCATGATTGTGGGGCTGGGAACGGGTTCTACCGCCATCCACGCCATTGCGCACCTGGGTGAACGTCTCACTTCCGGAGATCTCGAGAACATCAAGGGCATCCCGACTTCCTTTCAGTCCACGGTACTGGCCCGCCAACACGGCATACCGTTGACCACTCTGGAGGAAGCCGAGCGCATCCACATCGCAATCGACGGAGCCGACGAAGTCGACCCCAACCTGGTGCTCGTGAAAGGAGGCGGCGCCGCGCACACGCGCGAGAAGATCATCGACGCCCTGGCCGATCAGTTCATCGTGGTGGTGGACAGCACGAAACTCGTGAACAAGCTCGGGTCGGTTTACCCGGTGCCCGTGGAGGTCCTGCCCATGGCGTACGCGCCGGTCATGCGGGCCGTGGAGAAGCTGGGCGGCAAACCCGAGATCCGGATGGGGGTCAAGAAAGCCGGCCCGGTGATTACCGATCAGGGGAACATGGTGCTGGACGTCCGTTTCGATGAAATCCCTCATCCGGCCGAGCTGGAAAAGACTCTCAACAATATCCCCGGCGTTCTGGAAAACGGGCTGTTCGTCGGTGTGGCCGACCTCGTCCTGGTCGGCGAGATCGTAGAGGGCAAGCCGCGAGTCCGCGAGTACCGGGGAGGATGAGAAGCCCGCAACCGGGTGCACGGTTCCAGATCCGCTCTAATCATTGATGGCATCGATCAGCTGGCGCAGCCGTCCGAACTGCTTCTGGTCGAAGAACAGTGCCAACCGGGGCAGGCTCAGCAATTCCGGTTCGTCCTCCTCTTCGGGAAAGGCCTCGACCTCCTCGATTCTTCCCTTCAGCAGGATATCGGAGAAGTGGCTGTTGAGCCGCTCCAGGGTACCGGGGGGCAAGGGCTCCTTCAATCGCAGCAACAGCTGAGCGCGCTGGTCGACGTAGCGGCAGGAATGATAACGCCGGTAAAAGCGCTGGATGTGGTCACAGGCGTCCTGGACGTCATGGGTGGCATGCAGGAGGTGCAGGTCCGAGGGAGAGGCGAGGCCATGGTCGATGACGTTGCAGACCACGAACTCCGTCCAGTTCCTCCAGTAATCTCCCCCTGGGGAGTCGAGGAGAACGAAGGGCGTGGGGTCGTTCTTCCCCGTCTGCACGAGCGTCAATGCTTCGAAGCCTTCGTCCTGTGTGCCGAAGCCTCCGGGGAAGAGCGCCACGGCGTCGGACTCTTTGA
The DNA here is from genome assembly GCA_041630155.1 of Acidobacteriota bacterium. Classification (GTDB taxonomy): domain Bacteria; phylum Acidobacteriota; class UBA6911; order RPQK01; family JANQFM01; genus JBFGHG01. Next base: position 15,295 of record JBFKLX010000027.1, read on the forward strand.
TGAAAAACAGTTTACGGGCAAAGAAGTAATGGAAGTTGATGAGCTTTTCGTCTCCCCGGATCGCCTCGTTGGCGACCTGCTCGAAGGGGAGCAGAATGTTGAGTCCGAAGCTCTTCTCGCGTCCGGCTCCCAGATTGCCCGCCGCCATGATGCCTCCGCCGGCTCCCGTAATGACCATGTATCCTCGCCTGGCCATTTCGTGGCAGAACTGGCGGGCGGTCTCGAAGGCCGGGTCGCCCGGTTTGCTGCGGGCCGAGCCGAACACGGTCACTTTGGGAGTTCCCCGGTAACGTTCGAAGATCTTGAAGGCGTAGCGCATCTCTTTCATGGAGGTACGCAAGATCTTCATGTCTCCCCGAGAAGCGTGCTGCTCGACCAACTTGGCAGCGGTGACGACGATTTCGCGGACCAGATCGAGGTTCTGATAGGGCTGCATGTAGTCCACCAAGGCATCGATCAAGCCCGCCAGTTCGGGGTCCTTGACGTCATATCGGGGGACGCGCTCCAACTCTGGTTTGAGTCGAGTCATCAAGCTCAGCAGTATACAATAGCGGGGTGCCCGCGAATCTGACGCCCGAGTACCACGAGGCTGAGGAACAGTTCAAGAAGGCCTCCAGCCGGGAAGACAAGGTGGCAGCGCTGGAGGAGATGCTGCGGGTCATCCCCAAGCACAAGGGCACGGAGAAAATGCAGGCGGACCTGAAGAGGCGCCTGTCCAAGCTCCGCAAGGAGCCCGCTCAGAAGGCCGGCTCTTCGACCCAGCGCCCTCACTACCAGATTCCCCGGGAAGGGGCCGGACGAGTGGTCCTGGCCGGCCCGCCCAACAGCGGCAAGTCTCTGCTTCTGGACCTCCTCACCAAGGCGGAGCCGGAGGTGGCCGATTATCCCTTCACGACTCGAATTCCCTTGGCCGGAATGATGCCGTTCGAGGACGTGCAGATCCAACTGATCGATACGCCTCCTCTGGCGCCTGAGACTTTGGAGCCGTGGCAGCTGGTCATGATCGAACAATCCGACATCACCCTGCTCCTGTTCGACGTGAACGACCTGCTATTGTTGGATCAGACGGAATACGTCTCGAAGCTGCTGGCAGAGCGCGGCATCCAGCTGTCCGAGCAGTCTCGCCCGAAGGTCGTGGTGTTGGGAAACAAGGTCGATCTGCCGCAGGGCCCCGAGAATCTCACCGCCTGGCAGGAACTCTATGAGGACCGATTCCAGGCTCACCCCTTCAGCGTGATGCGCGAGGAGGACCGGGAGTGCCTGCGCCGCCAGCTCTTCGACCGGCTGGAGATCGTACGCGTCTACACCAAGCGTCCCGGCCACGCCGTCGACGAAAAGGCCACTCCTTACATCCTCCCGAAGGGCGGAACGATCCTGGATGCCGCGGCCTCCGTGCATCAGGAACTCGCCGAACGATTCAAGTACGCCCGCGTCTGGGGCAAGACGCTGTTCGATGGCCAGATGGTGGAGCGAACCCACGTGATGGAGGACGGGGACGTGGTAGAGATTCACGCCGTGTGAGCAGCCCGCAGCACGCGCAGATTCGAAGAGAGTTCCAGCGAGTTCAGAATTTGAAACTCGCAGACCGGCCCACCCATCTCAGTTAGGGAGAATTGATCCAAAGGGAAGTACAATGACTCGAATATCGATCTGCCTGTTGTTTTGCCTTTTGTTGCTCACTTTCTTCTCCGCCGGGCCGGCGGCGCAAGGCGGAGCCTCTGCCACGCAGGAGGAGCTGGCTCTGGGCGAAAAGTTGTACAACGCCCACTGCCGATCCTGCCACCTTCCTGGCGGAAAATCCCGCATCAAGAAACTCAATCTCAGCGACGAGAACTGGATGCACGGCGGCTCCCTGGAGGAGATCGAGCAGACCATCGCCGAAGGCATCGAGGGCTCTCAGATGCAACCGTTCAAGAGCCGCCTCCAGCCCAACCAGGTCACCGCCTTGGCCAAGTACGTTCTGAGCTTCGGCGCTGCGACCAGCACCGATTCCCAATAGACCAACCGGGGCTGGCGGGGTCGCCGCTGGCCATGCGACCCGAGGTGTCTCCGCCCGCCGGCTCCTCCAGGCGGTGCCCAGCGCACCTCTGAGATCCTGGCCGAGGGAACCGAACACTTGACAGGGTTCGGTCCGGACTCCTACACTGTGTTGGCCTTTCAGGGTTCCCCGCCCGTCGTATTTCTTCCTCCCGGTCCCTTGGCACACTCGTGTGCTGGAGCAAGTCTGGCGGCAGTACTACCACATGCTTCGCGGAGTGGCTGGGAGCATCCTGTTGACGGACGAGGCTGCAGACGACGCTCTGCAGGAGGCTTTCGTCAAAGTGCTCCGCTCGGGGAAGAGGTTCTCGCAGCGCCAGCAGGCAGTGAACTACCTCTACCGCGCGGTGCTGACTTCGGCAATCGACATCTACCGCAAGAGACGCAGGCGTGTTTCCCGCTTCCAGGCAGGGCCCGACAACTTGCAGGAGTCCGACGAGCTGGCCGGCGACTCCCGCCGGCATTGCAGCCTGCCGGATCCTCTCGAGAACCTTCTGGAACGGGAGCGTCGCGGGTGGGAGCAGGCGCTCGTGCGTGAAGTCCGAAGAGCCTGGGAGAGTCTGCCCGCCCCTCAGCGAGAGGCCATAGACCTCGCCCTCAACCGCAACGGCAAGAGCTTCCGGGCGGTCTGTGCCGAGGCCGGCATTCCCTATTCGACGGCCCGCAGCCGAATGCTGGTGGGGATCGATCAGATTCGAAAGCACCTCAATCGCAAACATTTCCTGGCCTGGAAGAGGATTCGCTCATGAAGTGTGAAGAGCGCCCTCTGCTCGAGTTTCTGGATGGCCGGCTGAATCTGGAGGCCAATCCGGGACTGGTGGACCATCTTCACTGCTGCCCGACCTGCCGGGAACGCACTCGAATCCTGGTGGCGCTGCTCGTTCTGCGCGGCGAGCTGTCGAGTTCGCCGCGGGCTGCGACCAGGAGAATTCGCCCGGCTGGCGTGTGGTTCCTGGCAGCCTCGTTGACGGCACTCCTACTGCTGGGCGGCTTGATCTGGCAGTCGATCCAGGGCCCTCTCCCCGGCCCGCGCCGGTGGGCGACTCAGCAGGCCTACCCGTATTTTCCGCTCGAGACCCGCGATCGGAATGCCGGCCCTCAACGAAGAGCGGCTTTTCTGGCCTATCAGCGGGGCGACTATTCACAGGCCGCCCGACTGTTCCGGCTGCTGCCGGCCGACCCGGAGATCCTGTTCTATCGAGGCGTCAGCCTCTATCTGGCAGGCTCCGTTCCGGAGTCGCTGCTGACTCTCCGTGAACCCGACCTGCTGGATTCCCCCTGGAGAATACCGGCCCTCTGGTACCAGGCTCACGCCTGGCTGCGGATGGGGCGTGCAGACCGGGCGCGGAGGCTGCTGTCTCGAGCCGAGTTCGACTCCGGTCCCTACGCACCCCAGGCTCGCATCCTGCGGAACCGGCTCGAAAGGAGCTCTCGATGACCGGGCCCGGAATCGGCTCAGCCGGCTTCTGCTGCCTGATGTTCCTCTCGATTGCCTGGCTGCCGGGCGAATCGCCACCGGATCCGGCCGTCGTGCATCGGTTTCTCCGGGAGCATCTGCATCGGCCGGCGCAAGTCGGGGAAGTGCTGCGGGACTGGGTGGGCCGAACCGGCGACCAGTCTTTCAGCAGCTTCGCCCAGGCCTCAGCGGCCCTGCAACGAGGCCTGAGCCTGCAGGCCGAAGCGGCGAATTCGTGGGAGCGGGGCGACGCCCGGGCAGCGCTTCGAGTTTATCAACGAGCTTTCCAGGTCCTGCTGGCAGACGCGGCGGACAGCGAGGCGGCCTTCTGCCTCTATTACTCTGCCGAGATCCTGTTCGAACTCGATCGGCTCGACGAGAGCCTGAACATGGTAGAGCGGGGGCTGAAGGTCGCAGGGCGAAGGGGCCTCAGGCGCCCCTACCTGGAGGCATTACTGCTGCAGAGCCGCGGCTACACCCTCTGGTTCATGGATCATCTTCGGGCCAGTGTGCGGGCTTTCGGAGAAGCACAGGCGCGTTGGCTGGAGCTGGCATACGCCGAGGGGCAGGTCACTACTTGGAACAACCTGGCGGTGTTGCACGAAGAGCTGGGCCTGCCGGCCCGAGCCGAACACTGTTACCGGACAGCGCTGCAGGAACAGCCGCCGGACATCGATCGGGCGATTCGTTTGCCGCTGCTCCTCAATTTCAGTCAATTCCTGGCCGGCATCGGGAAGCGGTCCGAAGCCCGGGTCTATTTGAGTCAGGCCGAAGCGTGGAAATCGGCTGACCCGTTCGAGTTCTTGCTGGTAGCCGCTCAGGTACAGCCGGGAACCCGCCGCCCTGCACTCGCGGGAGCCCGCCCGGTCTCCCCGGGGCAAGCCCTCGAGCAAGCGCTGGTGCTGGCGAAGACTGCGGAGGGGGATTCAGCCAGGTGGGAGCATCTGCACCGTGCGCGCAGCCTGAGCCAGTCCATCGGGCGCGTCCGCCTGCGCCGCCGAACCTGGGTGGCGATCGCCCGGCAACTGGAGCGAGAAGGGCGCTACGCCGAGGCCCTCGGCCTGTATCGGGACGCCTTGCGAGAGCAGCCCGCCCACCTGGCTCCCGAGTTCGTCTATGCCTACTCCCGGGCCGCTTCCCCGTTGTTTCGAGGGATTGTGCGCTGCCTGGCGGCTTCGGACCGTCCCTGGGACGCCTGGGAGGAAATTCAGCGCGAATCGCTGCGGCGGAGGAACCGGGCGGCGGGCTTGATGCGGGCTCGAATCGAAATGCCGGCCGTCGCCAACGAGCTGGATGCGCTGGAGGCCGACCTGGAAATCAGTTCCCCCGAACCGCTGAGCCCGGCCGGCTGGCGAACGGGTTGCACGCCGGCAGGGCCTCGCTTCCGGCCCCAAGGGTACACGGTCCTCGAGTTCTGGCCCGAGGGACGGCAGGTGCTGGCGTGGGTCTTCTCACCCCAGGGCCGCGCCTTCCGCCGGCTCCCCTTCGATGGGCCCGTGACGGCATGGCTGGAAAGCGTCCTGGCTTCGCTCAACTCCCCCTCCTCCAGCCTTCCGCCAGCACCTCCTCGCCCGCTGCTGCATCGAGGGTATCTTCAACTGATCGCACCCCTGGAAGACCTGATTCCGACCCGACGCCTCTTGGTCATCGGTCACCAGGAGCTGGACAGCCTTCCCGTCGAGCTGCTGGTGGATGCGAAGGGCGACTACCTGCTGCAGAAGTACGTGCTCGCTTATCTGCCCTCGCTCTGCCTCCCGCAGCCCGTTTCACGATCTGCAGCCGATCCGATCCTGCTGCAGCCGCCGGACGATCAGCTTCCGGGACAGGTGCGGGAGCGCAATGCGCTGCTCGGGAACTTCCCGAGGCTTCGGGTCCTCTCCCAGCTCTCGCCGCTCCCGCTTCGAGCCCCTTGGATTCACGTCTCGGCGCATTTTCGACTGCGCAGCGACCACTGGCTCAACTCTACGTTTCAGTCCGAGCAGGGCCCGCTCCAACTGAGCCAGTTCTTGAGCCAAAGCTTCTCCTGCAGCCTTCTCTCGCTGGCCTTCTGCGACGCCGGCAACTCGGTGTCCTGGCATTTGCCCTACACGCTGGGACTGGCCGAGTTGCTGCTCACACGCCCGGTGGGGGGACTGATCCTCAGCCGCTGGCGGCTCGACGCGTCTTCCGTGGACATTTACACCGACCTGCTCCGGCTGTACCAAGACGGTTGGCCGCCTGATCTGGCCCTGGCTCAGGCTCGGCGCAGAAGCCTGGGGATCCTTCGCCGGAGGGCTCGCGGAGAGGCGCCGGGGGACCATCCCTTCTTCTGGGCCGGCATCGCCTACGTCGGCACTCCCGGGAGGAATCGAGGCCCGGGCGACAGAGCCGAGTCAGCCGGAACCTGGGAACTGCCTGACTTCATCGTGCCCATTCTCCTCCTGCTCTTGGCCGGGGCGGGGTGGGTGCTTTGCCGGCGAGCCCGAACGCGGGGCTAGTTAGCCCGGACTATTCACCAGCTTTCTGCTGCGGCGACGAAACCTGGTGCATCATCCCGGCTAGGGTGGCACCCGGCTTCGACCGACGCGAGACACCCCCTCGGCCGAAGAGGCGGCACCGTCGAGTTCCAGGATCAGCAGATGGCTGTCACCGGCCCGAAGCCGGCGCACCAGGCGCCAGCCCCCAAGAAAGTCCAGCGGGGTTTTCTTGAAGACCTCCAGCAGAATCCGGCCCCGGGGAGCGAGCCATCCGGTCTTCAGGATCAAGGCCAGCAAGGCTTCATATCGGTCGAACCGATAGGGAGGATCCAAGAAGATGTAGCGGACAGGTGCCGGCTCGTGCCGGCGCAGGAAGGCGAACGCCTCTTCCTGGTAGAGTTCGAAGCCGGTCGCGATTCCGCAGCGAAGCAGGTTCCGCCGGATCACTTGCAGGGCCGAAGCTTCGCGGTCGATCATCACGACCCGGGCGGCGCCCCGGCTCAGCGCTTCGATACCGACCGCGCCGCTGCCGGCGAACAGATCCAGCCAGGTCGAGCCTTCCACATCGGCCCCGAGGGAACTGAAAAGTGCTTCCCGGAGGCGGTCGCTGGTAGGGCGGACACCCCGCGGCGGCGCAGCCAACCGGCGCCCTCGATAACGCCCGCTTATGATTCGCACTCTAGACTCCCTGGGATCGGCACGGGGCTCGGACCGGGTTGCGCCGGCCGAAGCCGGCCCGAGAAAATGTTGCCCGTCTCAGACCGGCCTCGTCAAGGCGAAGTAAATCACGTAGAGCCAGGAGAAGATACCGTGAATGATGGCCCACAGGATCGACCCGTGCTGGGACCAGGAGATGGCGATGGCCAGGGCCGTTCCGAAACTGATTCCCGAGCGTGCGACTTCTTTCTTGTTCATCTCTACCCCCTGACTGTATACGGATGTCGAATGGCTGAAATTCATCCGGGTCGGGTTCGCCCGCCGTGAGAGGGCATCCTCCCGCTGCGCGAACACGCAATGGCGACGCGCATTCCCGCTCGTGCTGGGGCGCGCTCTACGGCGTGCAGGCCCGGTTTTACGACGGATCAGGCTGGGGCCTGCCCAGGGAGAGAATCGGCATTGCTGCTTCACCCCACCTCAGAGAGACCGAATTCGCGTCGCCAGCGCTGGATCAGGCGTGCCAGATTGCGCGGGTTCGTGCCACCCTCTCTTTCCAATTGTTCGAGGTACTGCTCCGCCTCCAGACGGGCCGCCTGAAGGAGCTTGTGATCGCGCACCAGGTTGGCGAACAAGAAACCGGGCAGGCCCGATTGCCGGACGCCCAGGAACTCCCCGGGTCCCCGCAGTTCCAGGTCCTTCTCCGCGATCCGAAAGCCGTCGCTGCTTTGCCGCATTACCTCGAGCCGCTCGCGCGCATCCCGGCCCAAACGGCCCTCGACCATCAGGATACAGTAGCTCTCGTGCGGCCCCCGCCCGATCCGTCCCCGCAGCTGGTGCAGCTGGGAGAGGCCGAAGCGCTCGGCATGTTCGATCACCATCACGGTGGCGTTGGGGACGTCGATTCCTACTTCGATCACGGTCGTGGCCACCAGCGCCTGAATCTTTCCTTCGGCGAACTCCCGCATCAGGGCGTCCTTTTTCGCCCCTACCAACTTGCCGTGCAGCAGCCCGACCTTGAACTCGGGAAAGACCTCGCTCCGCAGGCGCTCGGCAGCCTCCACGGCTGCCTGGAGGTCCAGCTTCTCAGATTCCTCGATCAGCGGGTAGACCAGGTACGCCTGGCGTCCGGCAGCCAATTGACGGCGCACCAGCTGGTACACCTGGTCACGGTTGCGCCCCCTTTTGAGCACGGTTTGGACAGGCCTTCGCCCGGGCGGCATCTCGTCGAGAATCGACATGTCGAGGTCCCCGTAGAGGGTCAGCGCCAGGCTGCGGGGAATGGGGGTCGCCGTCATCACCAGAGTATCGGGGCGATCTCCCTTCTCTCTGAGGCGGGATCTCTGCAGGACGCCGAAGCGATGCTGCTCGTCGATCACCACCAGGGCCAGCTCCTTGAACTGGACACCCTCCTGGAACACCGCATGGGTGCCGACGACGAGCTGAGCCTGGCCGGATGCGATGGTTTTCAGGGCCTCCCGGCGCTGCTTGCCCTTGATGTTGCTGCTCAGATAGGCAATCCGGTACGGGGTCTCGGACAGGAGCCTCGAGTAGCTCCTCTGATGCTGCTCCGCGAGGATTTCCGTGGGCGCCATCAGCGCCGTCTGATAGCCGTTCTCCATGACCACCAGCTGGGCCTGCAATGCGACAATCGTCTTCCCCGATCCGACATCCCCCTGCAAGAGGCGGTTCATCACCTTGGGACTGGTCAGGTCGTCCACGATCTCCTTGAGGACCCGTTTCTGGGCTCCGGTCGGATGAAAGGGGAGGACGCTCTTGACCGCCTCCCGCACGGATTGGTTGACCTCGATCCGTCGTTGTTTTGGAACCAGTCGCCGGCGGCTGCGCAGGACCAGCAAACCAAGTTGAAACCGGTAGAACTCTTCGAAGATGAGGCGCTGATGGAAGAGGGTCGATCGTGCGGCTACCTGGTCCAGGAACTCCGCCGGGTCCGAGCCTTCGGGAGGTTCCGGGAAGTGTACTTGCCGCAGCGACTCCAGGCGCGAAGGGAATCCGTAGCGGCGCACCACGTTGTCCGGCAGCACCTCGGGAAGCTCTTGATCGCTGAGGTCCTGGAGCACGTCATGGACGATCCGGCGGAGCCGCCGGGGATGAAGGTCTCCCACTTTCCGGTAGATGGGCACGATGCGCCCGATGTGGACGCTGTCCTCGGCGTCCTCTTCCAGGATTTCGAATTCAGGGTTCTGCAGCACCAGGCCGGGACTGTAATCGTCGGAGCGCGGAGCGCCGAAAAAGATCGCCTGCTGGCCTTCCGCGAAAACCTTGTGCAGATAGGGTTGATTGAAGTATTTCACCATCATCCAACCCGAGCCGTCGCCGACCATGAGTTCCAGAATCTGGAACCGTTTGACACGGGTGACGACCCGCCGAATCGATTTCACGCCCGCCCGCAGCACGGCTTCCTCGTCCTTGCGCAGCTGGGCGATGGAACGGAAGCGAGTGCGGTCCTCGTAGCGGAAAGGGATGTGCTTCTTCAGCAGCTCGCCCAGATTGCCGATACCCGCCTGAAGGAGCGCCTGCGCACGGCTGGGTCCAATCCCCGGCAGAGCCCTGACGGGTGTGTCCAAGGCCAAGGCCATCCCCGGCATGATAACCGATTACCGGTGAAAAGCAGGCCCGCGTTGGGGGACCACCGGCCCGTTCGTTCAGTCCCTCGAGGTGGCGGGATTCCGGGGCCTCGCCGACCACTCTCATCGAGGTCTGGCGAAGGGCCTTGTGCTATAGTTCCGGAGGTGAGAGTCCATGCCCTGTCCCCACTTCTGATCGTCGCTCTCATGCCCGCTTGCGGCAAGAACGTAGAGACGCAGATTCGCGATTCGGTGCGCCAATTCGATGGACTCGATCTGGCGTCCAGTCAGGTCGAGATCGTCGACGTCAAAGAATCGGGCGACTTCGCGATTGCCGAACTGAAAGTGTCCACGGCAGTCAAGCTGAAGAAAGAAAAGGGTCGCTGGCTGATCGACGAGGTTCGTCTGGGGGATCGCCAATGGGAGAAGGCGGCCACAATCCTGGCCGCTCTGGAATCCCGTCGCAGCGACGAGACCCGGCAGCTCCTCTCCGAGTTGGCCGGTGGAGTGGGGGCTTATCGAGCTTTGCAGGGGCGCGTGCCACCCGCTCAGGATTTCGAGTCGCTGGTCGACCTGCTGACCCCACGCTACATGGATCACGTGATTCGCCTGGACTCCTGGTCCCGCCCATTCGCCTATCAGGCCCTGTCGGAGCAGACCTTCGATCTACGCTCGGCGGGCCCGGACGGCCTTTTCGAGACCGCCGACGACATTGTCTGGAAGGAGGCGGAATGAGGCCGGCCTTCCTGCTGGGATTCCTGCTGGTAGTCTCCTCCTGGTTTCTGTTCCAAGGGTCTGTCGACTCGGCGCCCCCGTGGGAGTTCGATTACCAGCTGGCCGTGCAACGCGCCCGCCAGGAGGAGAAGCCCCTCCTCATCTACCTTCACACCGTCTGGTGCGGCTATTGCGACCAGATGGAGCGGACCACTTTTCGCAACTCGAAGGTGCAGCAGGCCATGGCGGAGCGCCAGGTCTGGGTCAAGTTGGATGCGGAGCGGGACTCTGAGGGCGTGAGGCTCAATCGGGAGTTCTCCGTGCGAGGCTACCCGACGATCCTCATCCTCGACGCTGAGGAGCGTGAGGTGAACCGCCTCCAAGGCTATCTTTCCGCCGATGGCCTGCTGCAGTCGCTGGAACAGCCGCTCCAGGATCTGACCACTTTTCAGTCGCTGAGCCGGCTGGCCCTCGAGTCTCCCGACTCCGCGCAGGCCCAGTATGCCCTGGCCGAGAAACTGCTCGAAAGAAACGATTTTCGAGCTGCCGCCGGGCGTCTTCGCGAGGTCATCCGGCTGGATGGCGATGGCTCCAACGGGCTCCTCGAGAAGAGCCACTACCTCCTGGCCTTCTCACTGGCTTCGCAGGGCAAACGCGAAGAAGCGCTAAGCGAGCTGCGCAGCTTCGAGAAGGCTTTTCCGAAGAGTGAAGTGGGCGGCGACGTGCTGGTCCTGGAAGGGCAGATTCTCTACTACCGGGGAGAGGGTGAGCAAGCCCGCGCGGTGTTCGACCGCTTCCTGGAAGGATACCCCAACCACCCGGACCACTTCTGGGTCAGCCAATTGGTGCGGGAGATCGATTCGGATCAGCAGGTCCTTCTGCTCAGTCACTAGCCGTGTCGGAGCGGGCCGCGCTCAGTCCAGCAGATGCCCCAGTTTTTCCTTCTTGGTCTTGAGGTAGCGGGCCGACAAGCGGGAGGGTTTGATCAACAGCGGGACCCGCTCGACAACTTCCACACCGGCCGTTTCCATGCCTTCGATCTTGCTGGGATTGTTGGACATCAGCCGGATTCTCCCCACGCCGAAAAAATGCAGGATCTCGGCGCAAAAGGCGTAAGAGCGCAAGTCCGCGTCGAAACCAAGACGGGCATTGGCCTCCACCGTATCCACCCCTTCGTCCTGCAACTGGTAGGCGCGGATCTTGTTGAGCAGCCCGATGCCGCGGCCTTCCTGCATTTGATAGATCAGCACACCACAGCCGCAACGTTCGATCTCGCGGAGGGCTTTTTCCAGTTGGTCTCCGCAGTCGCAACGCAGGGAGTGCAAAATGTCGCCGGTGAGGCACTGAGAATGAATTCGAACCAGGGGAATATCGTTGCTCCCCAGCGCTCCCTTCACCACGGCAACGGCCTGCTCACCGTCCGCATCATTCTCGAAGGCGAAGATCTCGAACTCGCCGAAACGAGTGGGCAACAGGGCCCGGGGCACCCTGGCCGCATCCAAGCCAGCCGATTTCATGGGCGAGAGTATAGCATGCGGACTTTTGCTGGCAGCGAGATGACCCCAGTGCGGCCGCTGAGCCCTCGTGAGAAATGCTGGGAAGCCCGGGTTTCTCCGGACGGGTCTAGGGTTCGAGTTGAATCAGCTCGTCGATGCGGGCCGGCTGCGAGACATGGTGCGGCTGCAGCTGCGGCATCTGGTGGCGCTGGGGCGCTCGCCAGAAATCAGCCGTCGAGGCCTGGTGGACGCAAGAAATCGTGCAGTACGGGGCGCACCCTTTCTCGGTCAGGAACTCGCGGCGGATGTCGTCGCGCGTGTACTGCTCCACAGGGATGCCGGGATGACCACGCTGCTGGGAACAGTAGTGGACCTTCCCTTCCTCGCAGATGTAGAGGTAGCGGGCTCCCGCTCGGCAGCGCCAATTGTTGGGCTTGCCTTTGGCCAGATTCTCCTGGAAATAGCGGTTGACTCGCGGATAGCCTCGCTTGCCGATGCTCTTCAATTCGTGGAAGACCTCGATTTCGCGCTGGCTCAGCGGCTTGAGGCGGCCGTCGCCGTCGTGAATCACGCCCACCGTGCACGTGAAACCCAGTTCGGCCGCCCGGCTGCCAATCTTTAGAGCGTCGTCGGGACTCCGGACTCCCGAACCCAGGACCGAGTTGATGTTGACCTTGAAATCGGCCTCTTCGGCGAGATACCGGAGTTTCTTGTCCAGGACTTTGAGGCTCTTCATGGACACGTCATCCGGGTTGACGTTGTCGATGCTGATCTGGAGGTGTTCGAGGCCGGCCTGATTGAGTGCCCGAATGCGCTTGCGCGACATCAGGTAGCCGTTGCTGATCAAGCCGGCGAGCATTCCCCTGCGTCGCGTGTGTGCGATGATTTCCTCGAGGCCGGGGTGCATCAGGGGCTCGCCGCCGCTGATGGTGATGATCGAGGTCCCCAGGTCGGCCAGCCGGTTGAGCCAGGCCTTGACTGTCTCGACGGGCACCGGTTTGGAGTAATCGTCGAACTCGTTGCAGTAGGTGCAGGCGAGGTTGCAGCGCCGCATCGGGACGATGTGCGCCAGAATGGGATGGTCTGTGGAAATCAGCGCATGCGCTACCATGCGCCATTCCCGCAAGCTGGTCTTGAACTGCTTCCACTTACCCATAGGCTCAGACGAACAGCGAGGCGAGTCGAGCCTCTAGACTGGAAAAAGTGACCCTCCCCCCACTAAAACAATACTCCTCCGAGGTGCCGTCAACGGATCATAGCAAGACATGAGCTCGAGCGTCAATCATCGAACCTGCAGCGAACGATCTTGGGCCGTTCCTGGAAATCCGTGCCCGCGGCAGGCCGAATGGTACAATCCTGGACTTGCCAACGTTCCAGCCCAAAGGGGACGGCCATGAACCAACTTCGACTCGGTTTGATCCAGATGCGTTGCGGCGATGATCCGGAGGAAAACTCTGGACTGGCTCTCCGGAAGATCCGGGAAGCGGCCCGCCAGGGCGCCGACATCGTCTGCCTTCAGGAGTTGTTTCGATCGCGCTATTTCTGCCAGTCCGAGGACGTGGCGAGGTTCGATCTGGCCGAGCCGATACCCGGACCCACCACCCGGATTCTGACCGAATTGGCGGCTGAACTGAACATCGTCGTGGTGGCCTCACTCTTCGAGCGAAGAGCGCCCGGCCTGTACCACAACACGGCCGTGGTGATCGACGCAGACGGGGAGTTGTGCGGCAAATACCGCAAGATGCACATCCCCGACGACCCTCTGTATTACGAGAAGTTCTATTTCACCCCGGGCGATCTCGGTTTTCAGAGCCACGCCACCCAGCGCGGAGACCTGGGTGTGCTGGTCTGCTGGGACCAGTGGTTTCCCGAGGCGGCCCGTTTGACGGCGCTGAGCGGCGCACAGGTTCTCTTGTATCCCACGGCCATCGGATGGCTGGACGGCGAAGAGGCCGCCGTCCATGAGGCCCAGAGAGCGGCCTGGGAGACAGTGCAGCGCGCACATGCCGTAGCCAACGGCGTCTTCGTGGCCGCCGTCAACCGGGTGGGGCGTGAAGGCCAACTGACCTTCTGGGGCAGTTCCTTCGTCGCCGACCCTTTCGGCCGCGTTCTGGCCCGAGCTTCGGACGCCGCTGAAGAGAACCTGATCGTGGAGTGCGATCTGAATTCGATCGAAGAAATTCGCCGCAACTGGCCCTTCCTGCGCGATCGGCGCGTCGAAGCCTACCAGGGGCTCACCGAACGATTCTTGGATTCCGGCCAGTGAGAAGGCTCGCCTCGCTCTGGAGTGCAATCGAGTGAATCGATCGAAGTCCCCGGCCAGATCCAGCCAGACCGGGACTCCGCGGAGCCTCGGCTTTCGGATGCCGCCAGAATGGCATCCCCACCAGGCCACCTGGTTGGCTTGGCCCAAAGATCCCAAGACCTGGCCGGACCGGATCCCTCAGGTCGAAGACATCTACGTTCTCATGATGGCCCACCTCAGCCCGGGAGAAGAGGTCCGCCTTCTGGTGGATGACCCGCAAACCGAAGAGAGGGTGCGCCGGCTGCTGGCGCGGGCTCGGGTCCAGGAGTCTCGGGTTCGCATCTTCCAGCAACCGACCGCCGACGCGTGGATTCGCGACTACGGCCCCAACTTCCTGATTCGCGACGCCGGAGAGCCGCGTGTGGCCTTCAACGACTGGAGATTCAACGCCTGGGGAGAGAAATATCCGGAGCTGATGGCCGACGACCAGATTCCAGCTCGGCTGGCTGATGCGATCGATTTCCCTCGTTTCGAGCCGGGGATGGTCCTGGAAGGCGGCGCTATCGACGTGAACGGCCAGGGGGTCGTCCTGACGACGGAACAGTGTCTGCTCAACCCCAATCGCAATCCCGGGATGTCGAAAAGCCAGATCGAACAGTGCCTCAGGCTGTTTCTCGGGATCGATTCTCTGATCTGGCTGGGTCAGGGCATCACGGGTGACGACACCGACGGCCATGTCGACGACGTTGCCCGATTCGTCTCTCGCGACACCATCGTCTGTTGTGTGGAGCGGGACCCCAAGGACGAGAACTTTCCGCCTCTGCAGGAGAACCTCGAGCGTCTGCGGGCGAGCCGCTCTGCTTCCGGAGAACCCTTCCGCGTGGTTCCCCTTCCGATGCCAGGGCCGATCGAGGCGGCCGGCGAGCGCCTTCCGGCCAGCTACGCCAATTTCTACATCGCCAACCGGGTGGTCCTGGTGCCGACCTTCAGGCATCCCAACGACCGGATCGCACTGCAGACGATCCAGCAACTCTTTCCCGACCGGCGGGTGCTGGGGATCGGATGTGAGCCCTTGGTGTGGGGCCTCGGGGCCATTCACTGCGTCACCCAGCAGCAGCCGCGAATCGGGTGACAAAGCTGGGACCGAAGCCTGGACTCAGGTTGGATCGCTCTTACCTTGTCGGACCTCTTCGATCTTTTCGTCCCGCTCCGCCTCCAGAGCCCTCTTCTCGTCGACGAGTTGGCTGCGCAGACTGTCGATGCGATCGAACTCTCCCCGCTGCGCGGCTTTCCGGATCTCACCCTCGAGAGTGATTTCACGTTCGGCGATGCGAGCCTTGTGGGCATTTCGCAGCTCTGCGATGCGTTCCTTTTGTTCCCGGGTCAGCTGCGAAACGGGTTCCTCGTCGCTCGCCTTCAGTTTCTCCAGTGCCAGTTCCCAGGCCGATTTCAATTCATCCGACATGGCAAGCCCTCCTGCCTCCCATATTGTTAGTATAAGACTTCGCTGAGCAGCGTGTCATAGTAGGAGGAGCATGAAAGGAACCAAGCTGGCGGCCGGGGCGACGGGGGCCTACTCGGTGTCGGTCCTGTTGGCGGGACTGGTGGGATACGCCTGGAAGGGGAGTGTGGTGTCACTGGTCCTGTCGATGATCGCTGCGGGATTGTTGGCAATGGCCTCCGTCTGGTTGGCCCGGGGTCGCCTGACTGGGGGCTTCCTGGCCGGCGTCACGGCGCTGGTCTTAGGGCTGTTCTTTGGCTACGGCTTCATTTCCAGCGGCGAGTTCTTCCCGGGCGGCGCCATGCTGCTGGTCAGTTTCGCCGCTCTTTTCTTCGTCCTGATCGGAATGTTCCTGAGCCTGGAGCGCTGAGGGCCGCCGTTGCCAGGACGTTCGAAGTGCTGTTTTTCGCCGTGGTGGGGGAGGCGAAGGGCATTTCGCTCTCCCGGAGTCAGCGCAACAACTGGTCCGCCCCTCGGCCCTGCTGGATGGCGGGGCGGTAGTCCTCCAGTTCCTGCTGGACAGCCGGGTCGGACAGGTCCAAATGCTGGCCCCGTTCCGCCGACAGGTAGGCGGCCATCACCAGTCGAGTGATCTCCAGGCCATAGCTGAAGGGAAGAAATGCGTCGCGCCCCTGGTTGAACGCCCGGTAAGCGTCTTCAAATTCGTCGGTATAGCCGTAAAGGTCGGCTTCGTTGTAGTGAACGGACAGGAGTCCCCGGCTGGCGGTGGATTTTTCCAGCGCCGTCTCCTGGTCGGCCACCTCCTCGGCCGCTTCGTCTCCGATGAACAGCGTGAGGGGTGAGAGCAAGGAGTTGATTTCAAACGCGTAGCCGGGTCCCAGTCCCTCCATGAAGAGTCGCAGACCCTGCTTGTCGAACATCCACGAGCTGGTGAACTGGGCTTTGACGCGCTGACCCGTTTCGGGGTTGCGAAAGGTCACGACTCCCGTGGTGAAATCTTCCGCCGGGGTCCGCGAGTAATCGACTCCCGTCCGCTCCAGCAGCTTCTTGCGCCAGCGGGGAAGCCCCCATTTCAGCAAACCCACCTGGGCCGAGATGGACTCCGGCTGCAAGAACGTCTGCGGCTGACCCGAGGGGGTCAGCAAATGCCACCCCACGGCCAGCGCATGACAGCCCATATCGCACAGTACGCCCCCACCCTGGCGGGTTGGATCCCAAAACCAGCCCTCGTGCGGGCCGGCGTGCTCTTCGGAGGAACGCGCCAGCAAGAGCGGGCCCATTTCCTGCTCTAGGCGTGCCAGTTGCTCGCGCTGGACCCGGACCGACCTCATGAAAATCTGGTTTTCGAAGTACGCGGTCGGCACCCCGAGCTGCCCGGCCAGTTCGGTCAGGCGGCGCGCTTCGGGCAGGTTCCGACCCAACGGCTTCTCGCAGATGAGTCCCTTCAACTCGGCGCCGGCCGCCGCTGCTGCCACGATCTCCTCCAGGGTTTCGACCCGTGTGTAGTTGGGCGAGAAGATCGCCAGCACATCGACTGCCTGAGCCATCTGGCCAACCGAGGGATAGATCGAGGGTTCGCCCACCCCCAGCCGGCGAGCCAGGGCGGCCAGTTCGGGGCTGCCGCGACGGTCCAGCAAGCCGGCCAGCTCCCAGCCCTTCACCTGTTGCAGGGCCAGAGTGTGGAAACGTGAAATGAACCCTGAACCGATCAACCCAAGCTTCAAAGGGCACCTCCCGTCCACGGGTATACGGCAACGGCTCTGGAGAGTCAAAGCCCGTTTCGGCTGTCCACCTCGCAGGCTGGGGTCCGATCCCGCCTTGTCTCGCCGGGGCGGCCTCTGTCACCAGAACTCGGAATTCGAGCTGCCGCGGGTATGGAATGCCGGGACTCGGAAGAGGCAGCCGCTCTGCCCGGTGGCATCGAGAGCTGCAGCGAGCGCTCTGATATACTGCCCTTGCTTGCGAAGACTTCCACCCCGCACGGGCAGCAGCCCGTTAGGAGAGACTCATGACTCAGACCGACGAAACTGTGGAGCAGATCGATTCCCTGCTGGAGTGGCGTGACGAGTTTCCGATCCTGGCGAGCAGCAACTATCTGATCAGCAACTCGCTGGGCGCCATGCCCCGCCGGGTCTACGAAGACATGCGGGAGTTCGCCGACACCTGGGCCAATCGAGGGGTGAAGGCCTGGGAAGAGGGCTGGTGGGAGATGGCAGTCGCAGTGGGCGACATTCTGGGACCGATCATCGGCGCCGGTCCGGGGGAGATCTCGCTCCATCAGAACGTCACCATCGCCGAAGCCATCGTCTTTTCGGCCCTGCGACCGACCCCGGAGCGCAACCGAGTCGTCTACTCCGAGCTCAACTTCCCCTCCATCCGCTACTTCTACCAGGCCCAGGAAAACTTGGACATCCAGGTAGTCCCTAGCCCCGACGGCATCCACGTCCCGCTGGAGGACATGCTGGAAGCGATCGACGAGCGGACCTTGGTCGTCCCGATTTCCCACGTAATTTTCAAGAGTGCTTTCCTGCAGGACGCCGAGGCCATCGTGCGGCGGGCTCACGAGGTGGGTGCTCTCGTCGTGCTGGACACCTATCAGTCCTGCGGGGCGGTGCCCTTCGACGTCCATCAACTGGGGGCGGACTTCGTGATCGGGGGATCGGTCAAGTGGCTTTGCGGGGGCCCCGGGGTGGCATACCTCTGGGTGCGCCCCGATCTGCGCGAGCAGTTGGAGCCACGCCTCACCGGCTGGATGGCACACGAGCGGCCGTTCGACTTCGAGCCGCGCCTGGAATACACGAGCTCGGCGTTCCGCTTTCTCAACGGCACGCCCAACGTCCCGGCTCTCTACGCGGCCCGTTCCGGCTACCAAATCATCGCTCAGGTGGGAGTGGAGCCGATCCGCGGCAAGTCCGTCCGGCTCACTGAGCGCATCATCGAGCTGGCGGACGAATACGGCTTTCCCGTCAACACGCCGCGAGACCCAAACCGGCGGGGCGGCACGGTCAGCGTCTATCCGCCCCACGCGCGCGAGGTGAGCCGGCAGATGCTGGAGCGCAACATCATGGTGGACTACCGCCCGACTGCCGGGATTCGTGTGGCGCCTCACTTTTACAACACGCTGCAGGAAGTCGAAGACGCCATGGCTCAGATGTTCGAAATCGTCCGCGAGGAGCGAGGTTGAAGGTCTACGATATTTCTCCCCTGCTGCACGACGGCATAGCGGTCTGGCCCGGAGACGCGCGGTTCTCCCGCCAGGTGTCGCTGCGGCTGTCTCGCGGCGACGCGGTGGAATTGTCGGAGATGCGGCTCAGCTTGCACACGGGCGCGCATGCCGACGCTCCCTCCCATTTCCGCCCCGGCGGGTGCAGTATCGATCGAGTCGGCCTGGAGCGCTACTGGGGTCCGGCTCTGCTGGTGACCGTTCCAGGGCAAGGCGCCATCACGCCGCCGAAACTGGAAGCAGCCTTGTCCAGTGGCCCCGCGAGGCTGTTGCTGCGCGCCCATCCGGATTTCGACCCGGACCGCTTCCCCAGCGTAATCCGCTGGCTCACCCCGGAGGCGGCTCACCATATCGGCTTGGCCGGAGTTCGGCTCTTGGGAATCGACGCGCCCTCGGTGGATCCCCTGGACAGCAAGGACCTTCCGGCCCACAAGGCCTTGGAGGCGAACGGTGTGATGGTCCTGGAAAATCTGCACCTGGCAGGCACGCCCGACGGCCGCTACGAGTTGGCCGCCTTGCCGCTCAAGATCGCGGGCGGGGATGCCGCCCCGGTGCGTGCTGCGCTCCGAGAATTGAGGGGGAATGAGCATGTCTGATGGCGCTGAAACGAAACGCCTGATCGTGGGGATCACGGGTGCTTCGGCGGCGATTTACGGCATTCGGATCCTGGAGCTGCTGCGGGAGGTTCCCGAAGTCGAGACCCACCTCGTGCTCACCCAGGCCGCCCGCTCCACGATTGCTCTGGAAACCGACTACAGCTTCCCGCGGGTCTGCCGGCTGGCCGACGTCTACCACAAAACTTCCAACATGGCGGCGGCGATTTCCAGCGGCTCCGTGCCAACCCTCGGCATGATCGTGGCGCCCTGTTCCGTGAACACCTTGAGCTGCATTGCCGCGGGGATCACCAAAGACCTGCTGACCCGGGCGGCCGACGTGACGCTCAAGGAGCGCCGGCCCCTGGTCTTGATGATTCGAGAGTCTCCACTGCATCTGGGCCACCTGCGCCGAATGGTCGAGGTGACCGAGATGGGAGCCATAGTAGCCCCTCCAATTCCGGCCTTTTACCAGATTCCCGGTGATTTGCTGGAGGTCGTCGACCATTCCGTGGGGCGTGCTCTGGACCTGTTCGGCCTGGCCCTGCCCGGGATGAAGCGCTGGTCCACGCCGGGACGAGAACGTATTGCGACGTGACCCCGCGGCAGCCTTTGGGAGCTGCCTGCCACGGTGGGGATCAAGTCGAACCGGCCCATCCCGCCACCCAGTCGAAGGCGATGCCGAACGGGGAACAGTGCAGCAGACGGAGCGTGATCCTCAGATTGCCTGCCCAGAACCCGCTCCGTTGGAGCACCTCAACGGCGTAATGGGAGCAGGTCGGTTCGAACCGGCAGGTCACTACCTGGCTGACGACTGGGGAACAGACTCGTTGGTAGAGTCC
>JBFKLX010000028.1:0-35012 GCA_041630155.1 Acidobacteriota bacterium
CTCGGTGAAGATCTGATCGGCGAACCGGAAGAGCTGTTCCGAGTCCTGGGCGAGCCCCAGGGCGAACACGCTCGAGAGAACCAAGGTGAAGATGGTCCGTCGAGGGGGTGATAGGGGGCTGGTCTTGCTGCGGAAGTCCTTTCGACTCATAGCAGAATCCTCTTGTCACCGGAACGCCGAGTGATTCGCTGCCGGTCCAGATATTCCAGCAGTGGGATGGCGTACTTGCGGGTGATTCCGAACAGTTCTTTGAATTCGGCCACTTCGAAGGCCTGGCCCTGCCGGAATCGGTCCTGCACCCTTTCCACCAGCCATTCCAATTGGCGCCGCGACATCACCAGGTCTCGGGAAACCCGCACCAGCTGTTCCTGTTGCAGCAAAAAGTAGTACAGGTTGCGGATCTCGACCTCCAAGCCGGGCAGGTCTCTGATCAGCTCGGTCAGGGATGGCGATTGCAGCTGTTCGTCCTTGAAACACGCCAATATCGAATCCTTCAGCTTCGTTTGTTGCTCGCTCAATTCTACTCGACGGCCGTAGCTGCGAACGGTGCCGGCCGTCACTTCCGCCAGCTGCTGCTGCTGGAGCCGCAGCAGGACTGCTTCGAAGAGCGAGTCGGGTGCCTGCGGGAGACAGCGGCTCTTGAGCTCCGGTTGAGGGATCCCCGGTGCAAGCGGATTCTGGAGGTGATATCGGTCCAGCTCAGCGGTCAGGCGCTCTTGGATCTCCGCCAGTGCCGGGTGGGAGATCGCCAGCCGGGGTTCGCCCTCTATCGACTCAACTTCCGGCAGCTCGGGTAGCAGCTCCTGGAGGGCCGGCTGGGTCAGGCCACTGCGGGCAGCCAGGCGGGGCAACGGGGTGCCGCCCGGGCCGGAGCTTTGGACGAAATACGACAAGAACGCCTTGTCGGGAGGCTCGGAGCCGGCGCTCTCGGTTCGCCGCGCCAGGGCGCGCAGTGCCGGCAGCGCCTTCTTCAGTTCCTTTCGCGTGTGCTTGGCGGGCATGCTGTCCAGAATCACCCCACCGCCGATCGTGCGCATGGGTGAGTAGCGGCGGATGATGAAATGGTCTCCGGCACAGCAGACGGTCGGCCGTTGCAGCCTGAGTTGGACGAGGCAGGTCTGTCCTGGCTCGAGCGACTCCCCCTCGAGCAGTGCGGCCCGCCCCACGATCTCGCTCGAGCCCTGATGAAAACGCACGGGGCTTCGATTTTCGAGGGGGGCTGGCGCATCGGCCAGCAAGTGCAGACGCACGTCCAGCAGCGAGGTGGGTTGGAGCGCGCCGGGATGCGACACCACCATGCCCCGCGCCAGTTCGGATTTGTCCACTCCCGTGAGGTTGAGGGCGGTTCGCTGGCCCGCCCGGGCCTGTTGCTGGCTCTGCTCGAACACCTGGATGCTGCGAACCTTGGCGATCAGGCTGGAGGGGTAGATCTGCACGGTGCTGTCAGCGGCCAGCTCCCCAGCGGTGGCGGTTCCGGTCACTACGGTTCCAAAGCCGCGAAGGCTGAACACCCGGTCGATGGGGAGCCGGAAACTGAGTCTCGCCTGGCTGGCCGGATCCGGCTGCGGCAGTTGCCGGATCTGAGCCAGCAGGACCTCCCGCAGTTCGTCCATCCCGCGTCCGGAGAGGCTGTCGACGGCCACCGACGGGGCGGATTCAAGGAAGCTGCCCCGCGCCATGTCTCGCACTTCTTCCTCGACCAGCTCCAGCAGCTCTTCGTCCACCAGGTCGGCCTTGGTCAAGACGATCGCTCCGCGTTCGATTCCCAGGAGCCTGCAGATCTCGAAATGTTCCCGGGTCTGGGGCATGACCGATTCGTCGGCCGCCACTACCAGCAGGACCAGACGAATCCCGCCGATGCCCGCCAGCATGTTCTTGACGAAGCGTTCATGGCCGGGTACGTCGATGAAGCCGAGCCGGACCCCTTCCAGTTCAAGGTGGGCGAAACCCAGGTCGATCGTGATGCCGCGGCGTTTTTCCTCGGCTAGCCTGTCGGCGTCGATGCCGGTGAGGGCCTTCAGGAGAGTGGTCTTACCGTGGTCGATGTGCCCTGCCGTCCCAATCAACACGTCGCGCATGGCCGTATTGTAGCGATCGGGGCTGCAGGGCATAAGCGTGAGCGGCAAACAAGGGTGGTGAGGGTTTGCCCGAGGGCGGGAGGCCTGGAGCTTTTTTGACAGTTGGGTCGCCGGGAAGCTACAATTTAGAGTTTTGGTTTCGTAAGCCTATGCTGGATAGACTGTCGGCTCGGTTACAGGACGTTCTGAAGGACCTTCGCGGGGAGGGACGGGTGTCGGAAAAACACCTGGACCAGTCCATGCGGGAGATTCGGCTGGCGCTGCTGGAAGCCGACGTGCACTTCAAGGTGGCCAAACAGTTCATCGCCCGGATCCGGGACCAGGCCCTGGGCCAGGAGGTGCTGCGCAGTCTCACGCCAGGGCAGCAGGTCGTGAAAATCGTTCGCGACGAGTTGGTCGAACTGCTGGGAGGAGAAGCGGCAGGTCTCCGTTTCGCCAAGACGCCGCCCACGGTCGTCCTGATGGTGGGACTGCAGGGTAGCGGCAAGACCACCAGCACCGGCAAGCTCGCGCTCTGGCTGCGAAAACAGGGCCGGCGGCCGCTCATGGTTTCGACCGACGTCTACCGCCCGGCCGCAATTCAACAGCTGGCCGTGATCGGGCGCGAACTGCAGCTGCCGGTTTTCGAGGACAGCTCGGAGGGGGGCGCGGTCGAGCGGGCGCGTCTGTCGCTGGGACAGTGCCGCAACATGGGCTACGACGTCCTGCTGGTGGACACTGCTGGCCGGCTCCATATCGACGAGCAGCTGATGGAGGAGCTGAAACAGCTGGTGGAGCTGCTCGAGCCCCAGGAAATCCTGCTGGTGGCCGATGCGATGACCGGGCAGGACGCCGTGCGTTCCGCCGGGCAGTTCGACCAGCAGTTGGATCTGACGGGGGTCCTCCTGACCAAGTTGGATGGAGACGCCCGGGGCGGGGCTGCCCTCTCGATCAAGAGCGTCACCGGCAAGCCCATCAAGTTCGCCGGCCTGGGGGAGAAATACGATGCCCTGGAGGTCTTTCATCCCGAACGCATGGCGGGGCGCATCTTGGGCATGGGCGACATTCTCGGCCTGATCGAGAAAGCCGAGTCGGTGGTGGACCAGGAAAACGCCGAGCGGATGCTGCGCAAGATCCGCAAGAACGAGTTCACCCTGGACGACTTCCTGGACCAGCTCCGGCAACTGCGCCGCCTGGGGCCCCTGGAGAAGGTCTTGGAAATGCTGCCGCGGGCCGGGCCCCTGAAAGGGCTGGACGGACTGAACGTGGACGAGAAGGCCGTGGGGCATCTGGAAGCCATCATCAGCTCGATGACCCCCCGGGAACGCTACAATTACAGGATCATCGACGGGTCGCGGAGAAAGCGGATCGCGCGGGGAAGCGGTCGGCCCGTGTCGGAGGTCAACCGCCTGCTCAAGCAGTACATGCAGGCCCGAAAGATGATGAAACGGATGAGTAAGGGCTTTTTGGGCAAAAAGTTGCCCGATTTCAATTTCCCCGTCTGAAGTAATGTTTGCTACAATGCGGGGTTAGCTTTTCGAGGAGGAATCTTGCTCAGAATTCGCTTGAGTCGCCATGGGGCCAAGAAGGATCCCCATTATCGAGTCGTCGTGTCGGAGAAATCGAGTCCGCGCGACGGCCGATTCGTCGAAGTGGTGGGCTATTACAACCCCGCGCTGCAGCCGGTCCGACTGAATCTGAAATTGGACAGAGTGGATTACTGGCTGGGCCGTGGGGCGCGCCCTTCTGAAACCGTGCGGGCGTTGATCAGAAGGGTGCGGACGGAGGCTCCTCCCGAGACTCAGGCCGAGCCTGAGCAGCAAGCCCAGGAACAGCCAGGGCCAGAGGCCTAGTCGCTCCTGCCGGCCCAGCCGATTCCGGGTGGGAGGGCAGTGTGGTGACAGGACTGCTCGGGGATGCTCCGGGCTTCTCGCGCCTTCTTGTGAAAGCTGGATCGGTGGGGTGAGACTGCACATTGCAAGCCGCTGTGCTAGGTCAGCTGAGATTATTCAGGGAGGCGCCGTATGAAACAGCTAATCGAATTGATAGCCAAGGCTTTGGTCGACAACCCCGAAGAAGTCGTTGTTAAAGAGGTGGAAGGAGAGCAGACAACAGTACTGGAACTGCGAGTCGCCCAGACGGATCTGGGCAAGGTGATCGGGAAACAGGGGCGAACGGCGCGGGCGATTCGCACACTTCTGGGTGCCGCCGGCATGAAGCTGAGAAAGCGCTTCGTCCTGGAGATCCTAGAGTAGCTTGGCCGGGTTCGTCAGCATTGCCCGAATCGTCAAGACTCGGGGAATTCGCGGAGAGCTGGCGGCTGAACTGCTGACCGATTTCCCCGAACGCTTCGCCTCGACCCGGCAAGTGCGGGTCGAAACGGCTGAAGGCGCTTTCCAGTTGGAGTTGGAGGCACATTGGTTTCACCGGGGCCGGGTGATTCTCAAATTCGAAGGCCTCGATCGACCCCACCACGCAAAGCACCTGGTGGGGGGACTCGTGCAGGTACCTGAAGAAGAGCGGTTCCAACCTCCCCAGGACACCTTCTTCCACGATCAGCTGATTGGTTGTCGGGTCCTGGATTCAGGAGAGTTCGTGGGCACCGTCCGGCAAGTCCTGGAGACGGGGGCCCTGGAAGGCCATCTGATCCTGGAGGCTCCGGGAGGGGGTGAAGTGATCGTGCCGCTGGTCCGGCAATTCATCCGGCGCGTGGACCTCTCTTCCGGGATCATTGAGACACGCCTGCCCCAGGGCCTGCTCGATCTGAATCGGCCCGGGCGGGCGCCGAAAGGGAAAAGAAAGTAGCCGCAGCCCGGGTTCTGAACCGTTCGAGAGGGCTGGTTGCCAATGATGCGAATCGACATACTCACGATCTTTCCCCAGATCTTCGAACCAGTGTTCCAGGTGGGAGTCGTGGGACAGGGAGTGCGCCGGAAGTGCATGGAGATTCGAAGCTTGGATCTGCGGGACTTCACCACCGACCGGCACCGGACCGTGGACGACCGCCCTTTCGGTGGCGGAGAGGGCATGGTCATGAAGCCGGAGCCGATTTTCCGGGCCGTCGAGCAGTGCAGGAAGCAGGGGGCGCATCCCTGGGTGGTTCTCCTGTCCCCCCAAGGGGGCCGCTTCGATCAGCAGGCGGCTCAGCGTCTGGCGGGCCTCGATCACCTGCTGCTGATCTGTGGGCGATACGAAGGCGTGGATCAGCGAGTCGCCGATCACCTGGCCGACGAGGAGATCTCTGTGGGAGACTTCGTTCTCTCGGGCGGAGAGTTCGCCGCCATGATCGTCGTGGATGCCGTGGCCCGGCTGCTCCCGGGCGTCGTCGGCAACCCCAGCTCGGTGCTGGAGGATTCGTTCATGCACGGGCTCCTGGACTATCCGCAGTACACGCGTCCGGCGGAGTTTCGAGACTGGGCCGTTCCCGAAGTCCTGCTCTCGGGAGACCACGACCGAATTCGCCAGTGGAGACAGGAAGCCGCTTTGCGCCGGACTCGAGTGCGGCGGCCCGACTTGATGAGTGACCAGAGCGGAACGGCCGAACCGGAACGGAGGTTCGAAAACTCGAACTCGAGGTGAATCATGAATCAGATCGAAGAGTTGGAACAACAATATACGGAGCGGGAGATCCCGGAGTTCACGCCGGGGGACACGGTGCGGGTCAACGTCAAAATCCAGGAGGGAGGCAAGTTCAGGATCCAGGCTTTCGAAGGCGTAGTGATCGCCATCCGAAAGCGCGGCCTGCGTTCCACTTTCACAGTCCGCAAGGTCTCGTTCGGTTACGGTGTCGAGCGCATTTTCCCTCTCTATTCACCGTTGATCGAGAGCATCGAGCGGATCAAGAAGGGACGCGTCCGACGCGCCAAGCTTTACTATCTGCGCCAGCGCAAGGGCAAAGCAGCCAGAATCAAGGAAATCCGCTGATCCTCTCCTCGGGTGGGCGCGAAAAGAGCCAAGTTGGGGCCAACCGCGCCTCGACATTCGCTCCGCCTTAACGCTGGAACTGGAGGCCGGCTTCTCTTAGAATGGCAAGTGTTTCTGGATGTTGAACAAGAGCAAAGTACTCCGCACCGCTGAAAAATACGTCATCGCGGGGAAGTTCGCCCAGGCGGTGGGCGAATACGAAAAGCTGATCAAGCAGGACCCCGACGAGCCCATGCTGTTGAATACGGTGGGGGACCTCCTGGTGCGCCAGGGCCGGACCGAGGAGGCGTTGGGCTACTACCGCAAGGTGGTCGAGCTGTACCTGACGGAGGACTACCACGTCAAGGCTACGGCCATGCTCAAGAAGCTCCTGCTGGTCGACCCCGACGATTTGCGGTCGCGAGAAAGGCTGGCGGGACTCTACGAGAAACTCGGGCTGAGATACGATTCGGCCACCCATCTCCGCCTCATCATCGAAGCCAGGGAAAAGGCCGAGGATTATTCTCAGGCCCTCGAGTTCGCCGAACGCCTGACCGATGTGCTTCCCGCCGATGCCGAAGCTTGGCGCAATCGCGCTCGCCTGGCACTTCGCTCCGACAAAGGCGAAGCGGCCGTACGATTCTTCACCGAGGCAGTCACGAAGTTTCAGCAGCGCGGCGATTCCGGAGAGGCCTGGCAGACCCTGATGGAAGTGGTTCCCCTGGACAGCTCCAATCGCCGCTTCCTGGACCTGCTGGTGGAAGTCGCCGAGTCGGGCGAACAGTTGCAGGAAGCGCGCTCCATGCTGGAGGGGGAAATCGAGGCGACCGGAGAAGACTTTCCCTACCGCTTCTACCTCGGGTTGGTGCTCGAGAAGCTCGACCAGCAGGAGGAGGCGGGAGCTCAATACCGAATCCTGCAGGAAAAGGGCTTTCACGATCAGCGGGTCACCGAAGCCCTGATCCGGGTGGGCCAGCTGGAGCCCCAGGAAGCTCCAGCGGGAGGCGGGACGAAGGTCGAGCAACCAGCGGAAGCTGGTTCCGAACCGGAGCAAGTCGCCGGCCTCGAAACCGGACTCCCCGATATGTTCGCCGCACCCGAAGAGGCCGAGGAGGTCGACTTCCCCTTCGAGAAGTCGGAGAGCTCCGAATGGGATTTGGAGGCGGCCAGTGCCGCCGGTGAGGGCTCCGGCCTTTTCGATCTCGAGGCAATGTCGGACGAGTTCGATTCCGAAAGTGGTTTCCAGCTGGACGAGTCACCAGTTGAGACCGTGAGCGAGCCCGTAACCCCCCCTGAAGAACCCGAATTGCCCGCCCCAGCGCCCGCCCCGAGCCTGGAGCTGCCGGCCGAGGACGTGTCATCTCTGGACGAAGCTCTGGAAGAGGTGGATTTTTATCTGAAACAGGGATTTCGGGACGACGCCATCGCCCTGCTCCAGCGCTTGCTTCAGCAGTTTCCATCAGATGAGCGGGTGCTCAACCGGGCACGCAAAGCTCGCGTCCCAATCCCGGCCCCCGCAGCGGAGGAAGTCGAGGCTCCCCCCCTTTACGAAGAGGCTGCCGAGGAAGCAGCCGAGCTGGCCGCCGAACTGGCGGTCGAGGAGACGCCGTCCGCTTCAGTGGACTTCGAGCATGAGATCGAGTCGGCGCTGGACGGCCTGTTCGTGGGGAGCGACGATGAGCGCCAGGAGGAGGCCGCTCCGGTGTTGCGATACGACATCGCGGCGGGTGCCACGCCCAAGACCTTTCAGGTTCACTACGACCTCGGTCTGGCCTACAAGGAGATGGGACTCTTGGAAGATGCGGTGGGCGAGTTCAGCAAGGCGTTCGAGATGATCGAGAGCTCGGCCCAAAATCCCCAGAAGATCCTCTGTTGCAGCGTGCTGGCCAGCTCGTTTCTACTGCTGGGCCGCCTGGACGAGGTCATCGAGTGGGCGCGCAAAGGCCTGGCGCTGCCCGATCTGAAGGAATTCGAGTCGAAAGCCCTGCAGTACGATCTGGCCCTGGCTCTGGAGCGCAACGGCGAGTCCGAAGAAGCCAAACGGGTCTTCCAGGAAATCGCCACCCACGACAAGACCTATCGAGACGTTGAAAAGCGACTGAAGCAATTGGGGGCATGAATGCTCGGCAAGACGTTCTTTCTTCTGTACGTCTTCTATTGCTTCGAAGTAGGAATTTTCTTGATTTTCTATCCCTGGATGGCGCTCTGGGAGCAGAATTCACTGCTGACCCACTACCCGGTGCTTCGAACCTTCGTCTTGAACGACTTCGTGCGCGGTGCCGTCTCCGGTCTGGGCATCGCCAACCTCTTCCTGGGGGTTTGGGAGCTTGGCCAGTTTCAGCAGTATTTTAGAAAAGCGTGACCTGGTTTTCCCCTTTCTCTACGGGATTTCCGACCGGCGAGCCTTCCCCGAACTGGCACCGCTCGAATACCTGGACCTTCTCTTCGACGGTTCGGCCCCGGTGGTCCAGCTGCGGGAAAAGGATCTGGATTCGAAGCAGTTGCTCCCCATGGTCCGAAGAGGGGTGCAGCTGGCCCGGCGTACCGGCAAGGTCCTTCTCGTCAACTCTGAGCTGGAGCTGGCCTCGAGCCAGGGGGCTGATGGCTGCCACCTCACCTCGGCGCAGGACCTGTCGGAAGCGATCCGGCTCCGCCAGGTTCGAGGAAGGGAGCAGGACTTCCTGCTGGGAAAGTCCGTCCATTCCATCTCGGAGGCCTTACGGGCTGAAACCGAAGGAGCCGATTACGTAATGCTCGGCCCGGTCTTCGAGCCGCTCTCGAAACAATCCCACACCCCTCCACTGGGCCTCTCCGGGTTGCGCGAGGCGGCTCGAGTGCTGTTCATCCCGGTGGTCGCCGTGGGCGGAATCGAACCCTCCAACCTTCCATCGGTCTTCTCCACAGGCGTGATCGCCGCAGCCGGGATCAGTTGGGTTCGGGACGAGCTGGCAAGGCGAAGGGGGGGCGTAGGGCGTAGGGCGGGTCTTTGCGCCGCTCGCTCGACGGAGGAGGACGTTTCATGACCAACCAACTGGATCCGAGAATACTGGAGTCGCGGATGGTGCGCCTGGAGCGGTACAACCGATATCTGACCGGGGCCCTGCTCCTGTCGCTGGTGGGCGGCTCCATGGCCGCCTTCTCTTTCCGGCAGAATGCCCCCATCGCGCGAGCTGGAGGCTTCGAATTGGTGGATGAGGAAGGCAGCGTCCGGGCGCGCCTGCAGGTCAACGCCGAAGGCGCCGGGCTGCATCTGCTCGACGAATCCGGAAGGACCAGGGTTTCGGTGGTTCACGATCCCGACCAGTCGGCGCTCTTCCTGCGGGATGCAGACGGCCAGATCCGCGTCGGGGCGGCGCAGTTCGCACACGGGGGCGGGGGATTCGCACTTCACGGCCCCCAGTCGAAGGGAGGGGCGATCCTTTACCTCAAAGGTAGCGGTAGTCTGAGCTTCCTCGATGCGGAAGGGAACCTGACCCATCGGGTTCCAGAGCCCTGACTTTCGAGCTTCGGTGTCCCCACTTCCCGGGCGCCGCTGGTGAGCTCTCGCCAGAAAGACGGGCTAGTTCCACCGCAGCAACAGCAGTTCGGAGCTGAAACCCGGTCCAAACGCCGCGCCCAAGCCGTATTCTCCCCTCTGTGCACCCCCCGCGGCGAGAATCCGTTCCAGCACGAAGAGCATGGTGGGACTGGACATGTTGCCGAAGTTCTCGAGGATGAACCGGGAGTGATCCAGCGAGCCGTTTTCCAACTGGAGCGAGGCCTGGAAGGACTCCAGGACCTTGGCGCCACCCGGGTGAATCGCGAAGTGTTTGAGATGCTCTAGGTCCAGCCCCCGGGGCTCGAGCAGTTGCAGGATGTTTTCCCGAATGTGCCGCGCCAACAGATGGGGGATGCTCTTGGAGAAGACGACTTTGAGGCCGGTTTGCGTGAATTCCCACCCCATCACCTGCAGGGTCTTCGGCCAGATCGTGGTGAGGCTGTCCACCAGCTCGACGCCGGCGTCTTCCGTCTCGTCTCCGCTGATGAGCACCGCGGCGGCGCCGTCGGCGAAGAGTGCGGAGGCCACCAGGTTGGACTTGCTGAAGTCATCGGGCTGGAAGGTCAGGGAGGAAGTCTCCACTGCCACCATCAGGATCCGTTGGCGGGAGGCGGCCTTGGCCAGGTCGGCGGCCCGGCCCACGCCCGCGGCCCCGCCCGCACAGCCCAGGCCGAAAATGGGGGTACGGCGCACGTGGGGTGAAAATCCGAAGCGATTGACGAGGCGAGCATCGATACTGGGTGTGGCGACACCGCTGGTCGACACGAATACCAGGTGCCCGATCTGGGAAGCTTCGATGCCCGCTCGGTCCAGGCATTGCGCGATCGCTCTGGTGCTCAGTCTTTCGGCCCATTGGACATAGGTATCGTTGCGTTCCTGGAAAGAATGCTGCCGGTCGAACCAGTCCTGCGGAACGCAGAAGTATCGCTGC
This sequence comes from Acidobacteriota bacterium, assembly GCA_041630155.1. Classification (GTDB taxonomy): domain Bacteria; phylum Acidobacteriota; class UBA6911; order RPQK01; family JANQFM01; genus JBFGHG01. Next base: position 10,430 of record JBFKLX010000028.1, read on the forward strand.
TTGATCCGCACGTTCTCGAAAACTTTGAGGAGCCGTGCCACGTCCCGGCGCCCGTTGGCGAAATGCCGAGCCGCGTGTTCTTGAATTCGGAACTGCGAGGCGGCGTGGGGCGGCACCGCGGTGCCAATGGCGACGATTTTGGGCATATGGTTCTCCCAGCTACTGAGAAGGCGCTCCCAGACCGAGTTGCGACCCTTGCAGGGCCTGTTTGGAAACCCTGATGGCGCGGCGGACCTCCACGAACAGATCTTCGTCTTCAGTTTCCACCGCGAGCTTCCGAATCGGTTCCAGCTGGGGAATCAAGTCCTGCATCTTCTTGTTGACCAGCTGCAGAGACTTGCGAATGTCTTTGTCTTTTGCGGTGCCGAAGCGCGCTTTCTCGTCGATGTTGATCATCATCGACTCCAGGGAGCGATGGTACGCGCGGGCCAGTTGCGCGTAGGTGAAAAACTCCAGAGGATTGGGCTCTTCTCGCGTCCAGGGGCGCTGGCTGAGCCGCCGGGAGAGCTCATCGAGTCGCGCCTCGGCGATTTCCAGGAAGACCTTGACTCGAGGTTTGAGGTCCTGCGCGTCTCGAATGGCTTCGAGCTCCTGGTCGGTGAACTGGTCGCCGTGCACCGTGGAACGCAGGCCCCGTTGCCGGACGGCCGTCGAAGCAGTTGCCCAGCCCCAGGCGTGTTCGGCGAGGGCCAGCGGCGCATCTCGGGCCAGCTCTTCTTTGAAATACCCTTCCAGGAGCTTTCCGCGAAGCTGGTCCAGGGCTTCGGTCGCCCGCTCGAAAGAGGTTCGGTACTCGAATGGGGGAGCGGACATCAGGTCCTGCAGCATTTCGATCAGCTTGCGCAGCTGAATCTCCAACCTTCTCACCTTCCTGGAGCGGAAGTCTCGAGGTTGCGCGCTGGCCGCGGTCAGCTCCTGGGCATGCCACGACACGATCTCGATGGCCCCGAGCGCCGCGACGGCCTCCTGGTACCGGGTGTTGCGGACGCGCCGTCTCACCTCCGCGCCCTGGCGCTCGAGCACGCGCCGAATCAGGTCCATCCGAGATCGATAGTCGGGCTTGGTTTGATAAATTCGCAGCTCGGCTTGCGTGAGCAGCTGCTCGAACGGAACCGTCCGCTCCACTCCGGAGAGCCCGGAGAGCGCAATTGTGATCGAGAATATTGCGTTCAGCATGCCTGGTCCCGTCAGGGGTTGTTCAAGGCTGTCCCCTCTGCTCTCCGAGCGCCGAGCCTGCACCTCGGTCCCGCATCATTTGAGCTGACCTGCGTCGTCCGCTTTCGGCGCGGATACGCCTGCCGGGAACGCATCGCGTGATGCCCCGCCCACGCGGCCGCCTCGGGCGCCCGGCGCTCTCTCAGAGGAACGCCGGACAAAGGCAGCTCCACCTGATCGCCGCTTCTTTGCAGTCAGAACGCCAAGCTTTCGACTCATGATACGCGAGCCGCTGCCTTTGACGCAAAGTCGCCCGGGGAGGCGGGTCCGTCGGGGGTGGGCGGTTCGTGTACAATCCTGAGGAGGGCCGATCTTCGGGGGTGTGTTTCCATCAGTTTCGAAACTCGGACCGCGGGGAGTCAGACGATGCCGAGAGCCTTGTTTTTCGATGCCTTCAACGGCGTCAGCGGCGACATGATCGTCGGGGCCCTCTTGGACCTCGGCATGCCCTTGGACCACTTGCGGGACCAGCTGGAGCGCCTCTCCATCGGCTCCTTCCAGTTGCAGGCCCGCCGCGTCCAGCGACAGGGCCTGGGAGCGGTCGACTTCCAGGTGGTGAGTGGAGAAACGGATCCGGAGGCGGGTCCTCATTCCCACTCCCGAGTCAGGGGAGGAGAGGCAAGTTCGCAGACGCACCATCCGAACCATCGTTCCCTGCGTGAGATTCGGGACTTGATCCAGTCGAGCGAGCTCGATGCTTGGGTCGTTCAGACGGCTTGCCGGATCTTCGAGCGCCTGGGCGCTGCCGAAGCCAAGGTCCACGGCACGCCCCTCGACGAGGTCCACTTCCACGAGGTGGGAAGCTTGGATTCCATCATCGACATCGTGGGCGCCTGCGTCGGGTTCCGCTACTTCCAAGTCGAACGGTTCGTCACTTCGACACTGGCGCTGGGCGGGGGAACGATTTCCTTCTCGCACGGCCAATGGCCTGTCCCGGCCCCGGCGACCGCCGAGCTGGTTCGCGGTTTTGCGGTCCGTCCCGGCCCGCTGGATCTGGAACTGACGACCCCCACGGGAGCGGCCATCGTGACGGCCCTGGCCGAGCCGGCCGGTGCGGCGCTGCGCCTGGAGCGCTTCGGCTTCGGGGCGGGCGACCGAGAACCGGCCGAAATCCCCAATCTGCTGCGTCTGGCTCTGGGTGAAACAGTCGAGACCGCCGCGGTGGAAGGGATCACCCGGGAAGAAGTGTGCGTCCTGGAGGCTTCGATCGACAACATGGATGGCGAGCTTCTGGGACACGTGCTGGAGTTGCTCTCGACCGAAGGTGCGCTCGACGCGTTCTACACGCCCCTGCAGATGAAGAAGAGCCGTCCCGGGGTGCTTCTCTCCGTGCTTGCGCGGGTCGAGGATCGCCCTCGCCTGGCTGAACTCATGTTTCGGCAGACCACCACGCTGGGTGTGCGGTGGTCTCCCTGGACGCGCTACGTGCTGGAGCGGGAATTCGCGCAGCTGGAGACGGAATGGGGACCCGTTCGGGTCAAGATCGGCAAGCTGGCTGGACGGGTCGTCAACCTGTGGCCCGAGTACGAGGACCTCCGTGAAATCGCGATGAAACGGAATCTTCCCCTCAAGCAGGTGCGTCAGAGAGTTCTGGAATTAATCGGAAGCGTGCAATCATGAGCAAGCCCTTCTACCTCACGACCCCCCTGTATTACGTCAACGACGTACCTCATGTCGGACATACCTACACCACCATCATCGGAGATGCCATCGCACGCTACCACCGCCTCTGCGGGAATGCGGTCTGCTACCTGACGGGTACCGACGAGCACGGGCAAAAGATCGAGAGGGCAGCCGCCGCGCGAGGCGTCTCGGCAGAGAACCTGACGGATCGCAACGCCGAGGTCTTCCAGCAGATCTGGCTCAGGCTGGGCATCGGGTACGACGAATTCATCCGCACCACCCAGCCGCGCCATCATCGGGCCGTCAAAGCAATCTATGAGCGGATCCGGGAGGCCGGCTTCATCTACCTGGGCGAGTACAGCGGCCAATATTGCGTCCGCTGCGAGCTTTTCGTCGCTGGTGAGGGATCGGCCTGCCCCGATTGCGGGAGTCCCACCGAGTTCATTACCGAGCAGAGCTACTTCTTCAAACTCTCGGCGTTTCAAGAAAAGCTCCTGAACTTTTACCGCGACAATCCCACCTTCGTGGTACCCCAGACCCGCATGAACGAGGTCATCAGTTTCGTCAAAGGGGGCCTGAAGGACCTCAGCATCAGCCGAACCTCGTTTCGTTGGGGGATCCCCATCCCCGACGACCCCGACCACATTTTCTACGTCTGGTTCGACGCCCTCAATGGATATCTTTCCGGGATCGGCTTTGGAGACGAGGCGGGCAGCCAGCGCTTCGAGCAACTCTGGCCGGCCGAAGTGCAGCTGATGGGCAAAGACATCTTGCGTTTCCACGCGGTCTACTGGCCCGCCTTCCTGATGGCGGCGGGACTCGAGCCGCCGCGACAGCTTCTGGTGCACGGGTGGTGGACGATCGAGGGTCAGAAGATGTCCAAGTCGGTGGGCAATTTCATCACCGCCGAAGCACTCTGCGAGGCATTGCCCAATGACTACATCCGCTATTTCCTGTTGCGGGAAATTCCGCTCGGTGCGGACGGAAACTTCTCCTATGAAGGGCTGATCGGCAGGATCAACAGCGATCTGGCCAATGACCTGGGAAATTTGTGCAACCGAACACTCACGATGATCGACAACTACTTCGAGGGTCGAATTCCGGAGTCGGCCGGCCTGGAGAGTCGCGACGAGGAGCTGATTCGCTTCACCAAGGAAACCGTAGAGCTCTATCGCGACAGCTTCGACAGGCTGCAGTTGAACAAAGCGCTCGAAAACGTCTGGGAGCTGATCTCGGTCTGCAACAAGTACATCGTGGCCAACGAGCCCTGGAACCTGGCCAAGGAGCCGGCCAAGCGAGAGCGGCTGGCCAGCGTCCTCTACAACTCGGCCGAGGCCTTGCGCATTGCCGGCGTGCTGCTCAGCCCCATCGTCCCGGATGGCGTCACCGCGATTCTGCGGCAATTGGGCAGCGATAGGACTGCTGAGCAGCAAACCCTGGGCGATCTCAACTGGGGGGGCCTGGAGCCGGAGACGCCGCTGGGAACGATCGAGGTCATCTACCCTCGCCTGGACAAGCAGGAGTTCCTCCGCCGCACAGCGGGCGAGGCGCCTCCCCAGTCGCAACCGCAGTCGTCCGGCCAATCCAACCAGCCGGCACCGGAGGAGCGGATCACGATCGACGATTTCGCGCGCGTCGAAATGAGGGTCGGGAAGGTCCTCGAGGCCGAGCGCGTCCCCAAGTCGGACAAGCTCCTCAGACTGATCGTCGACATCGGATCGGAGAAACGGCAAGTGGTGGCCGGAATCGCAGGCGCATACGACCCGGCCGAGTTGCCGGGCCGCCTGGTCGTCCTGGTCACCAATCTGAAGCCGGCCCGCCTGATGGGCCTCGAGTCCAACGGCATGATCGTGGCGGCTTCGGGCGAAGGAGGCCCGGTCCTGGCGACCTTCACCGAACCGGTAAGAGTCGGGACGAGATTGACTTAGGTCTGGAGGGCTTGGGGCGTGAGGGCGCAGGGCGGACTTGCTGCTGGAGGAGCTGGTCTAGAGAGTCCTCAGCGTTTTGAGCCTCCCCAAAAGGGATTTGCCAGTGAATGTGCGCTTGATCGATTCCCACGCCCACCTGGATTTCCCGGCCCCGCAGGAGCTGCGAGCGGTTCTGGAGCGGGCTCGCGGGGTGGGAGTGTCCGAGATTCTGCAGATCGTCTGCCTGGGGCAGGAGGGAGATCCCCTCGAGGCCGCCCTGCGGCGGGCCGATGAAGAGCCGGGACTTTGGGTGGCGGCGGGAGTGCATCCCCACGACGCCGGCGCCCTGACTCCAGAGCTGGAGCGGCAGATCGAGGCGTCCGCGCCGCATCCCCGGTTCGTGGCCTGCGGAGAGATCGGGCTGGATTTTTTTTACGAGAACGCCCCGCGTGATGTTCAGCAGGAGGCGTTCGCCAGACAACTGCTCCTGGCCCGCCGTCTCGCCAAGCCCGTGATCATTCACTCGCGCGAAGCGGCCCGAGAGACCTGCCGGCTGCTGGAGGAAGACTACACCTCGGGCCCCAACCGAGGAGGGGTCATGCACTGCTTCACGTACGACTGGCCCGTGGCGGAGCACTGTCTGGAAATGGGCTTTCATCTGGGCTTCGGCGGTATTGTCACCTTTCCCAAGGCCGAACCACTGCGGGAGGTGGCCCGCCGGGTGCCCGAGGACCGCTTCCTGATCGAAACCGACTCGCCTTACCTCGCCCCCGTTCCGCATCGCGGCAAAACCAATGAACCCGCGTTCGTGGTGAAGGTGGCCGAGAAACTGGCGGAAGTGAGGGGTACCACCCTCGAGACGATCGCCCAGCAGTCCACTCGAAACTTTCAGAGACTTTTCGGAAGCGGGGGGCGCCCGGGAGGGTAGGGGCGTTGCAGAGGATGCCCGGCGCGAATCGGGTCGTAACCCTCGTCGCCGCGCTGACTCCGCACCTGTGACCGTATTGCGGTTCGGGAAGCCAACTTGATATAGTCCAGTTGATGAGCAGCAAGGCGACGGATCTTTCTCTCCGCACGGAGGATATCGTCTCTCTGGTCCAGGACGATCTGGAGAGGGTCGAGGCCGAACTGACCGCTCTCACCAGTTCTTCGCTGCCCTTGATCGACCGCATCAACCAATACCTCCATCAGAGCGGCGGAAAGCGTTTGCGGCCCGCCGTCCTGCTTCTCTGCTCCCGATTGTGCGGCTATGAAGGCGAGGCGGCCGTTCGTCTGGCCGGCGTGGTCGAGCTGATCCACGTGGCCACACTGGTTCACGACGACATCATCGACAATGCCGAGCTGCGCCGTGGGCGAGCGTCGGTCAATGCGCACTGGGGAAATCAGATCACGGTGCTGATGGGCGATTGGCTCTACATGACCGCCTTCAAGCTGGCGCTGGAGTTGCGGAGCTATCGAATTCTCGACATCCTGATCGAGATCACCCGCAACATGGTGGAGGGCGAGCTGCTTCAGCTGGAGCGGCAGTGGAAACTGGACGTCTTGCCGGCAGATCACATGGAGATCTGCACTCGCAAGACGGCGCGGCTGTTCGAAGGTTGCGGCCGCCTGTCAGCAGTGGTGTCCAAATCGGGAGAAGAAGTGGAAGAGCGACTCGCCAGGTACGGCGACAACCTGGGCATGGCGTTCCAACTGACTGACGATCTCTTGGACTACACGTCCAGCGCAGCCGTGCTGGGAAAGCCGGTGCTGAAAGACCTCGAGGAAGGCAAGATCACCCTGCCCATCATCCACCTCCTGGAACGGGCCAATCCGGCCGAGCGGCAATTCGTCGAGGAGGTCGTCCGCCAACGGCGCTTCACGCCCGAGAACAAGAGCGAGATCATCCGGCTGGTCGAGGACCTCGGGGCACTGGAGGAACTTCGCCAACTGGCCGCCTCCTACGCCCAGTCCGCCCAGGAGTCTTTGCTGGGGTTCAACGACGGCGTCTACCGGGACACCCTGCTGCGGCTCCCGGCCTTCGTGACACAGCGCAGTTTCTAGCTCGCATCCGACACCCAGGTACAAGTTGATTCGGGGCCGCGCCGAGCGAGCCCAGCCGATGCCATTCGAGTCGGTTGGGCCCTCCGGCCTCAGGCTCGATTCCTTCTGTGCTTCAAGGGCGCCGCGTGGGCGGCCGCACCTGGGGAGGGGCGTCGGGTGGAAGGTCTTCCGCGGTGACGGCGGGGATGTCTTCGACCGAGATGGGCTCGAGCTCGCGTAGTTTCTCTTCGGCGACGGTGGTGTCCAGGACCATGTCCAGCGCCGTGGGAATGTAAATGTCTTCGAACTCCTCGCGTGGCACCAGGTCGTCGACCTGCTTCATGAAGTCGATCCAGATGGGCAGGGCCATGTTGGCGCCGTAGATCTCCTCTCCCAAGGAGCGCTTTTCATCGAAGCCCACCCAGACTCCGGCGGTGATCTGCGGGGTCAGGCCCACGAACCAGGTGTCGGTGGCTTCGTTGGTGGTGCCGGTCTTTCCCACGAGGGGCCGGTTGAGCACCCGAGCTCGGCCGGCAGTGCCACGTTGCACGACCTGCCGGAGCAAATAGAGCATCTTGCTGCAAATGGTCGGAGAAATGACGTGTTCGAATTCGGTCTGGTGCTCTTCCAGAGTGAAGCCGTTGAAGTCCTCGACGCGGCGCACGAAGTAGGGCTTGGCGCGTACGCCCTTGTTCCCCAGGACACTGAACGCGGAGCTGATCTCCTCGAGGGTGATCTCTCCGGCCCCCAGCGCGATCGGCAGCACGGGCAGGAACTGGCGCCGGATGCCGAAGCGCTGCGCCATGGCGATGATCTTTTCGATCCCCAAGGCCTTGGCCAAGCGCAGGGTAGGGACGTTTCGCGACTCGGCCAGGGCCTGCTGCAGCGGAATCAGTCCTTTGTACTCGCTGTCGGAGTTCTTGGGCTCGTAGGGGCGGCCCAGCTCATCCACGTAGTTGACGGGGGCGTCGAGCAGGCGGTCGAACGGCGACTTGCCTTCTTCGAGGGCCACCAGGTACGTGAAGGGCTTGAAGATCGAACCGGGCTGGCGCAGCGCCTGGGTGGCCCGGTTGAACTGGCTGTACTGAAAGTCGAAGCCTCCCACCATGGCCAGGATTGCGCCGCTGCGGTTGTCCAGGACCATGAATGCGCCTTGGATCTCGGGGATGCGGTCCAGAGCGACCTTCATCACCTTGTTCTGATGGTCGATCTCCTGGATGTCGAAAACCACCACGTCACCCACCTTCAGAGCCCGGTCGACGCGCTTCTTGCGCGTCCATTGGATGCCTGCCGCATCCAGCCGTGCGGTGTAGCTTCCAAATTTGACCAGCGCTTCGTCCGGAGAGACCTCGGTGACCAGTCCGTGGACCAGCTGGTCGGTGCGAAAGATCTGCCGCCAGTCGGGGTGTGAGTAGTCCTCCAGCTGGCCACCCTTGTCCAGGACGTTCTCGTCGCTTCCCTGCCAGGGGCGGGTCTTCTTGTCGAATTCCTGGAGTCCCCGGCGGATGGCCAGATTGGCGGCTTTCTGCATCCGGGAATCCAGGGTCGTGTAGATCTTCAGGCCGCCCTTCCAGATCTTTTCCGTGGGATAGTTGCGCTCCAGGTGCTGGCGCACCCACTCGACGAAGTAGGGGGCGATTTCCTTGTCGGTCTTGCCCGAGGTGCGGATGGGCTCCTCCCGGGCGGCTTCCATCTCGTCTTGCGAGATGTAGCCCACCTCCATCATGCGGCGCAAAGCGTAGGCGCGGCGATGCAGGGCGCGCGCAGGATGGCGGATGGGCGAGTAGCGCTCGGGCACGTTCAGCACTCCGGCCAGCAGGGCGGACTCGGCCAGAGTCAACTGATCCAGCGTTTTGTCGAAGTAGAAGTCGGCGGCGGCGGCAACTCCGTAAATGCCGTGGCCCATGTAGATCTGGTTGAAGTAGAGGGTGAAAATCTGTTCCTTGGAAAAGCTCTTCTCGGTCTCGATCGCGAACAGAATATCCTTGATCTTGCGCTCCAGGCGCTTCTCGGAGCTGGTGAACCGGAGTTTGCACAGCTGCATGGTCAAGGTGGAGGCGCCCTTGCGCTGGTTGTACAGAATGTTGCGCACGATGGTCACGAAAAAGCGCCGGAAGTCGATTCCGGAATGCTCGAAGAAATCGGCGTCCTCAGCGGCGAGGATGGCCTGCCTGAGCTGAACCGGGATCTGGTCGTAGGTGACCAGAATGCGCTTTTCGAGAGCGAACTCCCCCAGAACTTCGCCGTCGGCCGAGTAAACGTAGGACACGACGTTGGGGCGGACCTTTTGCAGTTCCTCCACCTGGGGCAGGTCGATCGAATAGCCGAGCACCATGCCCCCCAGCCCTCCCAGCACGGCCACCACGACCAGCAACAGGGCGTAGGTCGACCAGAAGAGCGCGCTTGGGTGCTGCAGCCTCCACTTCTTCAGCATTGTCCTCATTGTATCGACTTTCGCCGGCGCGTTCACGGGGCAATGGATGCCTGCCCGTGGAAAAAGTTCCGATTCGGCCGCAGAAGCTTCCCACGCCCTACGCCCTAACATCTACTTTGTCATCCGGATCACCGTTTTCGTGTCGCCTGTAGGGTCTATAATTCCAGGGCCATGAAAAAGCACATCTGTTTTTGGGCAGTGCTGATGCTCGTTTTGACATTGGTGCCTACAGCGGGCGCGCAGCAGTTGCAGGTTCGAGGCACGCTCCTCACGGACGCCTCCCAGGATGAAACCAGTCTATGGGTTCGCACGAATGGGAGCGTGGCGGTCGACGAGCTGATCGTCCTCGAGTCGCGCGACGGCACCCTGCGGGCCAGCTACCGGGTGCGGCACGTCTTCGGCAACCATGTCCTGGTGACCGAGTTCCTGCGCGAAGACTGGCTCGCCGGTTCCCGAGTGCTGCAGTAAGTTGGGCTGAGCTTCCGCAGGAATCTGACCGGAAGGGTGAGATTTCCCGTTCGGCGCTCCTCACAACTTTCAGCATGGCTTGAACCACCGGCAGGGATGCCGGTGTCACGGCCCTCGGAAACCACCGGCAGGGACGCTGGTGATTCTTGAACGACTGACGCCTCAGGGCTCCCTGGGGGGCTCACTCTCCCTTTCCGCGTGGAAGGTCGTCAGTTTGAGGATCTCGACGGTGCGGACTCCGCGCGGGGTGCGGATCTCCACTTCGTCCCCTTCTTGGTGCCCCATCAGACTCCGGCCGATCGGAGAACTGGTGGAAATCCATCCATTGTTGACATCCGACTCTTCGCTGGTCACCAGGCGATAGGTCGCTTCGTCGCCAGTATGGACGTCCATGACTACCACGGTGGAGCCGTAGGAGACCCTGTCGGTGGGAATCTTCTTGAGGTTGATCATCGACAATGCCGACATGCGTTGCCGCAGCTGCGCCAGTTGCGCCTGGACGATTGACTGCCGCTCTTTGGCGGTCTGATATTCGGCGTTCTCGCGCAGATCTCCCAGCTCCAGAGCTTTCTGCAAGGCCAGCGGAAGCTCTTCGGTCAATTCTCGCTCCAGAGCGCGAATCTGATCTTGCAGTTTTTGTTTCGCTTCTTTCAAAAGAACTGTGCCTCACTCGCCAGGTGTAGAACCCTGGCTGGAAACAACCCCAGCCAGAAGGTTCCCGCCACCATCAACAGGATGGTCAGCCGGGCTGGCAGGGGCAAGCCCACGGAGGGCATTTCTGCTTGTGCCTCGCGCATATACATGTAAACAATGACGCGCAGGTAGTAATAGACGCCCACGCCCGAAGCCAGCAACGCCAGGACCACCAGCCAGTAGAACTCGCTCTTGATGGCCGCCGCGAACAGGTAGAGTTTGCCCATGAACCCCGCCGTGGTGGGGATGCCCGCCATCGAGACCAGGAAAACCGAGAGCGTCCCAGCCAGAAACGGGTGGCGGCGCGCCAGTCCGGAATAGTCATTCAGTGACAGGTAGCGCTCCTCTTGTTGGCCCAGCAGTTGGACCACCGCAAAGGCCCCGATTGTCATGAACGCATAGCTGGCCAGGTAGAAGAGGACGGCTCCTCGTCCCGGTCCGTTGTGCGCGGTCAGACCCACCAGCAGGTAACCCGCGTGGGCGATGGAGGAGTAGGCCAGCATCCGCTTGATGTTGAACTGGCTCAGCGCCGCGATGTTGCCCAGGGCCATGGTGACCACTGCCACGATCCAGAGCACCGCCTGCCATTGTACGCCGAGATCGGGCAGCACCTGCTGCAGCAGCCGCAGCAGCGCCACGAACGCCGCGGCCTTGGAGGCCACTGCCAGATGAGCGGTGATGGGGACGGGTGCCCCCTCATAGACGTCCGGGGTCCAGATGTGGAACGGGGCCAGCGCTGCCTTGAAGCCGAAGCCCACCAGCATCAGGGCCATTCCCAGCAGCAGCAGGGCCGACACCCCGTGGCTCGAGATCGCCTCGGCCACCCTCAGATACTGTGTGGATCCCGTGGAGCCATAGACGAAGGCGATGCCGTAGAGCAGAAAGCCGGTCGAAAAAGCCCCCAGAATGAAATACTTCCAGGCCGCTTCGGCCGGTTTGTCGGCGGCTCGAAAGCCGGCCAGCACGTAGGTGGAGATCGACAACACCTCGATCCCCAGGAAAGTCATGATCAGGTCGGCGCTGGCCGCCATCAAGCACATCCCCACCGTCGCGAAGAGCAGCAGCGCGAAGTACTCTCCGAAATTGCTCCCGTGCTGTTCCAGGTAGTGCTTGGAAATCACCACCACCGAGGCCGTGGCCAGCAGCAGCAGCAGTTTGGCGAACAGGGCGAAGTTGTCCTGGAAGACCAATCCGAAGAACCCCAACCGCGGACTCTGACCCCATTGCAGGAGCACCACCAGGGCCCCTGCGAGGAGGGCCGCCAGGGCCGGCCAGGCCAGTTTTCTCTGGTCCCCCACGCCCAGCACGGAAGCCGCCACCATCAACAGGATCCCGGTGACGCTCAGCACGATTTCCGGCAGCAGTACCAGAGTGTTAATTTCCACGATTGTCTACCCGTACTGGTTGTGAGTCTCGAACTTGCTGCACCCGCTGCACCACCTTTTCAATGGAGCTGTCCATGGGACGCAGAAACGTGCTCGACTGCATCCCGATCCAGAGAGCCAGAATCGCCAGGGGGATCAACACCCCGATCTCTGTGGCGGTCAGATCGGACAGCTCCCGGTTGGCCGGGTTCTTGGCCTCGCCGAAGAAGACCCGCTGGTACATCCAGAGCATGTAGACGGCCGACAGGATCATGCCCGTGGCCGCGAAGGCCGCGAAGACCGGGCGTTCCAGGAAGGTCCCCTGCAGCACCAGGAACTCGCCCACGAAGCCGTTCAGGCCGGGCAGTCCGATGCTGCTCAAGGTGATCACCATGAAGAGTAGGCTGAAGTGCGGCATGCTGTGGGCCAGCCCGCCGAAGTCTTCGATGAGGCGCGTGTGCCGCCGCTCGTAGATCATCCCCACCAGCAAGAAGAGCGCTCCGGTGGAAATGCCGTGGTTGATCATCTGCAGGGTTGCACCCTCCATGGCCTCCACGTTGAACATGAAGATCCCCAACACCACGAAGCCCAGGTGGCTCACCGAGGAGTACGCGACCAGCTTCTTGACGTCCGGCTGCACCATGGCGACCAGGGCTCCATAGATGATCCCGACCACAGCCAGCACACAGATGGGAGTTGCGTACTGCAGCGAAGCTGCCGGAAAGAGCGGCAGACAGAAGCGCAGCAGGCCGTACGTCCCCATCTTCAGGAGCACCCCGGCGAGAATGACCGATCCGCCCGTGGGCGCTTCCACGTGGGCGTCCGGTAGCCAGGTGTGGAAGGGAAAGAGCGGCACCTTGATGGCGAAGGCCAGGAAGAAGGCCCAGAAGAGCAGCTGCTCCTTCAACGGGCTGAGCTGAATCGCACCCTCCTCCAGGCGTGCCAGGATCTGCAGGAAGTCGAAGCTCTCCGCGCCGTTGGCGTAGTAGAGGGTGATGATGGCGGCCAGCATCAGAAGCGACCCCACCATCGTGTAGAGGAAGAACTTGACAGCTGCGTAAATGCGCTGGCTGCCCCCCCATACGCCGATCAGGAAGTACATGGGAATCAGCATGACTTCCCAGAAGAGGTAGAACAGGACCAGATCCATGGCCATGAACACGCCCAGCATGCCCACCTCGAGTGTCAGCAGGCAGATCATGTAGCCCCTGATCTGAGCGACCCGCAGGCTGGACAGGGCCACCAGCGGCACCAGCAGCGTGGTCAGCAGAATCAGGAAGAGGCTGATTCCGTCGATCCCCACGTGATAGCTGACGTGGAACTCCGCCACGTCGAACCAGCGGATCTTCTGCACGAATTGCATGTCGGCCGTTCCCTGCTCGAAGCCTGCCAGCAACAGCAGCGAGCACAGGAAGGCGAGCCCGCTGAAGATCAGCGCCGTCGCCGCCACCGCTGAGCGCCGCGAGCCCGGCAGCAGGGCCAGAAAGAGCGCCCCGGCGCCTGGAAGCAACAGCAGCGTGGTCAAGAGCATGGACGATTCCAGCATCGGCTCAGGCACCCCCCAGGAAGAAGTAGAGGAACAGCAGTGTGGCGCCGGCGAAGATCCAGGCCGCATAGGACCGGGCATAGCCGCTCTGCATCAGCCGAAGCCCGTTGCTGAACCTGCTCATCAGGGCTGCCACCCCGTTGACCGCCCCGTCCACGATACCCACGTCGAAGAACTTCCACAGGAAACTGCGGGACAGCCGGCGCACTGGCCGGATCAGAGTAGCCTCGTACAATTCGTCCACGAAGAACTTGCCCCGCAGCAGCTCGTAAACGCCCCTGAACCGCGCGGCCAACCGCGATGGCGCTTCCGGTTCCCGGACGTAGAGGCGGTAGGCCACTCCTATGGCCAGGGCCGCAATGGCAATCGTGACCAGCATCAGCCCGATCTCTTCGGCGTGGCTGTGATGCGCAGCCTCGACTTCAGCCGCGAAGCGAAACGAGGTGTGCAGATAGTGCTCGAGCCGGTTGGACATCCCACTCCAGGCCGGCAAGCCGATGTATCCCGCCACCACCGAAAAGAAGGCCAGAATCATCAGCGGGAGGGTGACGACGCTGGCCGGTTCCCGGGGCTGGCCCCCGCCGTGAGAGCCATCCGAGTGGTTCGCCGCGTGCGCACTCCTGTGACCCTCTTCGTGGTGGTGCTCCGCCTCCAGGCGCTCTTCCCCGTGGAACGTGAGGAAGATCAGACGAAACATGTAAAAGGCCGTCAGCCCCGCCACCAGTGTGCCCACCAGCCAGAACGCCAGGCTGCCGTGGGGGCTGCTGTAGGCTTGCCAGAGGATCTCGTCCTTGGAGAAGAAGCCGGAGAGCAGGGGGACTCCGGAAATCGCCCCGGTGGCGATCAGCATCGTCCAGTAAGTGCGCGGCAGGTACTTCTTCAGGCCCCCCATCTTGAACATGTCCTGCTGGTGGTGCGTGGCCAGGATCACGCTGCCGGACCCCAGGAAGAGCAGCGCTTTGAAGAAGGCGTGGGTCATCAGATGGAAAATACCCGCGCCGAACGCCCCCACGCCCACCGCCAGGAACATGTAACCCAGCTGGCTCACCGTCGAATAGGCCAGCACCCTCTTGATGTCGCTCTGAGCCACCGCGATCAGGGCGGCCAGCGCCGCCGTGACCAGCCCCACTACCGCCACCAGCGTCAGGGCCTCGGGTGCGCGGCTGTAGAGCGCCGCCGAGCGGGCCACCATGTAGACTCCGGCGGTCACCATAGTGGCCGCGTGAATCAACGCACTCACCGGCGTGGGACCCTCCATGGCGTCCGGCAGCCAGACGTAGAGCGGGATCTGAGCGCTCTTTCCCACCGCCCCGATGAACAGCAGTGTGCAGATGGCGAATAGCACCCCACCGCTCTGCACGGGCCACTCGGACGCCTGGGCGAAAACCTCTGAGTATTGAATCGATCCGAACGTCTTGAAGATCAGAAAGATCCCGAGGGCATAACCGACGTCCCCAATCCGGTTGACGATGAAGGCCTTCTTGGCCGCGTCGCCGGCGCTCTTGCGTTCGAAATAATAGCCGATCAGCAGGAAGGAGCAGAGCCCCACTCCCTCCCAGCCAACGAACATCAGCAGGTAGTTGTTGGCCAGCACCAGGATCGACATCATCAGGATGAAGAGGTTCAAGTAACTGAAGTAACGGTAGAAGCCCCCCTCCCCCGCCATGTACCCGACCGAGTAGACGTGGATCAGGAAGCCCACCCCGGTGACGATCAGCATCATGACCAACGAGAGCGGGTCGACCAGGAGCGCGAAATCGGAGCTGAATCGCCCGGCTTGGATCCAGGTGAAGAGCGAGATCTCAGCGACGGCCTCCTCACCCTGCAGACCACGCATCTCCAAAAACGTCAGCAGTGTGACCAGGAAACTCGACAGCACCGTCAGACAGCCGATGCCCCCGATCCAGGCCGAGGACAAACGGCGGCCCCAGAGTCCGTTGATGGCTGCTCCGAGCGAGGGGAAGAGGAGAACGGTCCAATAGTACTCGAGCATCGCCTCACCACTTCATTTGGTCGACCTGGTCCACGTCCAGGCTCTTGCGCCGCCGGGACAGCACTACGATCAGCGACAGCCCCACCGCGGCTTCGGCCGCAGCCACCGTCATCACGAAGAAGACGAAGATCTGGCCGTCGACTTGGCCCAGCATGCGGGAAAAGGCGAGGAAAGTCAGGTTGACCGCGTTGAGCATCAGCTCCACGCACATGAACATGGTGATCATGTTGCGTTTGACGACCACGCCCAGCGCCCCGATCACGAACAGGATCGCGCCCAGTATCAGATAATGCGTGGTCGGCACCATGGAGGTTATTCCGGTCGTTTGGCCAAGACGACTGCCCCGATGACCGCGATCAGGATCAGTATCGAGGTCAGCTCGAACGGCAGCAGGTAATCTTTGAACAACAGTTGTGCGATCTGCTTGGTGTTTCCGACCAGCGAGACGCCGGTCGAACCCGGCTGTCCCGGTACCGTTTGCTCAATCCGGCTGGCCAGCACGATGAAAAAGAGGAGCGCCAGTGGGATGCCTACCGCTGTCAGGCCTTTGAGCTGGTTGCGGCCGAACAGTTCCGTCTGGGGGTCCAGCAACATCACCACGAACAGGAAGAGAACCATGATGGCGCCCGCGTAGACGATGATTTGGATCGCGCCGATGAACTGGGCGCCCAGCTGGAAAAAGAGGATGGCCATGGAGCCGAAACAGACGATCAGGGCCAGCGCGCTGTAGACCGCGCGCCGCTGCAGGACAACCACCAGACCGGAGGCTACCGCCAGCACAGCAAAACAGTAAAAGGTCAGCAGTTCCACCTACAAAACCCTGTGATCTATTGTCTTTCCCGCTCTCTACAGAAAAGAGAAATCTTAGTTGAGCCCCCGCCCCAAGTCAAGGCGGCAGGGGTCTTGGGGCGGTGGGTCTGGGGGCTCGGGGCGCAGGGCGCAGGGCGTAGGCGCGTAGCCGTCGACCGACCTATTTCTGTTTGATTGTGTGGTAGCGACCAGCGGTGAGGCTTTCCAACGTCTGGGTCGTGCCGTCGGGCCAGCGAAGGGTGATTTCCGGTTCGCTTCCTGCCGGCGCTACGATGACCCGGGGGTCGTTGCAGGAGAGGTAGCTCGAGCCTGCGCGGACTTCCTGGACGAACTGCCGATTGGCCACCCGCGCGGTCACTCGCGCGCCCACCGCCGTCGCTCCCGAGGCCAGCCGGAGGTCCAGGCCGACCCAGGGCTGCTCCGTGGCGGTCACGTTGCGATACAGCAAAGCTGGACCGTCGATGTGGGTGACGACCAGGTCGGGCCGCCCGTCGTTGTCGAAATCTCCATAAGCGGCGCCCCGGCTGTTGAGGACGGCCTCCAAGCCCGCCTCTTTCCCGATCTCCCGGAAGGAGCGACCCTGCTGATTGTGAAAGAGGAAGTCCCGCTGCAGGTAGCGGGTACCGATCTGGTAGTCGTCGACTTGCGGATAGACGTGCCCGTTGGCCACGAACAGGTCCAGCCAGCCGTCCCGGTCGGCGTCGAAGAAAAAGGTTCCCCATCCCAGGTATTGCCAGCTGATCTCTCCCAGGCGCCAGCGGTAACTGGCATCGCTGAAGTACTCCCCCTGGTTGGAGTACAGGGTGTTCTTGTCGTCGGAGAAGTTGGTCTGCACGGCATCCAGGCGGCCGTCGCGGTCGACGTCTCCGAAGTCGACCCCCATGCCGGCCTGCTCCTGCCCGTTCTCGTTGAGGCCCACGCCGCTCTCGATGGCCACCTCGGTGAAGCGGGCTCCATCGTTGCGGAAGAGGAAATTGGGGCAGGAGTCGTTGGCGATGAACAGGTCGGGGTCTCCGTCGTTGTCGTAATCGGTCCAGATCACTCCCAGGCCATAGTACAGGTGGCCCGTCACCAACCCGGCCGCTTCCGTGACATTCTGGAACTTGCCTTCGCCCAGGTTGCGGTAGAGATAATCCTGCGTGCCGGGCAGCCCCCGGGGCCCACATTGCAGTTGGATTCCCCGGTAGCTGCACAGGGGAGTGCGCTCGGGAGGATTGGCGGGGTCGAACTGGACGTAGTGGGTCACGGCCAAGTCGAGTCGGCCGTCCTGGTCGTAGTCCGCAAATGCCGCGCCGGTGCTCCAGAGCGGGTCGGACAATCCGGCTCTCTCCGTGACGTCCTCGAAGGTCCCGTCGCCACGGTTGCGATAAAGGGTGCTCTGGGCGAAGCCGGTCACGAAGAGATCCGCCCAGCCGTCGGCGTCGACATCGCCGGCCACGGCTCCCATGTCCCAGCGGCCTCCCGTCACCCCAGCCTTCTCGGTCACGTTCTCGAAGGTCCCGTCGCCGCGGTTGCGAAACAGCGCGTTGCTGACTTTCCGGTGTCCGGCCAACAGGTCTTCGATGCTGTTTCCGTTGACCAGGTATATGTCCATCCAGCCGTCCCGGTCGAAGTCGAAAACGGCCACGCCGCCGCTCATCGATTCCAGGATGTAGGGTTTGTCGGGGGAGCCGCTGACGTGCTGGAACTGGAGGCCGGCCGCTTGAGAGACTTCCTCGAAACGGGGCGGCGAAGCGCCGTCCTTGGATGCCGCCCCCATCCAGAGCAGGCTTCCGATCAAGAGCACCGCGAGCCCGGGCGCCGGCTTCATGGGTTGGGGGTCCTCCGGCTTTTCAGGTCGCCCAGCCGCCGTGCCTCGGCGAACTCGCGAGCCGCCTCTTCGCTCTGGCCGCGGGCCTGCAAGACCCGCCCCAGCAAGTAATGGGCCGGACCCAGGTCGGGCTCTTCTTCGAGGGCGACCATCAGATGGGCCTGGGCCTCTTCCGGTTGGCCCGACTCCAGCGCCAGCCTGGCACACAGCATCCGGAATTCGGCATTGCCGGGGTCCAGCTCGACGGCCCGCTCGGCCAGCTGCCGGCCCCGTTCGGCCTGACCGCGCCGGCTGATCAACTCTGCCAGATGATGAAACGCGGGGGCATAGTTCGTTCCCGAGTCGATCTCCTCCTGGAACTCCACGATGGCCTCGTCGAAGTTGCCCCGGCCCTTCTGCAACAGCCCCAGGTGATGGTGCAGCAGCGGCAGCTGTGGATTCAGGTTGCCCGCGTTCTGAAAGGCCTGCAGTGCTTCTTCTCCCCGATTGGCGTCGTGCAGCGCCCGGCCCAGGTAAAGGAAAGCCTCCGGCCATTGGGGATCGAGCTCGGTCGCACGCTCGAACTGCTCCGCGGCGGCTTCGAATCGGCCTCCCTGCAGCAGCGCCAGGCCCAAGTCGTAACGATAGCCGGCCTGGCGGGGAGACTGGCGGACAGCGGCTTCCAAATGCGGCGCCGCAGTGGGGAGATCGCCCTTGCCAAAATAAGCCAGGCCCAGCAAGTGCTCGACCTCGGGAGGATTCTGAGAGCTCGACCAAGGCTTCAACGTCGCGATGGCCGCGTCATAGTTGCGCCGCCGGATTTCCACCCGCGCCAGGAAAAGGCTGGCCTGCCGGGAGCTGCCCAGGGTCGCCAGCGGCCGATACGACTCGGCGGCATTCTGCCAGTCCTGCCGGGCTTCGTAAATCTGTCCGAGCAGCAGCCGGTGAGGCGGCAAGGCTCGCCCCTGTTCCACCAGTCGGGTCAGCACCTCGAGAGCCTGCTCCGACCGGTTGGTGTTGAGGGCGATGACGGCTTTCCAGTAGAGCAGCTCCGGGTGGCCGGGGGCCTGCTCCAGTCCCTGGTCCACGACGTCCTGAGCCTCTCGAAATCGTCCGGCCTCGATCATCTGAGGCAGCTGGGGGTACTGTTGGCCGCACAGCCAGCATGCCGATACAATGAAGAAGAGGCAGAATGCGCGCCACGTCACGGTTGAAAATTATAGCAGCCCGCCGCAGTGGTGGACGCCTGCCGGGAATTCTGACCTCCCTGGCGCTCACGCTCTGCCTGGGGTCGCTGACTGGCCTGGCGGCCGGACCACCCAATCTAGTGCTGATCACGATCGATACCCTGCGGGCCGATCATGTGTCGGCATACGATTCGAACAGCCCCGTGTCCACGCCCGCGCTGGACTCCCTGGCGCGCGACGGCATCCTCTTCGAAGACGTGTCGACCTCCAACCCGCTCACGACTCCGGCTCACGCATCGCTGATGACGGGCACCTGGCCGATGCGTCACGGCGTCCGCGACTTTTCGGGTTATCGTCTGGACGATCAGCAGGTCACGCTCGCGGAGGCCCTGAAGGCGGCGGGCTACTCGACCGCCGCTTTCGTGAGTGCCGCCGTGCTGGACCACCGCACCGGGATGGCCCAGGGCTTCGACACTTACAATGACGGATTCGACAGTTTTTTGGCCCCGGGCTCAACCGTGGCGGAGCGCCCCGGGCGGGAGACTCTGCAGTTGGCGAACCGGTGGCTGGAGTCGGCCCCCTCGCCCTTCTTTCTCTGGGTCCATCTCTTCGAGCCGCACGATCCCTATCTCCCCCCCGCACCGTTCCGGAGCCGCTTCGAGGGGCGGCCTTATGCCGGCGAGGTGGCTCACGCAGACGCTTTGCTGTCGGATTTTTTCCAGTCGCTGAAGTCCCGGGAGCTCTGGGACTCCTCGCTGGTGACCGTCCTGTCGGACCACGGTGAAGGGCTGGGGGAGCACGGCGAGTCCCGTCACGGATTCTTCGTCTACCAGTCCACTATGCGTATTCCCTGGTTGATAAGGCTCCCGGGAGCCGAATACCGGGGGAAGCGGGTCCGGCAACCGTCCAGTATCGTGGATGCCCTCCCCACGATCCTGCACGCGCTGGGGGTCGAACGCCGCCACTGGCCCCCACAGCTGCAAGGCCTGAGCCGGTTCTCGGCGATTCGGGGCACGCGCTCGGGAGGCGGAGCCATCTACCTGGAGAGCATGACGCCGCGGCATCAGTTCGGCTGGAGCAGTTTGAAGGCATGGCGGCAGGGCAAGTTCAAGTTCGTTCAGGCGCCCCGCCCCGAACTCTACGATTTGCAGCAGGATCCTGCCGAGAAGCGCAACCTCTGGCGGGAAAACCAGTCGGTCGGATTGCGCTTGCAGCAGCAGCTTGACACCTTTCAGGCAGGCTTCGACCCCGCTCCGTCCGTGGCGGCGGAGGTCGACCCGCAATTGCAGGAGCAGTTGCGCTCGCTGGGTTACGTGGGAGTCAGTGGCCCCCGGGCGGAGCATGCAGACCCGTCCGACCCCAAGGACAAAATCGAAGCCTACGAGCTGATGCAGCAGGGTGTGGATGCGGCCCGGCAGCGCCGTTGGCCCGAGGCGATCCGCCTGCTGAGCCGGGCTGCCGAGAGAGAGCCGGCCTCCCCCGCGATTCTGTCCAGTCTGGCACTGGCTCATCGGGACTCGGGCAATCGTGCCCAGGCCATTGGGTCGTTCGACCGCCTCCTGGAACTGACCCCCGGCGATCTGGCCATGCGCCTGGAATTTGCCCAGTACCTGATCGCTTCCCGGATGCCGGAGCGCGCCCGCCAGCAGCTGGAAGCGATCCTGGCTCGCCAACCCCGGCATTTTCTCGCGCTGTTCAATCTGGGAACCATGGAAGGCCAGCAAGGCAACCTGGAGGAGGCCGCCGGCTATTTCGAGCGCGCTGTCCAGGTCCGCGAAGACCCCGGCGCTCTGGTCTCACTGGCCTTGGCCGAGGCCTTTCTGGGCCGTCTGGGTGAAGCGGAGAAGCATCTCCTCAGAGCCGTCGAAATCGAGCCCGCCAACCGCCGCGCGCATGCCCAACTGGCCGAGATCTACCAGCGATTGGGGCGCAGCGAGGAGGCCGAACGCCATCGCAAACTCGCCCGGGGAAACTGAGAGCCGACGCCGGGCCGCGCGCGCGTCTCTCCCAGCCTACCCCTCGTCGGCCGGCTGCTTTTCGGTGATGGTGAACTTCTCGCGGGCCGAGGTCGTGGCGTCACTGATCAGGTCGTGGACTTCGATGTCCAGCTGGTAAACCCCGGGCTCCAGGTCCCTCAGCTTGAACTCGTGCAGCAGCACGACCCGTTCTTCCGAGAAGTACTGAATGCTGAATCCGGTGTTGTCTTGAAACTCGCGCAGAATGTTCCCGCCCTGGCTCAGCCGGTAGCGGACTTCCACGTGGGGCACGAGCGCGGCCTGGTCCAGCGGGACGTTGTACACCTGAATATAGGCGTGCAGGCCTTCTCCGGAGCGGAATTCGTTGGTGACGTTGGGGATGATCTTGAGATCTCCCAGGACGAATCGTTCGTCGAGTCTCTCCGCGTCTGGGGCGGCCTCCACGAAGCGGGAGAGGATCAGGCTGCTGGTCTGCAGACCCTTCTGCGTCTCGAACTCAGGTGCGGCCAGCCCGGACTGCAGCACTGACGTCCGATTGCTGTTCTTGTCGCGGACTACGATATCGGTGCGGAAACGGTGGCCTTGCTCCAAGACCACCACCCTCTGGTAGACGGACTTGATCAGCTGGCCTCGCTCGATGTGTTCGGGACGGTATTCTGCCACCACGGTGTCTTCGAATTCACTGATGATGCGCCCGGTCATGGTCCGGATCACGCCGTAGATGTTGAGGTCGGCTCGGTAAAGGCCGTTCTGCAGCCGGAAGTTCAGGTCTTGATTGTTGACCTCGACGGTGATCGGCGCCAGGACCTGCTTCTCATTGAGGCGGATCAAATCGGTCCGCAAGCGGGCGGGCAGGTCGTGATAGGTGATGTTGGTAGTGACGATCTGCTTGAGATCGTCGAACTTGATGTCGGGCGCGGCCTGCGACATCGCATAGCGCGTGTAGCGGGCGAAGGGACGATCCTTGGTACGGTACCCCCGCAGGGAGGCATCCAGAGGGTTGTTCTCGATGCCCGGATTGAAGAACGGGCGGTCCTTGCGGCCGGTGTCCTTGCCCAAGACTTCGCGGACGGTGGGTGCCGTACCCGGGACGTACAGCAGCATGTCCTTCTCCTCGGGCCTCAGAGCGAGGCGGTATTCGCCACTGAAGGAGGGGTCCACGAACTCCAGCTCCATCGTGTCTCCGATCGCGTCGACAAATCTGTAGTACCAGACTTCGAAGGGATAGGCGAAGCTCTGACCGCTTCCTTCTGCGTTCGTACGGGTGTAGCTGCCTCCGGATGGATGGCGTTCGATGTAGGAGGGTTCGCCGTGAATGATGTAGACACGGCCCCGATCGGTCATCCACCCCGGCTTGCCGCTTCGAAAGCGTTCGTTGACGTAAGCGATGCGGCGGTAGTGCTCCGCTTTGAATTCGTTCGCCGACGTGCGTGGATCGGGATCGCGGCGGAGCCAGAACTGCTCGATGAAGTTCTCTCGTTCCTCGGGTGTCGTCAGCTTCTCGAAGACCGCTCGCTCTTCGTCGGCAATGATGTACTTGACGTCCTCGTTGAGCCACTTTTTGAAGTAGTCTTCCTGCTCCTCCTGGCGGGCCCGCTCGTCCCGTTTGGACTGGCTCTGGGCCAGCAGGGGCTGGGAGAAGGCTCCCGCCACCAGCAACACGATCATCCACCCGTGGAATTTGCGAAGAAAGCTCATGGTCCTATCCTGAAACTCGTTCTTTGGAGCGCGTACTTGCGGCTCTGAAAATCAATGGCGTTGACCTGCAGCAGGTAATCACCAGGCGAGAAGGAGGCCAGATCGACCACTGTGCTGTAGCTGATCACGGCAGCCTGGCCGTCGTTGAACTCGGACAGCGGCCGGGGGCCACTGGTCTTGATCAACTGGTCCTCCCGGAAGAAGCTGTAGCTGACGACTACCTCCGGCTGCCCTGCCGGGGTCGGCTGAGCGTTGTAGACCCGAAAGAAGAGAATCATCTGGTCGGAGTTGCCGAACTCCCCGTCCGACTCAGGGATCACTTTCCAGTCCTGATGAATCAACTCTGTACCGGTAGACGCCTCGTCGAGAGGGGCGAGGGTACGGGACAGCACCAAGCCGCTGAGGGCGATCTGCCCTGGCTGCAACCCGATGCACTCCACCTCGCGCAGAGCCGTGCCCAGCCTGCCGCTCTGAACGTCCCGCAGGATCGAAG
The DNA here is from genome assembly GCA_041630155.1 of Acidobacteriota bacterium. Taxonomy (GTDB): domain Bacteria; phylum Acidobacteriota; class UBA6911; order RPQK01; family JANQFM01; genus JBFGHG01. The sequence continues at coordinate 33,648 of JBFKLX010000028.1, forward strand.
TCACCCGGTAGTGGCCGGGTCCCACCGTGAAGTGGTTCAAGTAGTGATACGGGCCATCGCGCCGGCTTTCCCACTCCTCGCGCGAGTAGGCCAGCTCGATGCTCTTGAAGAACTCATCGACCAGTTCCCCGGCCGGATTCAGGATCTGCGCCATCAGATCGATCTTTCCCCGGTGGACTCCACCTTCTTCTTCGAAGTTCATGGACTGCAGGGGAATCTGCCAGGCAAGGCTGACCAGCGCGTCCTCTCCGGAGTAGAAGTCCTGAACACTCATCGAGAAGGGCAGGCTGTCATAGGACACTCGAGTGCGGATCTGCTGTCGCAGTTCCTGGCGGCTGGCCTGGCGCCTTTGCTCCTCCTGGTCGAGTTCCTCCAGCAGCTCTCCAGGAGAGCGGAGCAGGTCTTCCACGTAGCGCGCGAACTCCCCGATTCCCGAGGCCGGAACGTCCATTCCCCGGGTGTTGACAGCTGCCGGCGGGCCGGCGGCCACCAATCTGTAACGGGATGCGCTGCGCACCAGGTCGGTCTGGGGGATGCCCCCCCGCCGCAAGTTTCGAGCTGCGGTCTGGCGCCCGGTACGGGACTCCCCGAGCTGAACGTCCTGAAGGGTGGAGCCGATGCTGGCCTCGAAGACCAGAACCATCCGCCCTTTCGAGTATTTAGCGGTAGGAACTGCGAAGTAAGTCCAAATGACCGTCTCTTTTTCGCCCAGGCGGTCCGGCAGCATGAATTCGACACGGTCCGGTTCGCCGTGAACGACGTAAATGCGGCCTCGGTCCGTCTTCCATCCGGGAATGCCTTCCCGAAACTGGGTCTTGACATGCTCCAAGCGCCGGTAGTGCTCCTCTTTGTATTCGTTGCGCGGCGTGCCGGGGGTGGGATCGCGGCGCCGCCAGAAGCCGTCGATGAAAACCTCTTTTTCGGCTCCTTCCGACAGTGATGCAAATTCCTCCAGCTCTTGTCTGGAGGCAATCCAGCCCACCTCCTCTTCGGCCCAGCGCTGGTAGCGGTCGGCTGCCTCCGCTGAACAGGCCAGGCTCCAGACAGGGAGGAGTAAGAGCAAGGTACGAAAGATCATGGTGACAGCGAGCCCCTCAACAAGACCCGATCATTATAACCCGGGAGGGGGCTCCAGCGGCGCAGGGCTTCGCTCGAGGGTGTCCTCAACTCAGTATCCCGATCCATAAATACAGCAACGTATGTTGCGGGCGTTGCGAAGCAGCAGCCGGCCCCCGGAAACCGAGTGGGCCACCCCCCCCGGGCACCGGGGGGCTCGCCCGCAACCCTTCGGGCGCACGGGGGTCTCGGGCGATCTCTTTGTCGTTGGTCGTCGACGATGCTCCGGCATCGCCTTCTCCTCTCATC
>JBFKLX010000029.1:0-34675 GCA_041630155.1 Acidobacteriota bacterium
CCGTGGGCGCCGGTTGCGCGTTCCTGGACTACGACAGCGACGGGCTGATGGACATTTACCTGGTCAACAGCGGCCAGTGCGACTTTTATCAGCCCGGCTCGCTGACCCGCAACGCGCTCTACCGCAACAACGGGGACGGCTCGTTCACCGACGTCACGACCTCGGCCGGTGTGGCCGGGGGCAACTTCGGCATGGGTGTGGCGGCAGCCGACTACGACAATGATGGAGACCAGGATCTCTACGTCACGGCCTACGGCCGGAGCATCCTCTACGCCAACCAGGGCGACGGGACGTTCGGAGACGTCACGGAGAAGGCCGGTGTGGCCGCTCCCGGCTGGACCACCAGCGCTGCCTGGTTCGACTACGACAATGATGGAGACCTGGACCTGTTCGTGTGCAGCTTCGTCGAGTTCGGTTTGAACAAACACATTTTCTGCGGCGACAACCAGCTGGGAAAGCGCTACTACTGCATTCCGCGGGCGTTCAAACCGACCCCCAGCCTGCTCTTCCGCAACAATGGAGACGGGACCTTCAGCGAGGTCGGCACCGGTACGGACATCGCGCGGGCTTTGGGCAAAGCTCTGGGTGTCGTGGCCAGCGACATCAACAACGATCGCCTGATGGACCTGTTCGTGGCCAACGACACGGTCCAGAACTTCCTCTTCGTCAACCGTGGCCGCGGACAGTGGGAGGAGATTGGGCTCTTCTCGGAAGTCGGCTACAGCTCCAACGGTCAAGCCCGCTCGGGAATGGGAGTGGACGCAGCCGACTTCGACGGGGACGGTTGGGAAGATCTCTTCGTGGCCAACGTCGATCAAGAGATGTTTTCGCTCTATGAAAACCAGGGGGACGAATCGTTCCGGGACGTGGCGCACGCTCACGGCATCGCCCAGGACACCCGGTTGCTCAGCGGCTGGGGCCTCAAGTTTCTGGACTTCGACAACGACGGGCTGATCGACCTGTTCCTGGCCAATGGGCACCCCGACGACATGATTGAGCGTTACTCGACCACCGTCCGCTACAAGATGCCGGTGCTGTTCTTCCACAACGACGGGGACCGGTTGCGGAACCTGAGCAGCCGCGGGGGAACCGCCTTCTCGAAATTCTTTCCGTCACGAGGTCTGGCGGTGGGCGATTACGACAATGACGGGTTGGTCGACGTGCTCATCTCCAACAGCGGAGAAGCACCTCTGCTGCTTCGCAACCGAATGCCCCACTCGAACAGCTGGCAGGGCTTACGGCTGCAAGGGACCACGGCCAACCGAGATGCGATCGGGGCCCGCGTGACCTGGTCGGCCGGTGGCTCCACCCGCTCCCTGTTGAAGACTTCCGGGGGCAGCTATCTCTCTTCTCACGATCCTCGCATCGTGCTGGGACTCGGCGGGAGCGAAAAGGCGGATTGGGTGGAGGTTCACTGGCCGGCGCCGAGCACCCGTGTGGAACGTTTCCAGGATCTGCCCGCCAATCGCTATGTCACGATCGTGGAGGGTGAGGGGGTCCCGGTTGCCCAGCCGGAGTAGGATGGAAGGGGTGGTCGAGGGCTGTTGGTGGGGGCGGGCCGGGTCGTACCACTCGCGCGGCGCGAACCAGCCCTGGCCTCGATCAGCGGGAGGGCGCGGAGAAAGGCGATGATGACGGCTGCTGTGTTCGTGGCACTGCTGACGGTCGGCTTGCTGCCCGCCTCGTCGATCTCCGCGGCTCAATCGTCCCCCCGGGCCCCGTCCAGCCAACGACCGGATCGGTTGCACGCTGAAGAGCGTGACGATTATTTCCAGAAATGGCTGAGCCAGGACGTGGTGTACATCATCAGCCCCCAGGAGAAGGAGGTTTTTTCGAAGCTGAGCACTCCGGAGGAGAAAGAAAACTTCATCGAGCAGTTCTGGTATCGCCGCGATCCGGACCTATCGACCTCACAGAACGAGTTCAAAGAAGAACATTACCGCAGGATAGCCTACGCCAACGAGAGTTTCGCCAGCGGCGTGGCCGGTTGGATGAGCGATCGGGGACGCGTCTACATCATCCACGGGCCGCCGGCCCAGATCGAATCCCGACCCTCGGGAGGGACCTACAATCGACCCCTTCACGAAGGCGGCGGCACCACCTCGACCTTTCCCTTCGAGACCTGGCGCTACCGATACATCCCGGGTCTGGGCAACGATGTCGTCCTGGAATTCGTCGATCCCACCATGACCGGAGAGTATCGCCTGGCCCTCAATCCCGAAGAGAAAGACGCCATGCTGCACGTCCCCGGCCTGGGCCTGACGCTGGCCGAGGAGTTGGGGCTGGGGACACGGGCCGACAGGCCCTTCCTGGCCGCCGAGAAGAGCTCGACCCCGTACTACCTTGCGCGCTCGAAGGACAACCCCTTCGAGCGCTACGAGACCTACCTGACCATGCAGCGGCCGGTGCAGTTGAAGTATCGGGATTTCCAGGAGGTGGTAGAAATCCAGGTCACTTTCGACAAGCTGCCGCTGCAGGTGAGACGGGACTACTTTCGGCTGAACGAGCAGCGGCTGATGATTCCGATCACCGTGCACTTCGACAACAAGGAGTTGACCTTCAGGCAGGAAGCCAACACGTTCACCGCCCAGGTCGCAGTCTATGGAATCGTGACCGACCTGACCAATCACATCGTGGCCGAGTTCGAGAACGATGTTCAGGTGTCCTTGCCTCGGGAACAGTTCTCACTGGAACGGATGGGGAAATCGGCCTATCAGAAACTGCTCCTGCTCGACCGCAGGGGCAGGTACAAGCTGACGCTGGTGGTGAAAGACCTGGGGAGTTCCAAGGTCGGAGTCGTTCGGGAAGCCTTGATCCCCCCGTCGGTCTCCGACGACGCTTTGGCGATCAGCTCCCTGGTGCTCTCGAGTTTCGTGAGGCAATTGCCGGAGATTCCTCGGGACGACCAGATGTTCGTTCTGGGTGACATCTGGATTCGCCCCAGCCCGTCCAATGTCTTCTATCCCTCCACACCCTTCAACGTGTACCTGCAAGTCTACAATTTTGGGCTGGACCAGACGACCTCGAACCCGGCCATCTCGGTCCGCTACCAGATCCTGGACGAGCGCGGACAGCCGGTCGTGGGAATCGAGGAGCAGGGAGGCGAGTCGATCCACTACTTTTCTGAGCAGCGCATCGTCCTGATGCGGGGGTTCGACCTGAAAGAACTCCCTCCCGGCCGCTACGCTCTCGAGGTGACGATTCGCGATCTCATCAAGCAGCAAACCACCGGGAAAAGGGAGACCTTCAGGGTGCTCTCCCCGGCCGGGTGATTCTCTTCGCGCGTGGTGCTAGATTGGTGCGTAGGAAGTTCGGGAAGAATGAGCACCTACGTCTTGATGCGGATTCTGGAATCCGCCCCGAGTCGGTACGATCTGGGCATCCGCCTGCTGACACTGGGCCGCCTGGAAAAAGTCTACGATCGCCTCGTGGCTCACATCAGTCCCCGGCACCGGGTTCTGGATCTCGGGTGCGGCACGGGCGCCCTCGCTCTGCGGGCGGCGCGGCGCGGCGCTCGGGTCAAGGCGATCGACGTCAACGCCCAGATGCTGGAGATGGCCCAGCGCCTGGCCCGGGAGGGCGGTCTGGAAGAGAAGGTGGACTTCGTGGAAATGGGCGTCGGCGAGCTCGATCGGGAGGAAACAGCCTCCTACGACGTTGTGATGAGTGCTCTCTGTTTTTCGGAGCTGAGCGACGACGAGCTGGATTACACGCTCCGGCACGCCAGGCGGATTCTCCGACCGGCCGGGCTCTTGCTGGCGGCCGACGAGGCCAAGCCTTCCGGGTGGGCCAGAAAGCTGATTCACCTGCTGATCCGGACGCCTCTGGCGGTGCTGACGTATCTGATCACCCAACAGTCCACCCATGCCGTGGAGGACCTGAGGCAAAAGCTGGAGGCGGCCGGTTTGGCGATCCTCTCATCCAGGTCGAACCGGCTGGGTAGCTTCGTCGAGATCGTGGCTCGAAAGGCGGAGGGAGCAGGAGGATGAAGGGTCTCGGATACGCCTGGATCAATCTGGTCCAGACCGCACTGCGGCTCCTGCCGTTTCCCTGCAAGACGGGCCTGTTGGTGATCGGGAATCCCGGCCGCCGCTCACCGGTGCTCGTGACCTGCAATTTTCGCCTCACGGTGGAACGTGTCAAACGAAGCCTCCAAGGGGTGGACGCCTACCTGTTGATCGCAAACAGCCGGGGGGTGAACGTCTGGTGTGCGGCTACCGGCGGCTCGCTGACTCATCATGATGTCGTCGCGGTTCTCAAGACGAGCGGGATCGAGGAGTTGGTCGATCACAAGACGGTGATCCTGCCGCAGTTGGGCGCCACCGGTATCGAGGCCGCACTGGTCAGACGGAGAGCGGGTTGGCGGGTCGTCTGGGGACCGGTGCGGGCCGGCGACCTTTCCGCTTTCCTGAGCAGCGGGCTGGAAAAGACGCGACAAATGTCCACCGTGAGCTTCCCCTGGCCGAGTCGGCTGGAGATGGCGATCGCCTGGGCGTTTCCGATCTCGCTGATCACGCTGCTGCTCGCCGTGCCATTCGGCTGGCAGCCGCTGCTGCCCGCGCTGGCTCTGGTTTGGGGGCTCTGCATTCTGATCTTCTTGACCCTTCCAGCGCACCAGATGCTCTGGGCCGACCGGGGCAAAGGAATGGGGTTCGTGTTCTTCGACTTCGGTCCACACGGCTACCCACTCCTGGTTGGCGCTGCAATCGTGCTCGCTCTTCTGGGCTATTCGAGCCTGAGCGAGCACTCTTTCGGGAGCCTGTTCTGGCCCTGGGGTTTCATTTCTCTGATCCTGCTGCTGGTTTTGAGCCTGGACCTGACTGGCAGCACACCCATTCTCAAGAGTGGGCTGCACGAGGACCGGCTCTTCTCGATCGTGCTCGACGAGGAGCGCTGCCGGGGTGCCGGAGAGTGCGTCGAGGTCTGTCCCAAGGATGTGCTCGAATTGGATCGGGGGCGAAAACTGGCCAGCTTGCCTCGGGCATGGCAATGCGTGCAGTGCGGCGCCTGTATCGTCCAGTGCCCCTTCGATGCTCTCTACTTCCGGAGTCCCAGTGGCAGTGTCGTGGCTCCCGAGACGATACGCCGTTTCAAGCTCAACTTGCTGGGCAAACGATCGAAGCCGGTGGCCTCGCTTCCGGCGCACGAGTCCCGCCAGCCCTGAACGGAACCCCTTGCGCTGGGGGAAGCGTCGGGCAGAATCGATACCGTACGGCGCCGTGCTGGTGGGCCGAGTGTCGCCGCGGCTGGCCGGCTCTGAAGGATGATGCCATAGGGAGGAGTCTGCGATGCCCGTATGGCTCGAGGAGGGAGTATGAACAGCGAACGGAAGACGGTGGCCAAGGCACTGCGTTGCGCTTTGTCGGGAGAGGGTGCCCACGCCCCAGCCGAAACGGCCTTCGAGGGGCTTGAATGGCAATTGGCGGGAGGCCGGCCGCAGGAGACCCAGCACTCCATCTTTCAGGTGCTGAATCACCTGATTTACTGGAACGAGTGGGTCTTGGACTGGCTGGACGGGAAGAAGCCGGCGATCCCGAGACACGCCTCGGGGAGCTGGCCGGGGGGCGCAGCCCCTGGAGATCGGCAAGAGTGGGATCAGGCGGTCGAGCGGTTCTCGAAGGGCCTCCAGGAACTGCATCGGCGGGAGCAGGATCGGGACCTGTTCGAGAAGCGCGGCAAAAAGACTCCGCTGGAAATGCTGCAGACGATCGCTTCGCACAACAGCTACCACATCGGTCAGGTCGTCCTGTTGCGACGGCTGGTCGGCTCCTGGCCTCCCCCTTCCGGCGGGCTCACCTGGTAAAACCGGCTCTGGCGGCAGGCGGCCCCTGCGCCCGAGCGTTCAACGCTCGGAGGCCGTACCCGCTCCCTCGAACAGCTCCCGCAGGTAGCGGCCGGTGTACGAGGACTCGACCTCGGCGACCTGCTCGGGTGTCCCCTGGGCGATGATCCGGCCCCCGTCCTGGCCTCCTTCGGGACCCAGGTCGATGATCCAGTCGGCGCACTTGATCACGTCCAGGTTGTGTTCGATCACCACGACGGTGGCGCCTTTGGCCAGCAGGCGGTCGAAGGCTCGCAGCAGTTTCTGGATGTCGTCGAAGTGCAGCCCCGTGGTCGGTTCGTCGAAGATGAAGAGCGGATGGCGGCTGGTGGACCGGCTCAGGTAGGAACACAGCTTGATGCGCTGCGCTTCACCGCCCGACAGCGTGGTGGCCGACTGGCCCAGCCGCACGTAGCCCAGACCCACTTCCTGCAGAACCTTCAGCTTCTTGACCAGGGCAGTGCTGCCTTTGAAGAAGCCCACTGCCTCGTCCACCGTCATCTGCAGGACGTCGGCGATGTTCCTGCCTTTGTAGCGGACCTCCAGGACCTTGTTTTGGTAGCGCGCGCCGCCGCAGTCCTCGCAGGTCAGCTCTACGTCGGCCAGAAACTGCATCTCCACTGTGACGGTGCCGGCGCCCTGGCAGGTCTCGCATCGGCCGCCGCCGATGTTGAAGGAGAAATGCCCGGGCCGGAGGTTGCGTGCTTCGGCCTGGCGCAGCGAGGAAAAAATCCGGCGGATCTCGTCGAACGCCTTGACGTAGGTCACCGGGTTGGATCGAGGCGTCTTCCCAATCGGGTTCTGGTCCACCAGCAGAACTTCGTCGACGGAGGCTTCCCCGGTGATCTCGTCGAACTCCCCGACCGCTCCCTTCCACTCCCCCCAGTGCTGCTTCAGACCCGCATAGAGGACGTCATGGACCAGCGTGGATTTCCCCGAACCTGAGACCCCGGTGATGCAGACGAGCAGGCCCAGGGGGATCTCCGCCGTCAGATTCTTCAGATTGTGCTGCCGTGCCCCGTGCACGACCAGCTTGCGCTGGTGGCCGTTGCGGCGGAAGACCGGTATGGGCACCTTGAGCTCGCCGGTCAGGTAACGGCCTGTCAGCGAATCGGGATTGCCCCGCAGAGAGGCCAGATCGCCGCTGTGCATCACTCGCCCCCCCTGCTCGCCGGCCCGGGGTCCGAGGTCGATCACGTGGTCGGCGTTCTCGATCATCTGTCTCTCGTGTTCCACGACCACGACGGTGTTGCCCAGATCGCGCAGTTTCCCCAGGATGCGAATCAGGCGGCGCTCGTCGCGCGGATGCAGCCCGATCGAGGGCTCGTCCAGGACGTAGAGCGTACCCACCAGGCTGGACCCCAGGGAAGCGGCCAGGTGAATGCGCTGCATTTCCCCGCCGCTCAGCGTGGAGGTCAAGCGGTCCAGCGAGAGGTAGTCCAGTCCCACCTGGGAGAGGAAATCCAGCCGGTGACGGATCTCTTCCAGCAACTTGGCGGCAATGGCCTGCCGGGAGGCGCTCAGCTCCAGTTCCCGAAAGAAGGCACCCAATTCCCCGATCGAGCGGGCCGTGAGCTGGCTGATGCGCAGCCCCGCCAGCTGGACGTCGCGCGCCTCGACGCAGAGGCGCTCACCCCCGCAGTCGGGGCAACGCGCGTAACCTCGAAAGCGGCTGATCAAGATGCGAACGTGCATCTTGTACTTCTTGGTTTCCAGGAAATCGAAGAACCCCTGGACGCCTGAAAAGCCCCGGACTCCATGCCAGATTTCCCGCTGCATCTGCTCGGGAAGGTCACAGTAGCGTGTGTCCAGCGAGTGGCCCCGGCTCTGGACGAACTGCTCCAGACGCTGCTGGTACTTCCGGTATCGGGATCGTCCGAAGGGCTCGATTGGCCCCTCGGCTATGGTCCTATGGGGGTCGGGAATCACCAGCTCAGGGTCGATCGTGACGGTGTTTCCGAAACCATGACAGGTGGGGCAGGCTCCGTAGGGGTTGTTGAAGGAGAAGAGACGCGGCTCGGGCGAGCGGTAGGCGATGTGGCAGTACTGGCACTCGAAACGCTCGGTGAAGCGAAGAACCTGTGGCGCTCCGGCCTGGTCCCGGTCGCGCAGCCGCAGCACCTCCGCGACGCCGTTGCCCTCCGTGAAGCAGGTTTCCAGAGAGTCGGTCAGGCGGTCGGCAGCCCCCTCCCGAACCACCAGTCGGTCCACCAGCACCTTGGAGGCCAGAAGCTCGTCCAGGCTGCCCGGGGCCTGGGCCGGAATCTCCCGGACCGCGATCCAGTCGGGTGGGGGCAGGAGGCGGCGGAATCCCTGTTTGACCAGGTTCTCCAGCAGAGTCTCCAGAGGGGCCCGTCTGGAATCCTCGGCTCCCAGGTCCAGGTGGCTGTCCCGGAAAGGAAAGCCAAGATAGAGGCGGGTCCCGTCGGGCAGGGCCATGACCTGCGAGACGACCTCGTCGATCGTGTCCTGTTTCACTTCGCGGGCGCAGCTCCGGCAGACGATCGTTCCCACCCGTGCATAGAGCAGGCGGAGGAAGTCGTAAATCTCGGTCACGGTACCGACGGTCGAGCGTGGATTGCGAGTCGTGTTCTTCTGGCGAATGGCAATGGCTGGGCGGATGCCGCGAATGTCTCGCACGCGGGGCTTTCCCAGCCGCTCCAGGAACTGGCGGGCATAGGCCGACAAGGACTCCACGTAACGGCGCTGCCCCTCGGCGTAGAGGGTGTCGAAGGCCAGGGTGGACTTGCCGGATCCACTGACTCCCGTGATCACGGTGAGAGTCTCTCCAGGGATGGTCACGTCAATATTGTCGAGGTTGTGCTGGCAAGCACCAAGAATCTCGATCGGGCTGGCACCGGTAGCCTTTTGAGTCATGAGCGAAATCACCAGTCTAGCACGAACACTCGGTCGAAGCAGGTCCCTGGCTCGGGTCGCGCCAGAGCGCGTGATATATTGATTCGCCATGAGAATCAGGTCGGTTCTTCCGTCGATTGCGCTTCCCGGCGGGATCATTCGCATCGAGCTGGAAGGTCTGGAGGACCCCGCAGCGGTCCAGATCCTGATCGGGGGTGTCCCTGCCGACCTGCTGGGCGCCTCGGGGACGGCGGTCAACGTGCGGGTCCCTGCGGCGGCCGGTTCGGGAGTCGTCGTCCAGCAGGGAGGCGAAGTCTCAGCGCCATTGCGCGTGGGCACGGTGCTGGTCACCGATCTGCAACCGGTTTCCAATCCAGTCGTCGACTCCGAGGGCCGCGTCTACGTCACCTACAGCGGCGCCCGGGGAGAGAAGGTTCCGTTCGGAGTTTTCCGCATCGAGCCGGACGGCCGATCCGAGCCCTTTCTGGCCGAGATCGTGAATCCTACGGGCCTGGCCCTGGGTCCCGATGACTGCCTCTACGTGACGAGCCGCCACACCGGGATGGTCTACCGCTCCACCCTGGACAAGCAGGTGGAGGAGTTCGCCGAGGGCCTGGGGCTGCCCACGGGCCTGGTCTTCGATTCCGAGGGCAATCTCTTCGTCGGGGACCGCGGCGGCGTCGTACACAAGATCTCTCCCAGCCGGGAGGTGTCGCTGCACTGCCGTCTCGAGCCCAGCGTCTCGGCGTACCATCTGGCCATCGACTCGCAGGACCAGCTCTATCTGAGCGGCCCGACGCTCTCGACGCAGGACAGCATTTACCGGATCTCCCGCGAGGGTCGCGTCGAATCCGTCTTCCGCGGGCTGGGACGACCACAGGGTCTGGGATTCGATGCACGGGGACGGCTTCAGGTGGCCGCCTCATACCAGGGCAGAAAAGGGATCTTCACGCTCAACAATGGGCAGCTGGATTGGACGATTTCCGGCCCCATGCTGATCGGTCTTGCCTACGACCGGCAGCGTTCTCTGCTGTATCTGGTCGATCACACGAATCTGTATCGAATCGAATCGTGACCAACGAGCCTCCAGACCCCTCCGGCTTGCGCTTCCAGGTTCAGGAGCGCGAGGCCCACAGTCACGCCCGGCTGGGACGCCTTTCGGTCCGGGGCCGAGAGATCCCCACGCCCGTCTTCATGCCGGTGGGAACGGCGGCGGCCGTGAAGGCGATGCCGCAGCACCTGCTGGAGGAAATGGGAGCTCCCATCATTCTGGCCAATACCTACCATCTCTACCTGCGCCCGGGAGCCGAGGTGGTGCGCCGCCTGGGAGGCCTGCACGGCTTCATGTCCTGGGACCGGGCCATCCTGACCGACAGCGGCGGCTACCAGGTGTTCAGCCATCGCGAGCTGCGGCGCATCAGCGAGGAGGGGGTGGAGTTCCGATCCCATCTGGACGGCAGTCTGCACTTTCTCTCTCCCGAGAAGAGCATCGAGATTCAGCAGGATCTGGGAGCGGACGTCATCATGGCGTTCGACGACTGCACTCCCTACCCGGTCAGTGAATCGGAGGCCCGCGAGTCGATGCTGCGCTCCATGCGCTGGGCCGAGCGTTGCCGCCAGGTCTCCTCCCGCCCGGGCCAGGCGCTGTTCGGCATCGTGCAGGGGAGTGTCTTCGAAGGCTTGCGGAGGGAAAGCCTGGAGCGCATCCGAGAGCTGGACTTTCCCGGGATCGCCCTGGGCGGATTCAGTGTCGGGGAGCCCAAGGAGTCGATGCACCGGTTGCTGGAAGCGCTGGCCGAAGACCTACCGGCAGACCGGCCCCGCTATCTGATGGGAGTGGGAACCCCGTTGGACCTGGTGCGGGCCGTGGCCGCCGGCATGGACATGTTCGACTGCGTCCTGCCGACCCGCAACGCGCGCAACGGCACCCTCTTCACCAGCCGCGGACTGGTGCGCATCAAGAACGCGCAGTATCGCGAAGATCAGCGCCCCCCCGACGAGGCGTGCCGGTGCCGGACCTGCCTCCGCTACAGCCGGGCCTATCTGCGGCACCTCTTCATCAGCGGGGAGATCGCCGCCAGCGTCCTGCTGACTTGCCACAACCTCTTCTTTTATTTCGACTTGATGAGACGGATCCGCGAGAGCATCGCGCTGGGAAGGCTGGACGGCTTGAAGCGGGAGCTGGCAGAGGCGTACGCCACGGGGGGCTCGCCGCCGGAACCGTCGGGGGAGTGATTGCGAACCGGCACCCTCAGTCTGGTATACTCCTGGTTTCCTGTGGGGGTGGAAACCGCGTAGAACCGCGCAGATAGGAAAGGTCACGAGAACACGTCATGGTCCCTTTGGTATTTGCTCAACAGGATCAGCCCAGCGCTCTGGTCACCTTGCTGCCCATCGTTCTGCTGGTCCTCATCTTTTACTTTCTCCTGTACCGTCCCACCAGAAAAAGGCAGAAGTACCTGGAAGCCCTGGTGGCCAGTCTGAAAAACGGGGACAAGGTGATCACCAACGGCGGGATCTACGGAACGGTGGCCGGGATCAAGGACCACACTGTATTGCTGAAGATCTCCGATCAATCCAAAATCGAGGTGGCCAAGTCGGCGATTGCAGCCCTGCAACAACCCCCGGGAGCCGAAACCAAGTCGTGAAGGGATTGAGCCTCTTCGCTGCGTCAACAGGATGAGCCATTCGCCATGAAAACCAACATCACCTATCGTCTGGTGCTGATTGCCGTGGTGACAGCCGTTTTCCTCTTCGGCTATCTCCGATACGGCCTGAACCTGGGCTTGGACCTGCAAGGCGGCATCCACCTGGTCCTGCAAGTCGACACCCAGGAGGCGCTCTCGGGAATCGTGCTGCAGGCCCGCGAGCGGATCGAGGGCCGGCTCCAGGAGGCTGGCCTCGCCTTCACCGAAGTCCGGGTGGCGGAAAACGCCGTGGAGGTGTTGGGCGTCCCGCTGGACTCCTCCGAGCAGGCGCGCGAGCAACTGGCCAACGAACTGGACTGGAACCTCACCAGCTCGACCCAGGGGGGCCAGCGCAACTACCGCCTCACCTTGCAAGCTGCGGCCCGGCGCGCCTTGCTGGAGCTGAGCGTCCGGCAGGCCCGTGAAGTCATAGAGAAACGGGTCGACGCTTACGGTGTCGCCGAGCCCACCATCGCCCTGTACGGGAGCGGTGAAGTGCAGGATCAGATCATCGTGGAACTGCCGGGCGTGGAGGACTTCGACCGGGTGCTGGACGTGATTCGGAAGACCGCCAAGCTGGAGTTGAAGCTGGTCCACCCCCAGTTTCGCAGCGTCTTCCCCACTCGGGAGGCTGCGCTGCAGCCCTTCAATGGGAACCTGCCGGTCGACTATGAGTTGTTGCCGTATGTGGGACGCGATGAGGCCGGCGGCTTCATGGTCGTCAAGAGGGCAGCGGCCATCACCGGCCAGCACCTGAAGGATGCCCGGCGGGGAGAGGATCCGTTCAACCGGCGCCCCCAGGTCGACTTCTATCTGAACGCCGCCGGCGTTCGCCTCTTCGGCGAAGTGACCGGCAACAATGTCGGCAACCTGCTGGCGATCGTGCTGGACGACCAGATTCGCTCCGCCCCGCGGATCGAAAGCAAGATCGACCAGGAGTCGGCTCAGATCTCGGGCCTGTTCAGCATTCCAGAAGCCGAAGACCTGGCTCTGGTGCTGCGCTCCGGCGCCCTGCCCGCCAAGATCGTGATTCTGGAGAATCGCAGTGTGGGGCCTTCCCTGGGCCGTGATTCCATCCAGGCCGGTGTCGCCGCCTCGGTGGTGGGAATGATCCTGGTGGTCATCGGCATGCTCGTGGTCTATCGCCTGGCCGGGGTGAATGCCGTGTTTTGCCTGGCGCTCAACCTGGTGATCTTGATGGGTGTGCTGGGCTACTTCCGGGCGACCCTCACCCTGCCCGGGATTGCCGGAATCATTCTCACCATCGGGATGGCCGTCGACGCCAATATTTTGATTTTCGAGCGCATCAAGGAGGAGCTGCGGGTGGGAAAGGCCATGCGCAGCGCGGTCTCCGCGGGGTTCGACCGAGTCTGGGACACGATTCTGGACACCAACGTCACCACGTTGATTGCCGCGCTGATCCTCTATCAGGTCGGTACGGGCCCGGTGCGGGGCTTCGCGGTCACGTTGGGTTGTGGGTTGCTGGCCAACTTGTTCACGGCGACTTTCGTCTCGCGCACGCTCTTCTCTCTGCTGCTGCAGCGAGGCAAGATTCAGGGATTGTCGATCTAGCCGGGACGCTCCCTCTGGGTCCTCGACGGGAACCCGCGCTCGGAGCGCGATCGGCAGCGGCAGTCGGGCAGCGGGAAGCTGCGCCGGCAATCTGCCGCGACCGGGGGAACCAGACGGGGCGGTCCGGATACTAACGAAAAGGACGAGCGGGTATGGATATCATCAAGGACGCCAGGATCGAGTGGCTGAGCTACAAGTGGGTCTTCATCGCCCTGTCGCTCGTGCTGCTGGCGGCCGGGGGCTTCTCCCTGTTGACCCGGGGTCTGAACTTGGGCGTGGACTTCGCGGGGGGCACTCTCGTCTATGTGAAGTTCAAGGACACCCCGCAGCTGGATCGCATCCGCAGCCTTCTGAGCAGCTCGGAACTCAAGGCTGAGGGGGTGACCCGCTTCGACGAGCTCGACAAGAACGAAGTCCAGATCCGGCTGGCCCGCGTCGAGGCCGAGGACGCCGAAGACCTGGCCGAGCAAAACCGGCTACTGCTGGACGTGCTGCACCGTGAGTTCGACTCCCTGGGCACCCAGGCACAACAGGCAGACCTGAACAACACCTCTTCCGTGGTGCTGGCTCTACGCCTGCAGGAGCTGGATCCCGAAAGTCTGCGGCAGGAGCTCAATTCGATCGAGTTCCAGCAGCACTATCAACAGCTGGCGCGCCGCGTCGTCGATCTCAGGACGGAGCAGGGGGGCATATTCACTGATTTCGAGACTCTCAACCAGCTCGACCTGGTCGAATCAGTCTCCAGCGCGCTGCGTGACAATTTCTACCTGGGAAGCTTCAACCTGATCAGCGTCGAGAGTGTGGGACCCAAGGTGGGCCGCGAGTTGCGCCAGAGGGCACGGGACGCGGTCCTGCTCTCGCTGCTGGGAATGCTGGCCTACATCGCCTGGCGGTTCCGCACCATCCACGGATTCGCTGCCGGGGTGGCCGCCATCATCGCCCTTTTTCACGATGTCTTCATTACGTTGGGGTTCTTTTCGATCTTCGACAAGGAGATTTCGCTGACGGTGATCGCCGCTTTGCTGACCTTGGTCGGCTATTCCATCAACGACACCATCGTCGTGTTCGACCGCGTGAGGGAGAACCTTCGGCTGCTGCGGCGCCAGGACCTCGCGACGGTGATCAACACCAGCATCAACCAGACGCTCAACCGGACCATTCTGACTTCCGGAATGACCTTTCTGGCAGCGATGTCGTTGTACGTGCTGGGCGGTCCGGTGCTCAACGGATTCTCATTCGCTCTGGTGATTGGTATAATTGTGGGCACTTATTCTTCGATCGCCATCGCGAGTCCCATCGTCCTGTGGTGGCAGGCTACGGTGGAGGCTCGAAAGGCCCGCAGACTGACCCGGGCGTAAAGCCCTAAATATAAATGATTGATGAGCTTACACGAAGGGTGAAGGGAAAACAAAATTCTTGACTCGCTGGGGGGTGGATAGTAATATCACGGCCTTGTGGGGGGCGGCCATTTAGTTTTGGCTTCTCATCCGGCGAGCCAATCACAACAGGACGTGGAGGCCAAATGTTTGACCATCTATTAGAGTCCTCAGCCGATCGGCAGGGGCGAGGAACGAGCACTCTCCTCGTCTCTCTATTGGTTCACGTGATCCTGATTGCGATCATACTTCTCGTCCCGCTGGTCTACTTCTCGCAACTGCCCGAAGATCAGCTGCTGACTTTTCTGGCTGCACCGCCGCCGCCGCCGCCACCGCCACCACCGCCACCACCGCCGCCCTCGGCTCCTCAGCCGGTAGTGCAGCGAAAAGTGCAGGTGGTTCGGCTGGACCCCGACAAGTTCACCGCACCGACCGAGATTCCCAAGGACATACCGCCACCGTCGGATGACCTTCCGGTCATTTCTTCGATCACGGGAGCCACCGGGGGAGTGCCCGGGGGCGTGCCGGGAGGAGTCGTCGGGGGCGTGCCGGGAGGAGTCGTCGGGGGCGTGATCGGGGGCGTGCCGGAAGCGCCGCCGCCGCCGCCGCCCAAGGCGCCCAAAGAGCCGATTCGGGTGGGGGGAAACGTTCAGGCATCCAAGCTGATCAAGCGCGTCGACCCGACGTACCCCGAGCTCGCCAAGCGGGCTCGCGTGTCCGGTATCGTGCTCCTGCAAGTCACCGTGGATGAAGAAGGCAGAGTCGTGCCCGACGGTCTCAAGCTGATCCGTGGACATCCGCTGTTGAACCAGGCCGCGATCGATGCGGTTCGGCAGTGGCGCTACTCGCCCACACTGCTCAACGGCGAACCGGTACAGGTCATCGCGACCGTGACAGTCAATTTCGTGCTCAAGTAGAGCCAGGATACAGGTTTGATTCCTGAGGACTGGGTTCCTTTGATGGGAGGTTTCGTATGAATTTCATGGAAATGTGGGAGCAGATGGGCTACCTGGCCCAAGCTGTGGTGGTCGTACTGGCCATCCAGTCGATCTGGTCCATCGGTGTCATGTTCGAGCGGTACATGACGTACCGCGCTGCGCGCAACCAGTCGCGTGATTTCGCTCCCGCAGTTGCCAAGGCCCTCGAGAAGGGTAACCTTCGTGAAGCCCTTGAAATCGCCGAGCAGTACAACAAGAGCCACCTCGCTAAAGTACTGGCTGCGGGCCTGCACGAGTTTCAGGCCCATCAAGGGAGCGGCGCCATTCCGGGCGAAACCATCGAAGCCTCGCGGCGGGCCCTGCAGCGGGCCACCGCCCTGGGTATCGAAGAGTTCAAACGGGGCCTCGGCGGGCTGGCCACCATCGGCAGCACCGCACCCTTCGTTGGGCTCTTCGGGACCACCGTCGGTATCATCAATGCCTTCGCCGGTATGAGTGAAGCGGAGGACACCGGCCTGGCCGCCGTCGCCGGGGGGATCTCCGAAGCTCTGGTGGCCACGGCCTTCGGGTTGCTGGTGGCCGTGCCCGCTGTCTGGATGTACAATTACTTCACAGGGAAGATCGAATCCTTCGTCGTCGAGATGGACAACTCGTCTTCGGAGTTGATCGATTACTTCCTGAAGCGGAGGTCGAGCAAACATGGGAATGACTAGTGGAAGCGGCAGCAGCCTCAGTGGAGTCACGTCCGACATCAACGTGACCCCCATGGCCGACATCATGCTGGTCCTGCTGATCATCTTCATGATTACCACCCCCCTGTTGCAGGAAGGCATTTTCGTCAACAAGGCCAAGGCTCGAAACGCCCAGATCGCCGAGGAGGTCGAAGGCAAGGACGCCACGACCGTCACCATTACCCGGCAACAAGAGATCTACGTGAATTCCGAGCCGATCGCCCCGGACAATCTGGTCGACAAGCTGGCAGAACGGTACGCCCTGTCACCCGAGAAGCCGCTGTTCGTCAAGGGGGACATTGCAGCGCCCTACGGCCTCGTAGTGGAGGTCGTCAACAAGGCGCGCGATGCCGGAATGGAACGGATCGGTCTGCTGGTGGATCGCGACAAGAGTGAAGGGAGATAATTCGCTATGGCGATGGGCAGGTCAGGCGTCAAGGGCCAAAAGTCAGATATCAACGTCACCCCGTACATCGACATCCTCCTGGTGCTGCTGATCATCTTCATGGTGATTCAGCCGACCACCCAGTACGACCTGGAGGCGAGAGTTCCCAACGAGCCGCCGGAGGATCTGCCGGAGAACGTGGTCGTCAAGTCGGACGCCATCGTGGTGTCCATCGGTAAGGACGGCGGCCTCCGAATCAACCAGGACGATGTACGCCTCGACCAGTTGGGAGCGCGGCTCTTCGATATCTTCAGCGCACGCGCCAACAAGAACATGTTCGTGCAGGCGAACGAAGATCTGCCTTTCGGCGACGTGGTACGAGTGATCGACCTCGCCAAGGGCGCCGGTGTGGGAGACATCGGTTTGATGACGCCGGCGCAGCTGAGTCGAGCACCGGGAGCGCCATAGCCTCCTACTCGGCGTTCCACCAATTCGCCGAGAGGGAGGAGGAGTCTGAATCATGAGGAAAGTGCGGACGAGAGCAGTGTGGGCCCTCCTGGCTTTGCTTCCGCTTCTGGTCGGGTGTGAGCTCCTGGACAAGCTGAAAGCTCGGGACGAGCTCAACAAAGGCGTGTCCGCTTACACCGCCCAGAAGTACGTGGATGCCGTGGACCACTTCAAGGCATCCATCGAGTTGGATCCAGGGTTGACGCCCGCTTATCTCTATCTGGCCACGGCCTACCGGGCCCAATGGATTCCGGGGCTCCCCAGCCCCCAGAATATCGAGCGGGCCAGGCAGGCGATCAAGACCTTCGAAGAGGTGCTGGAGATCGAGCCGGGCAACATCAACGCGATGGCCAACATCGCCGGTATTTACGCCGGGTTGGATGAGCACGACCTGGCCAAGGACTGGTACCGGAAGCGCCTGGAAGTCCAGCCGGACAACCCTGAGCCGTACTACGGCATCGCCACCATCAACTGGAAGCTGGTGCACGGTGAGACCGGGCTCAATGGTGAGAATGCCGCCAACCTGGAAGACGACAGACGCGTCGAGGTGCAGCAGCTGGTCGACGCCGGCGTCGAGGTCCTGCAGAAGGCCCTGGAGTTGAACCCCAACTACTCCGATGCCATGCAGTACCTCAATCTCCTCTATCGGGAGCGGGCCTATCTGGCGACCGAGGAGGAAGAGAAGCTCCGCTGGCAGAAGGAAGCCGACAAGCTGGCCCTGCAGGCGCTGGAGTTGAAGCGACAACAAACCGAAGAAGAGGAACGCCGGCGACATAGCTTCGGCGCGGAGACCAAGAAGTAACGCCATCCCCGCGGTTTTCAGCGTGGTAAGCCCCAGGCAGGAAGAAACCCCGAGAGAGGTTTTTTCCTGCCTTTTTTTGTGTCGGCCGGAAGCGCCGGCAACCCGAATCACACGAGGCCGTCCGTGGATCAGTGCAGTGTGATTTGTGTGAGGTTGGAGGATCTGAGAGACTGAACCTTCACGGGGCTGTGGTCTTGTCCAGAGTGTTACACTGATTGAGCCGCGGCATGATTCGTTACGAGGATTTGGAGCAGAAAATCCAGCAATTCCATCCCAATGCCGATCTGGACTTGCTGAGACGAGCCTACGATTTTTCCGCCAAGGAACACAAAGGGCAGGTGCGCCGCTCCGGGGAGCCCTACCTGACCCATCCCATGGAGGTGGCCAACATCCTCGCCGACATGAAGTTGGACGTGGCCTGTGTCAGTGTGGGATTGTTGCACGACATCGTCGAGGACACCCTGACCAGCGTGGAAGCGATTCGGGAACACTTCGGCCCGGACGTGGCCCAGATCGTGGGGGGTCTCACCAAGATCAGCCAGATCGAATTCTCCTCCCAGAAAGAGAAGCAAGCCGAGAACTTCCGGAAGCTGCTACTGGCCATGGTGGACGACATCCGGGTGATCCTGGTGAAGCTGGCCGATCGGCTTCACAACATGCGCACCCTCGAGCACCTCCCTTCGGAGAAGAGGAAGCGCATCGCCCGCGAAACGCTCGACATCTACGCGCCGATCGCCCACCGCCTCGGAATGGCCAAAGTGCGGGGAGAGCTGGAGGACCTGGCCTTCCGGTATCTGGACCCCGTGGCCCATCAACGCCTGGGTGCCCAGGTCGAGAGCAAACGCGCTCGCAGCGAGAAGTTCGTCAAGCGAGTCATCGACAGATTGAAGAAACACCTGCAGGAGCAGGGTATCGAGGCGGAGATTCAGAGCCGGGTCAAGCGCGTTTACAGCGTGCATCTGAAGATGCGGCGGCAGCGAATCGGTCTGGACCAGGTCTATGACTTCATCGCCATCCGGGTGATCGTTCCGACGGTGCGGGACTGCTACGCCATTCTCGGAATCGTCAACAATATGTGGACGCCGGTGCCAGGACGCATCAAGGACTTCATTGCCATGCCGCGCCCCAATGGCTACCAATCGCTCCACACCACGGTGGTGGCCAAGGCGGGGCAGCCCTTCGAGCTGCAGATCCGCACCCCTGAAATGCACAAGATCGCCGAGGAGGGCATCGCGGCCCATTGGAAGTACAAAGAGGGCCGGATCAACAAGGAGAAGGACGACAAGCGCTTCCAGTGGTTGCGCCAAGTGCTGGACTGGCAGCGGGAAGTCCGCGACCCCCATCAGTTCCTCAGCAATCTCAAGATCGACCTCTACCCCGAGGAGGTCCACATCTTCACGCCCAAGGGTGAAGTCATCTCCTTGCCCCGCAATTCGACGCCCGTGGATTTCGCCTATTCCATCCATACCGAGGTCGGCCACAAGTGCGTCGGAGCGAAGGTCAACGGGCGGATCGTTCCACTCAAGTCTCCCCTCAACAACGGGGACGTAGTGGAGATCCTCACCTCCAACGAGAACCAGCCCAGTCGCGACTGGCTGGGCTTCGTCAAGACGTCCAAGGCACGCAACAACATTCGTCGCTTCATCAACCTCCGCCAGCGCGAGGAGGCGCTGGAGTTGGGACGCAAGCTGCTGGAGAAACAGGCCCGGAAGTTCAAGCTGAGCCTCAAACGTTACGAGGACCGCCTCGAGGAAGTCCTGCCCGACTTCAGCTTCAGCAAAGTCGAAGACCTCCTGGCGGCGGTCGGATACGGCAAGCTGTCAGCCCGTGCGGTGTTGCGGAAACTGGAGCCCGAGAAGACCATCAAAGAGGTGGCCAGCGGCCAGGAATCCGCATTCACCCGCATGGTCAAACGAGTGCTGCGAAAGCCGGACGGGGAGATTCGGGTCAAGGGGCACGATGACCTCCTGGTCTTCCGGGCCCGCTGCTGTAACCCCATCCGCGGCGAGGACATCATCGGCTACATCACCGTGGGGCGGGGGATCTCCATTCACTCGGCCAACTGCAAGAATGTGGAGAACCTGCTCCTGAATCCGGAACGCCGAATCGAGGTGAGCTGGTCCGCCGAGAGCGAAGAACGGCGTTACGCCGTTCGACTGGAGATCTACACGGAAGACCGGACCGGCATTCTGGCCGGAATCACCAATGCCATCTCCAACGTCGGGACCAATATCGTCAACGCCCACGCCGACACGGTCCAGGGACGCTACGGCTTCATCCAACTGACGGTGGAAGTGGCCGACACCGCCCACCTGGAGAAGGTCATGAACGTGATCAAGGGGGTCGAAGGGGTCCGAGACGTGGAGCGCCCCAGCGATCGAGCCAAGGAAGCGCGCGCCTGACGCCACCAGGCCTCGGAGGGCAGTTCCCGTTGGCTGGCTAGGAGATAGCGGGCTTCTGAACCTTACCCGCCTTGATGCACTGGGTGCACACTCGGATGCGGCGCACCGCCCCGTTGATGACCGCGCGCACCCGCTGCAGGTTGGGGTTCCAGCGACGCCGGGTCAGGTTGTGGGCGTGGGAGACGGTATTTCCAAAGCGGGGGCCTTTCCCGCAGATTTCACAGAATTTGGACATGGGCTCATCCCACCTTCCTGCGCAAAAACTCAGATTATGCCATTTGCCCTCGATGCCTGTCAATTTCGACTCGCGCCTCAGAAGTGATCCCATGACCGCTTGGGCCTGGGCACTGGGCGGCAAGAAGAGGAAGCCCGTGCCGCCGCGATCTCGACTCGGATTGAGCCCCACGCCCAGGTCCCTTCAGGTATCATACCGTCCATGAGTGAAGCATTCATCGTATCCGCGTGTCGTACCCCGATCGGGAAGTTCTTGGGCGGGCTTTCGGGGTTTTCCGCTGTTGAGTTGGGCAAGCTGGTAGTGGGCGAAGCGATCCGCCGGGCGGAAGTCGCGCCGGGAGAGATCGACGAAGTGATCATGGGCAACGTCCTGCAGGCGGGGCTGGGCCAGAATCCCGCCCGCCAGGCTGCCCTGGGCGCGGGGCTGCCGCCCGGCGTGTCGGCGCTGACCGTCAACAAGGTCTGCGGGTCCGGCTTGAAGGCGGTGACGCTGGCCGCTCAGGGGATCCAGGTCGGTGACATCGAGATCGCTGTTGCAGGCGGCATGGAGAGCATGACCAACGCTCCCTACCTGCTTCCGGCCGGCCGGCAGGGGTTTCGCATGGGTGACGCCAAGGCCGTCGACTCCATGGTTCACGACGGGCTCTGGGACGCCTACGAGGACTACCACATGGGCTGCACGGGTGAAGTCGTGGCTCGCAAGTACGGCGTTTCGCGCCTGGACCAGGACGCCTACGCGGCCCGCTCCCACGCCCGAGCCGTGAAGGCTGCCCGAGACGGCCGCTTCCGGGAGGAGATCCTGACGGTCGAGATTCCCCAGCGCAAGGCTGATCCGATCCAGCTGAACCAGGATGAGGGTCCGCGCGCCGACAGCACGCCCGAGGCCTTGGCCCGGCTCAAGCCGGTGTTCGACAAAGACGGGAGCGTGACGGCCGGGAACGCCTCGCAGATCAGCGACGGCGCTGCGGCGCTGGTGGTGGCCTCCGCGGAAGCCGTGGAGCGACTGGGCCTCCGGCCGCTGGCCCGCATCGTGGCCTCCGCCACCAGCGGCATCGAGCCGTCGCTGGTGATGATGGCCCCTCAGGGGGCGATCGGAAAAGTGATGCAGCGAGCCGGCTGGACCGAGCAGGTCGACCTGTACGAATTGAACGAAGCGTTCTCGGTACAGGCTGTTGCACTCTGCCGGGAGATCCCGCTCGACCCGGAACGGGTCAACGTCCATGGTGGCGCCGTGGCGCTGGGCCACCCCATCGGAGCCAGCGGCGCCCGGATCTTGACCACGCTGCTGTACGCCTTGCAGGCGCACGGCGGAAAACGAGGCGTAGCCTCGCTCTGCCTGGGCGGAGGAAACGCCGTGGCCATGGCCGTCGAGCGCGTCTGAGGCAGGCTTCCCGCGGGTAGATTCGGGACTGATGATTGGGAATTCGTTGGGGATGTGAGCGTTGGGCTCTGCCCCGGGAGGTTCGTGCATTTTCGAGTGGGGACGTAATTGAGTGTAGAGAGGAACGGAGATGAAGATCGGTGTCGCGGGAGCAGGAACGATGGGAAGCGGAATCGCGCAGGTTGCCGCCTATCATGGAAACGACGTCTACTTGCAGGACCTCGAGCCGGAGGCCTTGAAGGGGGGCCTGAGCCGGATCCGCAAGAGCCTGGAGCGCGTCGTCTCCAAGCTCCAGGACGGAGACCCGCAGCAGCGTCTGGAGCAGACCCTGGGGCGGCTCCGGAGCGGGGTCGAACTGGACGGGCTGGCCGACGCCGCCATCGTGATCGAGGCGGTCTTCGAGAACTTCGAGGTGAAGCAGTCACTGTTCCGAGAGCTGGACCAGCGCTGCTCGCCGGAGACGATTCTGGCCAGCAACACTTCCTCGATCTCGATCACGCGGCTGGCGGCTGCGACCGGCCGCCCCGAGCGGGTGATCGGCATGCACTTCATGAACCCGGTCCCGGTCATGAAGCTGGTCGAGATCATTCGGGGACTGGCCACCAGTGACGCCTGTTTCGAGGCGACCCGACAGCTGACTCTGGAGTTGGGAAAGGCGCCGGTCGAGGTGAATGACTCGCCGGGTTTCGTATCCAATCGAGTGCTCCTGCCCATGCTCAACGAGGCCATGTTCGCCGTCATGGAGGGGGTGGCCGAGCCGGAGGCCGTCGACCAGGTCATGAAGCTGGGCATGAACCATCCGATGGGCCCGCTGCAGCTGGCAGACTTCATCGGGCTGGACGTCTGTCTGGACATCCTGAACGTCCTGTACGAAGGCTTCAAGGACCCCAAATACCGCCCCTGCCCGCTGCTGCAGAAGCTGGTGGACTCGGGCCGGCTGGGACGCAAGACAGGGCACGGGTTCTATCCGTACGGCGACTGAGTCGGCGGCCGTCTCCAGGAACCGCGGGCCGGAGTCACCAGAGACGCGCGGGGATGTCGTGGTGGCGTGATAAGGTTGAGATCGCGGAGAGGCGCCCTGTCTGGTCACGCGAGGCACGAAAGAAAGCTGCCGGCCCGAAAGGAGCCGGCGGCTGGAAGGTGCGGCAGACTGTCGAGCTTTTTTCTCCTTCGACACCCCCACCCCGGGACCCTGGTACCGGGCAGGCAAGGAAAGGACGACGAAGATCATGGCTGAGGAAGACAAGAGACGGCGAGCCATCGACATGGCGGTGACACAGATCGAGCGCCAGTTCGGCAAAGGCTCGATCATGAAACTGGGGGCTCGCGGCAGCCTCGACGTGCCGGTCATCTCGTCCGGCTCGCTGGCCGTGGATGCGGCGTTGGGCGTGGGGGGCTTTCCCCGCGGTCGCGTGGTCGAGATTTACGGCCCGGAGGCCAGCGGGAAGACCACTCTGGCGCTGCACGCCGTGGCGGAAGCGCAAAAACTGGGAGGCACGGCGGCATTCATCGATGCCGAGCATGCCATGGACGCCGAGTATTCCCGGCAGCTGGGGGTGAACATCGAGGAGTTGCTGGTGTCGCAGCCCGATTCCGGAGAGCAGGCCCTGGAGATCGCTGAAATGCTGGTGCGCAGCGGCGCGGTCGACTTGCTGGTGATCGACTCGGTCGCCGCCCTGGTGCCCAAAGCGGAGCTGGAAGGGGAGATGGGAGACTCCTTCGTCGGGCTGCAGGCCCGGCTCATGTCCAAGGCCATGCGCAAGTTGACGGGAATCGTCTCCAAGTCCAACACCTGCCTCATCTTCATCAACCAGATCCGGGAGAAGATCGGGGTGATGTTCGGAAATCCCGAGACCACCACGGGAGGGCGGGCCCTCAAGTTCTACGCCACCGTGCGCCTCGAGATCCGCCGGATCGGCGCCATCAAGGAAGGGGACCGGGACATCGGCAACCGGACCAAGGCCAAAATCGTCAAGAACAAGGTGGCGCCCCCCTTCCGCCAAGCCGAGTTCGACATCATGTTTGGAGAGGGCATCTCTCGAGAAGGGGAACTGCTCGACCTGGCCGTCAACGACAAGGTGGTCGAAAAGAGCGGGGCCTGGTTCTCTTACGGGCAAGACCGGCTCGGCCAGGGCCGGGAAAATGCCAAGACTTTTCTCAAGGAGAACCTGGAGATCCGCCAGGAAATCGAAGAGAAGGTGAAGATGGCCCTCGGCATCATCAAGCCCCTCAAAGAGGTCGAGTCGGCCGGTAAGTAAGTGTCGCCCACAGCGTCGGCCCAGGCCGGCCCACAGCCGGTCGACGCTCCGGGTCAGCCCCCATTCGATCGGCTCGTTGCGAGTTTTGGGACAATCAGCCCTGCGGCCGGGGCGGGATCAGAGGGAGAACCATCGGTGAACATCGACCAGCTTCGCCGGCAGACCGGCATGGTCATCCCGGTGTACTTCGAGCCGCAGGTGGACGAAGGCGCGATTCGCGCCATTCTGGAACAGACCTTTCAACAACATCGGCTCTTCTGCTGCGTGGAGAACACTGTGCTGGTCGTGGATCGAGGCACGGCTGCCGAGCGGGTGCTGAGTGGCGCGCAGCGAGGTTCGCCTCTGGACGGTCTGCCACTGCTCTTCCGGGAGCACAATCGAGGCAAGGCCGGCGCGATTCGAGCCGGCCTCGAGCGGCTGCTCCAGGAGCAGGGCCTGGACTACCTGGTCACCCGGGACTGTGACGGCGACGGAGCTCTCGAAGATCTGACGGCATTGGTGGGCCTGCTCGCGCAGCTGAGGCAGCGCTACTCTGCCGCCGCCGTCCTGGGCGCTCGCCCCGTCTTGTTCAAGTCGATGAACTGGGAGCGCGAGCAGTGGGAACTGCTGATCAATCGCGTGGTGGAGGCCATGGTAGATTTCGGCTTGGCGGCTCGTGACCGTGTCCAGGACCGTACGGCCTGGAACGGCCTCGATTTGGATCTTCAGGGTGGCTTTCGGGTCTACGATCGCGAGGCGGCCCGGCTGGCCATTGCCGCGCTGGAGCGGATTCCAGACGATCCGGAACTCTATCTTCTCGCCTGTGAAATCCTGCCCTATCCGGAGATCACGTTCCAGGGCGGCGTGCTGGGCCAGGTGCTGAGACGGACGGTGACTGAGCAGGCCGTCTCCAGCTTCAGCCGGCTCCCCTTCGCCCGCTGCTACGGACGACTGCTGCGCTACATGGCACTGGAAGCGGGGATTTCGATGGCTGCGCTGGTGCAGATGTTCGACAACGCGCTGGTGGAATTGCCCGGCTATTTCAGCAATCTGCGTCCGCACTTGCTGGAATGCCGCGCTTGCCTGGATCCGGAGGCAGCCGCGCCCCAGCCTCCACGCCTGACTTGATCCAGGCGAGGGCGAAGCGCGCCTGCACCAGCGCGGCCGCGCTGGCCTGGCGGGTGCTCGTGGTTTTCCAGAGCGGAGCGTTTTGCGGTAAGATTGTGCTTCTTCCGCTCGGGGGTCGTCCAATGGGTAGGACAGCGGCCTTTGGAGCCGCCGATCTAGGTTCGAGTCCTAGCCCCCGAGCCACTTTCCAAGTTCGAACTGCAAAGTTCGAAGTTCGAAGTTCGAGGGCGAAGTGGCGAGGACGCCTCGGACTTCGGGCGTCGTACCTGCCAGTTTCCACTGCCCTGGCCAGGGGCTCGAGAGGCCCGCTCACCCGCACCCGAAGATGGCGCCGACGCGTCGGTCCGGCTCAGCGGTCGTAGGATTCGCTGCGCGAGGCCTCCGAGAGGGGGACCAGAAAATCCAGCGGGCGGGGGAGGACTTTCCGGCGGGCACTGGCCAGGTCGTTCTCCCCGGCGTAGCTGACAGCGGATCGGACGTGCCCGCAGATCCGCCTCAGGATATCGGCCACACTGCCCCGATAGGGCACTTGAATCTCCTGGCCTTCGGCAGGAACGGCCAGGGCGTCTTCCAGGCCTTCCTGCTCCGAATCGTAGAGGGCTTCGAGAACGGCCTGCGGCGAGGTCATCCCCCGATAGATCTTCCGCTTTTCGTGTGTGGCGGGATCTTCGATGACGCGGCCCGGCGCCTCGTCGGTTCCCGAGAGCATGCTGCCCAGCATCACGGTGGAGGCGCCGACCATGAGCGCCAGAAAGATGTCCTTGTCGTCTTGGATCCCACCGTCGGCGATGATCGGCACCTCGGCTCCAGTGGCGCACCAGGCCTCCCGGATGGCCTGCAATTGGGGGAGTCCGGCGGCGGTCTCGAGGCGTGTCCGGCAGCCTCGCCCGGGGCCGATCCCCACTTTGACGGCGTCTGCCCCCAGGTCACACAGAAAGCGGGCGCCTTCGCCAGTTCCCACGTTGCCGCAGATCAGCTGGGCCTCGGGAAAGGACTTGCGGAAGGCCTCGACCGCCTGCTGCATTACATCGGAATGGCCGTGTGCGATGTCGATGACGAGGACGTCGACCTCGGCGCGGATCAGTTCGGCGGCACGCTCCAGAAAATCTCCTCGAGCCCCGATCGCCCCGCCCACCAGCAGACGTCCTTTTTCGTCCTTGCTGGAGAAGGGGCGCTGGCGGAACAGGATGATGTCTTTTTTCGTGATCAGCCCCTGGATGCGATTCTGCTCGTCCACCAGCGGCAGCTTTTCGATGCGGCCCTCGTACATGACACGCTCGGCTTCGGCTACGTCGACTCCCGGTCTCCCGGTTTTGAGGCGGCTGGCGGGCGTCATGAATTCGTCGACGCGGTGATCGTCGTAGCCCTCGATCCAGGGGATGTCCCGGTTGGACAGGAGTCCGGCCAACCGACGGCTTCCCTCTTCTTCTTCGATCAAGATGCCGGTGATGTCGTGCTGCCGGATGAAGGCGCGGGCCTCCCGGATGGTGGCCGACTGGGGAAGGCACAAGGGGTTTTCCACGATGAAGCCGTGGCTCCGCTTGACCTTGCGTACCTCCTCCGCCTGAGCTTCGATCGACATGGCGCGATGGACGATGCCGAGGCCGCCCTCCAGGGCCAGCGTCTTGGCCATGTGCGCTTCCGTCACGCTGTCCATGTTTGCAGCGACCACTGGGATCCCCAGCTCGATGCCTCGCGACAACCGGCAGGACAGGGAAACGTGCCGCCGCGTCGCGCCGCGGCCCCGCTGGGGACGGAACAGAAAGTCGCCATAGGTCTTGCCCACGAATTCTCTTTCCAGATCCATCGTCCACCCCGATCGAGTCGTCACGGAAGCCTCCCCACCTCACCAAATCCCTTATCATACCAATGTTGGAGGACTTGGACCGCTGGGCCGTCGAGTGTGCGGTCCCGAGAGGCCCGGCAGCAAGGGGGAGAGCCCCGGGAAAACCCGGGCGCGACGCGGTCGAGTCTGGCGCATCCGGAGGGAAATAGAGCATGCCCGAACTTCCAGAAGTGGAGACCATTCGCCGGGGCTTGGAGGCAGAACTGGCCGGGGCCCGCGTTGCAGAGGTTGAGCTGCGCCCCTGCCGGATCTTCCGCACCTCACCGGAGGCATTCTCGAAGCGCCTGCCGGGGCAGTCCTTCCGGGCCTTCCGGCGGAGGGGAAAGTTCCTGGTGTTCGAGCTGGACGACTGTTTTTGGATCGTTCACCTGGGGATGACGGGGCAGATGACGGTCCGGCATCCGGATCGGTCCGATTCTCCCGGCTTTCTGAAACACCCCGCGACAGGCCTCCAACGAGCGCGCCAGCACCCACCCGACCGCCATACGCACCTGCTGCTGGCCCTGCAGGACGGGCGAGCCGTCCTGTACCGCGATGTCCGCAAGTTCGGCCGCCAGGAACTCCTGGAGCGGGACGAGACAATGCTCGAGGAGTATTTCGCTTCGCTCGGCCTCGAGCCTCTCTCTTCGGAGTATTCCTGGGAGGCGTTCCGAGCGGGTCTGCGGGGGAGGCGGCTGGCCATCAAGGCGGCGCTTCTACAGCAGAACGTGGTGGCCGGCGTAGGGAATATTTACGCTGACGAGGCCCTGTTCCAGGCGGGTGTCCACCCCAGCCGGCTGGTCCACCGCATCCGGATGCACGAGCTTCGGGACCTCTTCGAAGCGATCCCCAAGGTGCTGAGCCGAGGCATTCGTTTCGGAGGAACCAGCTTGCGGGACTATGTCAACAGCGACGGGGCGCAGGGGAGCAATCAGAACGAACTGGAGGTCTACGGCCGGGCCGGCCAGCCTTGTCCCAGGTGTGGGTGGGAAATCCAGCGCATCGTGGTCAGCCAGCGTGGGACCCACTTCTGTCTCCGCTGCCAGCCCCGGCAGGGGCGGCGGGCTGGCGGCCCCTGAATCTCCATACTCCTCGAACGCAGCGGGACTTCGAGCAGGTGGCTCGATCCGCCCCAACCCGTCCTGTCCTCGAGCCTGCAATCGTCTCGATGTTTTTTTCCAAATCTTTTCAAAATCCGACCAGCGGCCCGGGTAGTTTGGTGGTACAATGCGGGGCGTTGTCGAGAGGCTGGCACTTTGACCGAGTCGCCGTACGATCCGCGCTGAAATGTTCAGGGGGGAGACGTATACTGACCGGGTGATTGTCAGGAGTTACACCCTCGAAGTGGACGCCGAGCCCACCTGCCACGTGGTGGATGTCACTGATCGGGTCCGGTCTCGAGTCGAAGACTCGGGTCTTCGAGAGGGAATCGTCAATTTATTCAACGTTGGGTCGACGGCGGGGATCACGACCGTCGAATACGAGCCCGGGCTGGTGCAGGATCTGGAAGAACTCTTCGAGCGCCTGGCTCCAGCTCACAGGGACTATCACCACGAGGAGGCTTGGCACGACGGCAACGGCTTTTCCCACATGCGGGCTTCACTGTTGAAGCCCTCGTTGGCCGTCCCCGTCGTGAACGGGAAGCTGGAGCTGGGGACCTGGCAGCAGATCGTCCTCATCAATTTCGACAATCGTTCCAGACGCCGCAAGCTGGTCGTCCAGATGATGGGTTTGACGGAGTGACACCCGGGGGTGCTCGGGTGTTTCGAGCCATGCAACTGATCTCTCGGAACGAACGTGAAGAAACGGAGCGGCGGGCGGGGCGCGCGTCGGTCGGGGCGGGGCGCTGGTTGGCCGGAAAGGCGCCGGGTCGGCAGCGGCTCGCTGGGGCGCTGTGTTGTCTGCTGTTTTGCTTCAGCCTCTTGCCGGCACAGCAGAATCGCGAAGAGGCCGAAGACCCGTTCAAGCGCTGGCTCGACCAGGATGTGATCTACATCGTCTCGGCAGAGGAAAAGGCGGTCTTTCAGCAGCTGACCACGGAAGACGAAAAACTCGTCTTCATCGAACAGTTCTGGAGGACCCGGGACCCGGATCCGTCCACCCCCGCCAATGAATTTCGCGAGGAACACTACCGGCGGATCGCCTACGCAAACGAGAATTTTCCTGCCGGAAAGCCGGGCTGGAAGACCGACCGGGGAATGATTTACATCAAGTTTGGCCCACCCGATCGCCGTCAGACCAACCCCACCGGAGGGCGGGTATACCGCACCAAACAGGAGCTGATTGCCAGCGACAGTCAGTATCCCGAGCAGCACATGACGGCCCTTCCCTTCGAGATCTGGGAGTATCGCTTCATCGAAGGCCTGGGCCAGGAGGTCAGTTTCGAATTCGTGTCCAAGGAAGGGGGCCCGGATTACAAGCTGGCGCTTCATGCCGACGAGAAGGATGCCCTGTTCTTCAACACGGGGTCGCATGTGCCCAAGACGAGGGGCCGCTTTCACGGCCTGAAGACCTTCAAGGCCAGCCCTCTGGACAAGGTGGAAGCCTGGGGCGCCGCCCTGCGGCCGCTGCCGGCAAAACCGTCGGAGGAGTTCGTTTCCGCCCAGGTGCACTTTTCCGAAATGCCTTTCGCCCTGGAGACGGAAATTCAGGCCGCGGCGGACGTTCCGATGTGCCGAGTGCGCCTGCTGATCCCCCACAGCTCCCTCTCTTTCGACAAGCGCTGGTCCGATTATCACGCCCGTGTCGAACTGGAGATTTTCGTGCGGGACGTTCGGAAGATCGTGGTGGCACATCGCGCCGAGCAACTGGAGACGGTCCTGGGCGCATCCGAACTGGTGACTGGTCTCAAGGAGGCGTCCGCTTACCAGACCTCCTTTCCGCTCCCACCCGGCCGCTACCTGGTGGAAGTCTGGATCAAGGACGTGTTGGGCGGGGCCGCCTCGTTCGACCGCCGGCTGGTGATCGTGCCCAGACAGCCGGAGCAGCCGAGTGAAGGGAATTGAATTGTGTTTTCATGACTGAAGAATACGAGAATCAACCTTGAAACCAATGGGAGGGTTATCTTGAACAAGGCAAGTCGATTGTCCAAACTGACGACGGCTCTGGGCCTGGTCTTTCTCCTATCGGCTCTCTCCGGAGGGCTGGTGAAAGCACAGTCCCAGGCCAGCACCGGGATCATCGAGGGCGTCATAGAAGATCAATCCGCGGCCGTGTTGCCCGGCGCGACCGTCAAGCTGAGGCAGATCCAGACCGGCTTCGAACGGGTCGTCGTGACCGACGACTCGGGGCGTTTTCGAGCCCGGTTGCTACCCGTCGGCCCCTACGTGGTGACTGCCACGCTGGAAGGCTTCAAACAGACCGAGCGGGAGTTGAACCTGTCGATTGGCTCCACGCTCAACGTGATCCTGGTCCTGGAAGTGGGCGACATCACCCAGACGGTCACGATCACTTCCGACTTCACGCCGCTGGTGGACTCGAAGAGCCCCCGGCCCGCGGCCAACGTCGACGAGAAGGCGATCACCAATCTGCCCATCAACGGCCGCGACTTTCAGAGCTTCGTGTTCCTGACACCCGGGACCGTTTCGGCAGGTCGGAACACCGTTTCGATCGGTGGGCAGAAGGGCATCGAGACCAATTTCCAGGTCGACGGTGCCGACCGGAACAATCCTTTCTTCGGCGGGCAGAGCGGCGGTGATCGGCCGCCCTTCACGTTCAGTCAGGAAGCCGTGCGGGAGTTCGTGGTCCTGAAGGACGGTTTCAGCGCCGAGTTCGGGCGCTCCACCGCCGGACTGGTCAACGTGGTGACCAAATCGGGGACCAACGACTGGCACGGGAGCGTTTTCTACTTGTACCAGGACAACAGCTTCATCGCCGATGAGAAGTTCCTGAGGGTCAACTCGGACGGGAGCATCGACGAGTCCAACAATGAGGCGCTCGGGGCTCGTCACCAGTTCGGAGGCAGCCTGGGAGGTCCGATCGTCCGCGACAAGGCGTTCTTCTTCTTTTCCACCGAGCATCAGGACTTTTCCCGGCCGTTGTTCGTCGAGTTCGACTTCGACGATGCGGAGCGCGCGCTGATTCAGCAGTTCGTCCCCGAGCTTCTGACCTTCGAGGGGGCCTTCGACAGCACCGACGACGCACAGGTCTATTTGGGCAAGGTGGACATCAACGCCAACGACAGCAACAATTTCACGTTCCGCTACACCTTCACCGACTCGGAGCAGGTCAACGGGACGACCACCGGCACCACGGATCTGGCCGTGGACAACAACGGGCTGGAGCTGAACTCGACCCACCAGGTCGTGGCCAGCTGGAACTCCGTCATCACGCCCCGTCTGGTCAACGAGTTCCGATTCAATTACACCTTCGAGGACCGGCCGCGCGAGGCCAATGTCAGTTTCGACACCTCTGAAGTCCGGATCGGATTCGAGGGGACCTTCGGAGGGCGCTGGTTTCTCCCCATTCCCGAAACGGACGACCGTTACCAGATCGTGGAGAACCTCTCCTACAACTTCGGCTCTCACGACTTGAAGTTCGGCTTCGAGTACAACGACACCGGTGTGGACCAGATCTTTTTCGGCAACGGGCGGGGCCAGTACCGCTTCCGGGACGGTGACAGCGGTCCCCGAGACCGAAGCGCGGTGGACGAGTTTCTGGCCTGCATCGAGCCCAATTTTCAGCCGGGCCGGGCCTGTGTGATCAACGACTACCGGCAGCGGTTCGGCGACGGCATCTTCGAAGATCGCGTCCAGGAGCCGGCCTTCTACATTCAGGACGAGTGGAAGGTCACACGCCAGTTCACGTTGAATCTGGGTCTGCGCTGGGAAGGCCAGTACAACCCCGACAACAACCGGCCCAACCGGGACTTTCCCGCCTACGCCGAAAAGATCGTGGACGACACCGACAACTGGGCGCCGCGGGTCGGCTTTGCCTGGGATTTGTCCGGTGAAGGGAAGTCGGTTCTGCGTGCTTCCGCCGGGATCTTTTACGGCCGCACGCCCATGCTCCTGTACTCCAATCCACTGGTCGTCAACGGGGACGTGGCCGGCGACGTGGAGATCCGGCTGCGACGGATCAACACCTTCAACACTGGCGGCGAGAGCTTCCCCGGCTTTTCGCGGATCTTCGCCAACCTGCGGGAAGCGGGTCAGTTCGGCGGTTTTCCGGTGCCGGATCAGGGGACCTTCCCGGGCGCGGACGTGCATCTGCACGCTCTCGACTTCGACAACCCGGAAACCTACCGCTACACGGTCTCCTTCGAACAGGAGCTGGGGACGAGTTGGGCGGCCGGCATCACCTACACACATGCCGACACCATCCATCGCGAGCTGCGGCGGGACACGAACCTCTTTCCGGGTGTGCCGGGGCCGGACGGTAGACTGATTTACGGCAGTCCTTTTCGGCCGGACCGACCCTTCGCCAACATCACGGACGGCAACATCAACCTCGTGGAAAGCTCGTCGGTCTCCGAGTATGATGCGGTGATCCTGTCGCTCAACAAGCGCTTCAGCAAGAACTTCCAGTTTCAGGCCAACTACACACTGGGGTACAACGACAGCCTGGAGGACAACGAGCGGGACGCCACTACCGTGCACCCAACGGTGCCGGACAACCTGATGGCCGACTACGGACGTTCTTCGTTGGACATTCGCCACAATTTCGTCTTCAACGGCGTCTTGGATCTGCCCTGGGACTTCCAGGTCAGCGGGATCCTCAACCTGAACTCGGGTCGTCCCTGGAGCGCCGAGACGGGCTTCGACGACAACGGTGATGGCAACTCCAACGACCGGCCCGTCATCGGCGGCTCGGTGGTGGAGCGCAACGCGTTCGAGAACGACCGCTTCTTCAACGTCGACGTGCGCGTCACCAAGGCCTTTCCGATCACGGACACGGCCAGAGCTTCAGCCTTCATCGAATTCTTCAACCTGTTCAACGCCCGCAACTACATCGTGATCAACGACACCTTCGGGCGGACCGGGTTTGGAATTCCGACCGCGCAAGGGGGAGATCCGTTCAGCTTTCAGCTGGGATTCCGGTTCGACTTCTGAGTTGGAAGCGGAAGCGAGCCTGTCTGGGGGGCCGGCCACGGCCGGCCCTCTCCGGGGGCACCGGCCAATGTCCCGAGCCCCCAACCCGAAGAAGGGCCGGGTTTGATAGAGTCCAGACATGAGGCGTCTCTTCGCTCATTGGCCGGCCCTGTGGGTTTGGTGCCTCCTGTCGCTGCCTGCTCACTCGTTCACGACTCCCCTTCAGGATCCTGCCCCCACTCTCGAGGAGGGTCTGAGGCTGCTCGGGGAGGATCGCCCGGAGGCGGCGCTGCGCCAGTTCGCCGCGTTCAAGACGGCTCATCCTGGGGACGCACGATCCTACTACTACTCGGCTGTGGCCTTGCTGCGTCTGGGACAGCAGAGGGAGGCGGCCGCGGAACTGCAGGCCGCTCTGCGCTTGGACCCTGGCTCGGCGCGCGCCGCGCTTCTATACGCGGAAGTCCTGTCGGGTCTGGGCCATGAGGGCGCGGCCCGGGATGCCCTCGTCCTCTTCGAAGAGCCGACGGTTCGCCAGGAGCTCGAGCCGCCTCGACTCTGGCAGCTTTCCGACCTCTACTATCGCCTGGATCGATTGGACGAAGCGCTGGCCGTTCTGGACGAGCTGGCCGGCTCGCAGGCCGGAGGTCCGGGAGTGGAGCAGCGGCGAGCTGAGATCCTACTGGCACTGAGCCGCTTCGAGGAGGCGAGTGAGGCCTTCGGTCGAGTACTGGCCAGCGACGAGAATTCGGCTCCAGCTCACTACGGCCTGGGTTTGGCAGAGTGGCGTCTGGGAAAGCTCGACGAGGCGCTGGGGCACCTGGAGCGGGCCGTCCAGCTGGCGCCCGAGTCCACTCCCTCGATCTATCAACTGGGGCTCCTGCTGGCCGATTTGGGGCGCTTCGAGGAGGCGCTCGCCCGGCTCTCCTCGATCGCGCCTCGGGGCGCGGAGATGCCCGAAATCTACGGGGCTCTCTCCCGCGTGCACCGGCGCCTGGGAAATCGAGAAGATGCCCGAGCCTTCCTCGAGCAGTTCGAGGCTGCCCAACAGAAGCGCCAGGAGGAGCGGGATCGCAACCGCCAGGTCGAGCGTTTGCTGGCCCAGGCCAGCGGCGCGCTGCGGGAAGGGCGGATCAGCGAGGCGCGCGGCCTGCTGTTGGAGGCTGTGGCCGCCGATGCGCGCAACGGGACCGCGCAGGCCTACCTCGCCAAGATCTATCTCTCCTCGCGCCGCTGGGCCGACGCGGAACGGCACCTGGTGGCCCTGGAGTCGATCCGGGGCGACGACTTCGAGGTGCACTTCCTCTGGGCCCAGTTTCATCGCTCAAAGGATCGCCCGCAGGAGGCGCTACGGCGCGCAGAGGCGGCTCTTCGCCTGCGGCCCGCCGATGGGGAGCTCCACAACCTCCTGGGTAACCTCTATCTGGACCTGGGCAGAGAGAGGGACGCACTGGTGGCCTACCGGACCGCAGTCTCACTGAGCCCGGATCGGAAAGACTTTCGACTCAATCTGGAAGTTTTGGAGCGTCGCCTGCAGCCTCGCTAGCCGGTCAGGTGACCTCTCGCCGCTCGGCTCGCAGGCACTCGAGATGGGCCGCTTCCAGGACCGCTGTGAGTGTGCGACAATTCCCCACGTGCTGTATGGGAGGGACGCGAGCCGGAGAGCCAGACGCCGGGCTGTGACTGCAGTCTGGGCGGGTGCTCTTGCGCTGGCTCTGGGATGGGGTTGGTGGACTGTTTCCGGCGCCGGCCGGGGGGGCGCCGACC
>JBFKLX010000030.1:0-34297 GCA_041630155.1 Acidobacteriota bacterium
CAGGGAGTGATGAATCTCCCAATCCAGCTCTGATTCTGCCGCATGTTACACTGCTCGGCCATGGAGGACTCTCACGAAGGGCGAAAGCCCAACCGTCTCATCAACGAGAGCAGCCCCTACCTGCTGCAGCACGCTCACAACCCCGTCGACTGGCATCCCTGGGGCCCGCGCGCTTTACAAGAAGCGAGTGAGTCGGACCGGCCCATTCTCCTGAGCGTCGGGTATTCGGCCTGCCATTGGTGCCACGTCATGGAGCGGGAATCTTTTGAAGACCCCGAAATCGCCGAATTGATGAACCGGCTGTTCGTCAACGTCAAAGTCGACCGCGAAGAGCGCCCCGACGTCGACTCGCTCTACATGAACTACGTGCAAATGACCACCGGCAGTGGGGGATGGCCGCTGACGGTATTCCTGACCCCGGATCGTGTTCCCTTCTACGGCGGTACCTATTTCCCGCCCGAGGACCGCTTCGGCCGGCCGGGATTCTCCAGAGTCCTGCAGAACGTAGCCGACGCCTATCGTTCGCGCCGCGACGAGCTGAATCAGATGAGGCCTGCCATCATCGAGCGTTTGAGCCAGGCCTCCCGCTTCGAGACACCCCAAACCGAGATCCGGCGTCAGCTGATGGACGAAGCGGCCACCCATCTGAGCCGCCAGTTCGACCCCCGTCACGGCGGTTTCGGAAGCGCGCCGAAGTTCCCATCCAGCATGGTGCTGGCCTTCCTGCTCAGGTACCAGCATCGCAGCGGCTCCAAGTCTTCGCTCGAAATGGTGGCGCAAACGCTCGACGCCATGGCGCGCGGAGGCATGTACGATCAGCTGGGCGGAGGGTTCCATCGCTATTCGGTGGACGATCGCTGGCTCGTCCCTCACTTCGAAAAAATGCTCTATGACAACGCCCTATTGTCCAGGCTCTACCTGGAGGCCTACCAAGTAACGGGGAATCAGTCTTTTCGACGTGTTGCGGAGGGGATCCTGGAATACGTGCAGCGTGAGATGACCGGCCCTTCCGGGGGCTTCTACTCGGCTGAAGATGCCGACAGCGAGGGTGAGGAAGGGAAGTTCTACGTTTGGAGCCTGGAGGAGATTCAAGACGCCCTTCCGGCGGACGTGGCCCCGCTCTTCTGCGAATTCTACGGTGTCAGTGCTACGGGAAACTTCGAAGGACACAACATCCTCCACGTTCCCGCTCCAACGGACCAGTTCGTGCAGCGTCACGGCATGGAGGAGTCCGAGCTGGACCGAATGCTGGCGGTGGCCCGCGCGCGATTGCTCGAGTTGCGGGCTGAGAGAATCAGGCCCGGCCTGGACGACAAAGTCCTGGCCTCCTGGAACGGTTGGATGCTCCACGCGTTCGCTGTGGGAGCCTGGACGTTGGGGCGGCAGGATTTTCTGGAGACGGCCCAGAGGAACGCACGTTTTCTGGATGAGCAGATGCTGCGCGAGGGACGCGTGTTCCGGGCCTGGAAGGAGGGAGAGGCACGCCTCAACGGCTATTTGGAGGACTACAGCGCCGTAGCGGAGGGATTCCTGGCGCTCTACCAAGTCACCGGGACGGATCGCTGGCTGAAGTTGGCGCGGCAATTGACCGAGGTCGTGATCGAGCGTTTTTGGGACTCGAAACAGGGAGACTTCTACTTCACCGCTGACGATCACGAGGAACTCCTGGTGCGGCAGAAGGAACATCTGGACAACGCCACCCCCAGCGGCAACTCCAACACCTGTGCCAACTTGCTGCGCCTGGCGGTGCTCACGGGGGAGAAGCAGTATCGCGAGTTGGGCCAGAGAATGCTGGAACGGTTGGGACTGGCGTCGGCCCAGCACCCCCTGGCCTTCGGCAACTGGCTGCAATGCCTGGACTTTTTCATCGGACCGGTGGCGGAACTGGCCGTCCTGGGAGAGGAGGCCGAGAGAAGGAGCCTGCTCGAGCCCTTGCGGCGGCGCTTTCTGCCCAATCGCGTCCTGGTGCAGGCGTCCCAAGCCCGCGCCGATCTGCCCCTGCTCGAGGGCAAGCCCCAGCCCCCCAGCGGCGCCGTGGCCTACGTCTGCCGCGACAACACCTGCGGCCCACCAGCCAAGAGCCCCGAAGAACTGGCCGCGCAGTTGGAGGGTCTGGTCTGAACTGGCTCCTGCGCGGCCCTCGAGGCCGCTTCGGGAAAGCACGTAGCACGAAAGAAAGTCGCGAGCGCCCCCTAAGCCCTACGCCCCAAGCCCTACGCCCCTGCGCCCTACGCCCTCCCCACCCCCTAAGCCTCCCCTTCCCCTTCATCCTCGAGCTTCAACCGGGCCAGTTCTACCCGAAGCTTGGCCAGGGCGCGGGCCCGGTGAGAGACGCGGTTCTTCTCTTCGCGGGAGAGCTCGGCGAAGGTCTTCTTCAAGGGAGGGTAGTAGAAGACGGGATCGTAGCCGAACCCGCCGCTGCCGCGAGTGTGGCCCAGGATTGCACCCGTCACCGAGCCCTCGACCTGGAAGTGGCCCGGAGGTCCCAGCAAACAGAGTGCGCAGACGAACCTGGCCCGGCGTCTCTCGAGGTCATCGGCGGGCAAATGACGGAGTTTGTCGAGGAGCTTGGCGATGCGTTCTCTGGA
Organism: Acidobacteriota bacterium; assembly: GCA_041630155.1. GTDB lineage: Bacteria > Acidobacteriota > UBA6911 > RPQK01 > JANQFM01 > JBFGHG01. The sequence goes on from JBFKLX010000030.1 coordinate 2,589, forward strand.
GGTGGGGGCGAATCGGGCGCTGTGGATACCGGGGGCTCCCCGGAGGGCGTCCACCTGGAGCCCCGAATCGTCGGCCAGGCACGTCATGCCGGTCAGTCGGAAGTAGTGTTCGGCCTTGATTCTGGCATTGGCGGCAAAGGTGGGGCCGGTCTCCTGGGGAGGCGGCAGCATGCCCCAGTCCCGGGCGCCGATCAGCTGCAGCCCAAGCCCCGCTAGAGCCGTCTGGAATTCTCGGACCTTGCCTTGGTTGGCGGTCGCCAGGAGGAGCTGCATGGGGGCTCAGCTCTGCGGCGGGATGAGGACTGCGATCCCCCCCAGGTGATCTTCCAGCACCCCGCGTTGAATCTGAACCAACTGCTGGATGCCGGCGGAAGCCAGGTCCAGGAGCTGATCCAGCTGGCCTCGTGAGAAAGCCCTTCCTTCGGCCGTTCCCTGAACCTCTACGAAATCTCCGCGGCCTGTCATCACCACGTTCATGTCCACTTCGGCCGTCGAGTCCTGCTGATAGGAGAGGTCCAGGTGAGGTTCCCCATCCACGATTCCCACGCTGGTGGCCGCTACGAAGTCGAGCAGCGGCGTGGCTGCGATGACCTGGTCGCGCAGCATCCCATCCACTGCCAGGGCGAGCGCGACGAACGCGCCGGTGATCGATGCGGTTCGCGTTCCCCCGTCGGCTTGAAGGACGTCGCAATCCAGCCAGACCGTGCGTTCCCCCAGCTTCTCCAGTTCCGCAACGCAACGGAGCGAGCGCCCGATCAGGCGCTGGATCTCCTGGGTCCGCCCCGAGAGTCGTCCCCGGGCCGCCTCGCGCACCATTCGAGTCGTGGTGGAGCGGGGCAGCATCCCATATTCGGAAGTGATCCAGCCCTTGCCCGTCCCTCTCAAAAAGGGGGGCACTTTCTCCTCGACGCTGGCTGTACAAATGACCCGTGTGTCGCCGCATTCGATCAGAGCGGACCCTTCCGCGTGCTTGTTGCATTGGACGGTCAGCTGGACGGGGCGGGCCGTGTTGGCGGGCCGCTCCTGGGTGGGGGCAGTCATCAACGCCAGATTGTTACATAAAGGGCTGGCTGAGGGAAACGTGGCCCGACAGGGTATGCCGCTCCTCCCCGTCCACCAGGAAGCGCACTCTCTGAACGCCCGGAAGGTTCTCCCGCAACGAGCGGGTGAGGGCCCTCAGGATGCCGAGTTCGGAAGTCACGCCGCCGGAAAGCTGCTCGGCCGTTTCGCGGGACAGATCGACGACCGCTGTTCCATCCTCCATCAAGAACACCTGCAGTACCCGGGCCACGGGAGGCAGGATCCCGGGCGACTCGCGGATGACTGCATTGAGGATCTGCTGGCCCAACAGCTCGTCGCTCTCAGACCCGGGGATTTCACGGCTCATCTGGATCAGCTGGCCAAGTCCGGGCTTGCCGCTGACGGGGTCGTACAGGTAGAGGTTCACCTGGTAGAGGGGGGTTTCTGCTGCTGCCTGCTCTTCCAATTCGAGGGAGGCCAGGGCTGGCAGGTCGCTGCGGTTGCTCCTCTGTTCGGCTTCCCACCTGTAGTAAAGGAATGCGATCAGCAACGTCACGAGTACCAGGGCGACTGCGACGATGATCTTCAACCTTGCAGTCATCGCAGAAACTCCTGCAGGGAATCCACGACGGCCCGCCCGATCTCGGCCATCCCGTCGGGTGATCTCAAAATCTCCTGGTCCCGGGGGTTGGTCAGGAAACCCGCCTCCACGAGCACGGCCGGAGCCGTGACGGGCGCCAATACCGCCAGTGGAGCCTCGACGATGGAATTATCCGTGCCGAAGAGCGCATTGAGCTTTTGCTGAAGAATCTCGGCGAGGCGGCGGCTCCGGGTCATGTAGCGTTGCTGGCCCAGCGCCCAGGGCACCAGGCGCGGGCTCCCCAGAGGCTCGTCGATCGGTTCCTGAACGTACACCACTGGACCCCGCAGACTTTCCTCGTGGGAACCGCCGAAATGGAGGCTCACGAAGGCCTTGGAGCGGTTGAAATTGGCCAGGGAGCTGCGTTGCTGTGCCGACAGGTTGATGTCCCGGGTGCGGGTCGTGTAGAGCTGGATGCGGTTGCCTTTCATCTGGCGGACAATTTCCTCGGCCAATTTCTGGGTGAAGTTCTTCTCGAGCAGCTCTTGCGAGGGGCGGACCCCGTAATTCTCGCCTCCGTGCCCGGGGTCGATCGTGACGGCGGTTCCGCTCGGGGGAGGCTCGAACTCCTTGGCAATCTCGTCCCCCCCCAGGGGAGGGAATGCAAGCTCCGTCACCGACCGAGGGGTCGGCTGCAAGACCGTTGCCGCGCCGGGGGCAGACGTGGTGATCGGGGCGCGATAGATCCCCACCACCTTGCGCCAGGGATCGGACAGGTCGTATTCGCGGTAGCTGTGGTAGCTGCCGCCCTTGATGATGTCGAAGCTGCCGAAAAGGTCCTCGGAATCGAAACGAATCCGCTGGACCAGCTCCGGATCCAGGGGCGTGCGGGGCAGGCTCGGAACCACCCGAAAATCTCCGAACGAGACACGGATGGCGCCGGTGAGCTCCTGCACCCGAATGGGTGCCCGCCGGGAGGGAATGAAAATGATGGCCACGTGGTCCGGGTAGTTGACGACCTGCAGCTGAACCCTGTTTTCCACCAGGGACTGCAGCTGGTAGCGGCGGTCCGCAATCCTTTCGAACTTGGCCTCGAGCAGCAGCGGCGCCACCTTGGCCAGGAAGTCCTCCGGGACGTACCACTCACCGGATGAGCGGCGCCAAACGGGGTCGGACAGCAGCAGGTACTGCTGCTGATACCTCACCAGGGGCCGGCCGGCCGTCATCTGCACCACGCCCCGTGAACCCCTGGCCTCCAGCAAGCCTCCCCGCTCGACCAGGGTCAACTCCAAAAGCTGGGCGATCTGGCTGAGCCGGTAGTAGGCCCGCCCTTCATGAGTCCGGCTGCGGATCGTCTGGGTCCCCCGTGGCACCTCAATTTCGAGCTGCTGGGCGGCGGCTTCCCCGACGCTTGGCTGCAGGCACAGCCACACCCCGAGCAACACCATCGCTGATCTCGAGCAGGAGTGAGGCCGGCCAGTCATGCGCGTCATTATAGAGGAAAGAGAACCGGGAAAGTTCCTGCGCGCAGCCCGGCCAGCGGGCATGATCGCAGCACCACGGACTCCTCGAAGTAGGAACGAGTACGACTTCGGGGCCCTCAGTCGCGACGACCCTTCAGGAGAGATTCGGACTAGGCACAGGGTGCGAATTCCGATTCGCGCACCAGCCGCCGGGCCTGGGAGGTGCGTGCCAGCCGCGTCGCCAGGTCGGTGTGCAGTGCGTGTCCCCCTTTGTAGGCCTGAATGTGGCCGAGCACGGGATATCCGCACAAGGCGATGTCGCCCAGAAGGTCGAGTACCTTGTGGCGCACGAATTCGTCGGATGATCTCAACGTCCCGTTCATGACACCGTTGTCGTCGAGCACCACGGCGTTGTCCAACGATCCGCCCCGTATCAGGTTGCTCTTGCGCAACTGCTCGACCTCGGCCAGGAAGCCGAAGGTGCGGGCAAAGGAGATTTCTCGAGAATAGCTCTCCGGAGTGATGACGAGATCGATCTTCTGCCGGCCGATCGCCGGGTGGGTGAAGTCGATTTCATAAGTGATGCGCAGCTCGTCCGAGGGCTGGACTCGAATGAATTTCTCGCCGTCGCGAACTTCCAGCTCCTGCGTGACTTGCAGAAAGGTCCTCTCCTCAGGGAGCTGGCGCCGACCCGCCTGGCGCACGAGTTCGACGAAGGGCAGGGCCGAACCGTCCAGTATCGGTACCTCCAGCGAATCGATGTCGACATAGAGATTGTCGATCCCGAGTCCGTACAGGCCGGAGAGGAGGTGTTCGACGGTCGACAGCATGACTCCGCGTTTCATGAGAGTCGTGGCCAGGACCACCCGAGACACGTGTTGGCGCAGGGCCGGAATCTCGAAGTTGCGCAGGTCCGTGCGGCGGAATACGATGCCGGTGTCAGCCGGCGCTGGAATCAGACGGATCGACACCTGGCAGCCGGTATGCAACCCGACTCCCGAAATCCCCACGCCCTGTTTGATCGTCGACTGCATGAGCCCCCAGATGAATCAGACCCCCATGAGGAAATGAGATCTCCCACACCCGAAAACAATGCAACACCGCCGCCAGAGTCTGAGAATCGCGCTTTGCGCAAACACGCCCCTCGCAGCATTAATTCAATCAGGACAACCACTTGGCCCGCTCCCCCGATCGCCGATCATGAGGCCGCACGGTGCTCGGGGCCGTTCCGCCCGGCGACCGGGTTGTTTGGAGTCCGCAACATTACTGTTGCATCGATGCAACAGTTCAAGGGTGTCCCGGCTCGAGGTTGATGAACACTCCGAAGCTTCCCGCCTGTCTGCTCAACGATGCAGCAAGGAAGTCAGTCCCGCATAGAGGAATCCGAAGCAGAACAAGGCCAGAAAGGGGGCCGTGGCCAGTGCGCCGCTCTGCCAGCAAAGGGCGATCAGATAGGCGAAGTATGTCCCCAGTGCCAATTCCAGAGCGGGGAGCAGGCCGCTGGGGGAACGGTAGAGCCGGCGCCTCCACGGGCGGCGGCCTTGGCCGAACTTGGGAGTTCGCTGGAAGGGGGAGTCAACGCCCAGGAAACCCTCCAGCACTGCCCGGCTGTTGCTCAGCGACATCCCCAACCCCAGCCCCAGCAGCGCCGGAAAGAACTTCAACCGAGAGGTCCAGCGCGGAGTGACGGCCCGTTGTGACACTGCGTAGAAGGTGCTCACCGAGCAGAAGGCTGCCAGGAAGAGGGGGAAATCGACCAGGAAGAGTTCCCAGGCCTGCCGGTCCAGCCGGATTTTCAGAGCCGGAAGGGCGAGCAGCCCCAGCAGCACCACCAGCGGGTATGCAACGTTGGCTGTCAGGTGGAAGAAGGCTTCGGTTTTGACTTGCCAGGGAAGTTTTTCTCGCAGGATTCGCGGCAGCAGCTTGCGGGCCGTCTGCGCAGCGCCTTTGGCCCAGCGGTATTGTTGGGACTTGAAGGAATTCATGTCCAATGGGAGTTCCCCTGGGGCAGTGAAGTCCTCGAGAAACACGAACCGCCAGCCGCACAACTGAGCCCGGTAACTGAGGTCCAGGTCTTCCGTGAGCGTGTCGGCCTGCCATCCGCCGGCCTCCGCGATGGCTTCGCGCCGCCACAGGCCGGCGGTGCCGTTGAAATTGAAGAACCGGCCCGAACGCCAGCGGCCGCCGCTTTCGAGCACGAAGTGGCCGTCCAGCAGAATCGACTGCAGCCGGGTCAGCAGCGAATAATCCCGGTTGAGGTGGCTCCAGCGGGCCTGCACCATTCCAACGCGAGGATCGGTGAAGAAGTCGATCATCCGCCGGAGCGTCTCGGGCCGGGGGAGGAAATCAGCGTCGAAGATCGCGAAGAAGGTGCTGTCCGTACAGGCCATCCCGTGGGCCAGTGCACCCGCCTTGTATCCCTGGCGGTCGGGCCGCCGAATCAGCCGGATTTCGAATCCCTGCCGCCGATAATGGCGGACGCGTTCTCGAGCAATGGCGGTGGTGTCGTCCGTGGAGTCGTCCAGGACCTGAATCTCCAGCTGGGAGCGGGGGTAGTCGAGACGGCAGACGGCATCGATCAGCCGGCCCACGACATAGCGCTCGTTGAAGACGGGGAGCTGAACGGTGACGGTCGGCAGAGACTCGAAGCGGGCCGCGGGCTCCGCCACCCGGTTGCGGTGCTTGAAGTAGAGGTGGACCAGGTGGTACCGGTGCAACCCGTACACGGCCAGCACCGACAGGACCAGGAAGTAGGCTGTCAGAATGACGGAATCACTGCCCAAAGCGGCTTGGCCTCCGATGGACCCGGCCGCCAGGTTCTGGAAGTGCAGTCATTTTCACTTTTTCTTCTTCTTTCGCTCCTTGACCACCGGTTCGAGGAAGATATCGGAAGTCAGCGGGGGGTTCACCGTGACCTCCTCCAGGAAGCGCTCCTGCGTCTTCTCGCCGTCGACGTACCCGTAGTAATTGAAGGGAATCTTGACTCCGTCGATGTCGTGCCAGTTCTCCAGCTCGAACTCCTGCTTGCGGCGGATTCCCAGGCGGTCCAGGAAGTGAGTCTCGGTCTTGTGAGGCAGGCGGGTGTCGCGATTGAAGTAGACGACGATGGAGTCGTTGCTCGAGTCGATGAACTCGACGGCCTCGAGGATACCGCTGCCTGAGATTTCGTCGGGCCCGTAGTAGAACATCTGCAGGCCTTCCTCGTCGAGCCGGTGGCGCAGCAAGTAGTCGATGTCGCGCTTGGCCCGGCGCAGGAAATCCTTGATCTCCTCTTCGGTCACCTCGGCGACATCATATTCTCCTTCCTGCTTCCAGCCTTTCTCCAACTCCATGTTGAAGATCCATACGGTTCTTCGTTTGCCTTTGCCCAGCTGGAACCTGGATTTCACGGGGGGCTGATAGTCGGTCCAATCCTGGAAGCGGGCAAAGCTCTTGCGCTCGTTTCGGAATCCGAAGTACCGGCCGGCTGAATACACGGTCTTCACGGCCAGGTAGCGTTCGCCCCCCATGGCCTGGATGGCAGCCTGGGCGACCTCGCGCGCCTTGCTGTTCTCGACCGTAGCGGCCGTCGAACTGGCCGGCAGGAAGACCAGCAGCAGCGCAGCTGGCAGCCCACACCCCGAGAGCCCACTCCCCAACTTCTGCAAACACCTGTTCATGATCGAATCCTCGCGTCGCGACAAACTCGTGTGCCTCCAATCCTACACCAGCTTGGACGTCGATCACCGGGGATCGGTTGCGCAAAGCGGCAAGACCCCGGCTTCGAGAAGAGCTCGATGGGGGTCAGCCTCAACGTCCTATGTAACGGGCGTACAGGGAGCGGGCCCGCACCGGGTCATCGGTGCCCCGAATGATGGAGCGGCCGTCCGGGAACAGGGAGATCTCATAGCCCTCCACACGAATCCGCAGCATGAATTCGTTGGCCTGAATCTGAGCCGTGCGGGCCAGGCGTTCTCGAATCTCCCCGAAGTCGACGCCTCCAGCTCCCGCCGGCGAGATCTGCACGGCGTCGCGCCCGCACAATCGCACCAGACGGTCCCCGGCGCTCCCCTTCAGGAAGCGGAACTCCCTGAGGCCGCAGCATCGGCACCTGGAACGATCCTCGACCTCGAGCCGGCGGCAGCGCCAGGTGCCCTCCCAGACGTCGCAGTGAAACAGGTTCGGCGGAACCGGCTCGCCGGCCAGCAGCTTCAGCACCTGGGCCACTTGGAAGGAGGCCACGGCATGGACCACCGGTGCGATGATGCCGGCCGTATCGCAGGTGTCCAAGGAACCCGCCCCTGGAGGTTCGGGGAACAGGCATTGCAGACAGCCGGTCCTGCCCGGCTGAAAGGCATAGGCAATTCCGTAGCTGGCCACGCAGGCGCCGTAGATCCAAGGGGTGTCCTGCTGGAAGGCCCAGTCATTGAGGAGGTATCGCACTTCGAAGTTGTCGCTGGCGTCGACCACGATTTCGGCTTCCTTCAGCAGGCGCGGAAGGTTGTGAGCGGTCAGGTCGACGACCTGGGCATCGATCTGAACTTCCGAATTGATCCGCTCCAGCCGCCGCCTGGCGGCGATGGCTTTGGGCAAGGCGGCGGCGGCATCCCGTTCGTCGAACAGAGTCTGGCGCTGCAGGTTGGTGGACTCCACGAAGTCGCGATCGAAGATCAGCAGTCGCCCCAAACCTGCACGGGTCAGCATCTCGCAACTCACGCTTCCCAATGCCCCGCAGCCGATCACGGCCACGCGAGCCTGGCGGATGCGTTGCTGTCCTTCGGCTCCGATTCCCGGAAAGAGGATTTGGCGGGAGTAGCGGCTCTCCGTCACCAAGGCATTGTACCATTGGGACTATGGCGACGAGGCGTTCCGGCAAGAAGGGCGCGAGCAGGGGCGGCAAAGCTGCCCGGCCCGCTGCGAGAAAGCGGGGCCGCACCGCGGCACGGAGTCGCCGGAGACGCCGTTCGACTGTGGCGAGGACCGGTCTGAAGGCCGTCCTCGCGCTGTTTCTCCTGGGTGCCATCTTGCTGGCGGCGGCGCTGGTCCATTACGCTTCGGTTTTCAACCGGCTGGTGGACACCCGTCTCGCCCGCGCCAGTGCCGGGGCCCCCGCCGTCTATGCGCGCCCCTTCCAACTGCGAGTGGGCGAGAATGCCGAACCCGCCGCCTGGAAGTGGCGGCTCGAACTGGCCGGCTACCGGGTGGATGAGCCCGAGCGCGGCCCCGACTCTCAGACTCGCCGCTTGCTCGTCAGCTCCCAGTACGGAGCGGAACCGTGGCAACTCGCTTTTCGGGGTGGTCGCCTGGCTGCCCTCGAACACGAGGGCAGCCCCGTGGGCAGAGCCTCCTGGGGACCCGAGTTCCTCTCGTCCATGGCGGGGGCAGGCCGCCAGAAGGTGCGCCACATCCCGCTCGAGGAGATGCCGCGGCAACTGGTGGAGGCGGTGCTGGCGGCAGAAGACCAGCGGTTCCACAGCCATTTCGGAGTCGATCTGCTGACCGCGAGCCGAGCCGTGGCGGTCAATCTCTGGAATTGGGACTTCGGGCAAGGCGGGAGCACACTGACTCAGCAGCTGGTCAAGAATCACCTGCTGACCCCTGAGAAGCGCCTGAGCCGCAAGGCGAAAGAGATCTACTTCTCGATGCTCCTGGAGCGGCGCTTTTCCAAAGAGGAGATCCTCGAACTCTATCTCAACCAGATCTATCTGGGGCAGATCGGCGGCTTCGCCATTCACGGTTTCGGGCAGGCCGCCCTCTCCTTTTTCGGCAAAGAGGTGTCGGAACTCAGCCTTTCGGAAACCGCCGCGCTGGTGGGAATGATCCCTGCACCCAACCGCTATTCTCCTTATCGAAACGCCAAGGCCGTCCTGTCCCGCCGCGGCTACGTACTGGATCGCATGGAGGCGGAGGGTTTCATCAACGCCCGCCAGAAGGCTGAATCGAAGACCCAGAATCTGAGATTTCGCCCCGCTTCGTTCCAGGAGTCCTCACAGGCTCCCTATTTCGTCGACTACGTGGCAGACCTGCTGGAGCGCGACTACCAGCTTTCGGCGGACGGAAACGCCGAAGTCGCGGTCTACTCGACCCTCGACCCGGCCCTGCAGCGGCTCGCCTTTCAAGCCGTCCGGCAGGGCTTGACCGAGGTTGAAAAGCAGGTGGCCGGCCGCAAGGCCAAACCGCAGCCTCAGGCGGCCCTGATCGCCCTCGATCCCCAGAGCGGGGAAATCCTCGCCTGGATCGGCGGGCGTGACTATACCGACAGCCCGTTCAACCGGGCGGTCTACGCCTTCCGGCAACCGGGATCGACGATGAAGCCATTCGTCCTGGCGGCGGCGCTTCAAAGGAGCCTCTCCGGAGCCCTGCCGCTCACGCTGAGCAGCTGGATTCAGGATGAGCCCTATACCTTCGAATACGAACACCAGACCTACTCACCCAGCAACTACGGCAACCGTTACCACGGGATGGTCACGCTCCGGCAGGCACTGGCGCAGTCCTTGAACGTCCCTACGGTCAAGCTGGCCGAAATGGTCGGCTTCAAGGGGCTTCTGGACGCCTATCACCGGATGGACCTGGGGAGTGACTGGAAGGCCTACCCCTCCCTGGCTCTGGGAACGTTCGAGCTCTCACTGCTGGAGCTGTCCCAGGCCTATCAAGTCCTCGCCAACCAGGGCCGCCTGGTGCCGCTCAGCGCGATTCGGCGGGTCGAAGAGAAGGGGCGTGAGTCGAAGCCATCCGTCAGCCGGCAAGCGCGGCAGGTCTTCGATCGGGGAGTCGCCTTCCTGGTGACTTCGGCCCTGCAATCCGTCCTGGAGGAAGGTACCGGCCAGAGAGTCCGCCAACTCGGGTTCAGGCTTCCGGCAGCCGGCAAGACGGGCAGCACGCAGGACTCCTGGTTCGTCGGGTTCACCCCGGAGCTGCTCTGCGCCGTGTGGGTGGGGACGGACGGGCCTCCAGAGCTCCACCTGGACGGCAGCCGCGCCGCTTTGCCGATCTGGGCGCGATTCATGCAGGGGGCTCAGAGCGCGGGGTATCTCTCCCCGGGGCGCCCCTTGGCCGTCCCTCCGGAAGTGGAGCAGGTGGCCATCGACGAAGAGACTGGACTGCGTGCCACCGCTCATTGCGAGAAGGTTCGCCAGGAGTTTTTCCTGCGCGGAACCGCCCCCCCGTATTACTGCTCGGGCTCGGAAGTCCGCGCCGAAGCCGCCGCTCCTTCCGATCGGAAAAAGCGAGGGTTCTTGCGCTGGCTGGGAGGGGTCCTGACCGGAAGGAAGCCCTGAGAGAGCTCAGCAAGAGCCTGGAGATCGGAGCGGCGTCGCGAGGGGGCGCCCACTCCTCTCATGCCTCCTTCCCGCCGGCTCGTTCGATGTAGGCGTCTACCTGCTGCTCCAGAACTCCCAGCGGTACGGGGCCGTTGAGCAGGATCACGTCGTGGAATTCCCGAACGTCGAACTTCGGACCCAGCGCTGCTTCAGCCTTGCGCCGCAGCTCCTTGATCTTCAACTCCCCAATCTTGTAGGCCAGCGCCTGCCCCGGCCATGAGATGTAGCGGTCGGTCTCGGTCTGGACCTCATGCAACGACAGAGCCGTGTTGGACGCCAGGAAGTCCAGCGCCTGCCGGCGCGTCCAGCCCTTGGCGTGCAGCCCCGTGTCGACCACCAGCCGGCAGGCCCTCCACATCTCGTAGGTCAGGCGTCCGAAGTTGTCGTAGGGGTCCTCGTAAAATCCCGTCTCAAGGCCCAGGAACTCCGAATACAAGCCCCAGCCTTCGCCGAACGCGTTGATTCCGGAAAACCGTCGGAAGTTGGGGAGATCGGTCAGCTCCTGTTGCAGCGCGTTCTGTAGGTGGTGCCCCGGGACCGCCTCGTGCAGAGTCAAGGCAGGCAAAACGTACAGGGGACGGCTGGACAGGTTGTAGGTGTTGACCCAGTAGTACCCAGGCTGCGTGCTGCCCAGTGGGGGTTCCACGTAGCGTCCCGCGGTGTATTTGGGGGCGATGTGGTCGGGGACGGGCGCCACCGTGTAGGGGAGCCGGGGAAGCGTCTTGAAGAGCGCGGGTAGCTTTCCGTCCATCCGCTTGGCGATCCAGGAGGCCTCTTTCAACAGTTCATCGGCCGACTTGGGATAAAAGCGCGGGTCGGTCCGCAGGAAACGCAAGAACGCCGCGAAGTCCCCTCTGAACTCGACCTTCCGGACCACCTCCTCCATCTCGGCGCGGATGCGAGACACCTCGTCCAGGCCGATCTGGTGGACCTGGTCGGCGGTCAGCCCCAGGGTGGTGTGGTGGCGGATCAGATAGGAGTAATACTCCCGTCCGTTGGGGAGTTCCGACGCCCCCACGCTCTCGCGGCAGGCCGGGATGTACTCCTGGTTCATGAACTCGAGAAACTTCCGATAGCTGGGCACGACCGCCTCCCCCACGGCTTCGTCGGCGCCGGCCCGCAGCTCCTCCCGGTCCTCTTCGGGAACGCTTCTGGGAAACTGCGCGAATGGTTTCGAGAAGACGCTCTGGGAGAGGTCCTCGACGAGATGAGGCCGAATCGTGGTGTCGTACCCGGCGAGCACCGCACGGGGCAGAACGAACCCCTCTCTGATCCCCTGGCGCATCATCGCCATCTGCTGGTCGAAGTAGGACGGAAATGCCCGCAGCCTCGAAAGGTAGTTTCGATACTCCTGAGTGGTGCGGAAGGGCATGTCCTCCGGAAGCCAGGCCAGACCGGTGTGAAAGCCGGTCTCCGACGAGATCGGGATCAGGTGCTCCTTGAATTCGAACCCTGAGATTCGGTCCTCGACCTGCCGCTCGAAGATGTTCAGGTTGATCGACTCACCGTCGGACAGGCCGTCCCTCGGAACGGCCTCGAGCCGCTCCCGGATTTCCCGCCAGAAGTCGGCCCGGCGTTGCTCATCCTCGATCGTGACCGAAGGGAGGCGGTCGTCGTAGTCGTGCACGCCCACCGAGGTGGCGTACAGCGGGCTCTCGCGCATCTGGAAGGCCCAGGCGTCGTCGTAGATCTGCTGCAACGAGTCGGTCGATTCGACTGTGCCCCCACAGCCCATGGCGATACTGAGGGCGACCCATAGCCCGGTTCGGATTGGTTTCATGGCTCTGCTCCTGTCCCGATGTCGAAAACTGCCAGGCGATTCTAGGGGTGCGATCGGGGCCGGCGACCGCTGGCGTGGTGAAAAAGCCCGGCCCAAGTCCTCTCCAGAATTTTGAGTTCGAACTGGAAACCCGCCACCGGCGGGAGTTGGTCTAGACCCCTCAGGTGCCTCCGAATCCGATCGTGACTTCCCCGTCCTCGACGATCACGGGAACCTGGCGTACGCCTCCATTGAGCTGGAGCATTTCGCGCAGCGCCGAAGAGTCCTGCTGGACATCGAAGTATCGAACCGATTTGCGTCGGGCGAGCTCTTCCCGGGCCGCCACTGTGTACGGTCAACCGGACTTTCCGTAAATCACGACCTGCTCAGACATGAGCCGAATGGTAGCAGAAAATGGGCCTAGGGCGTAGGGCGTAGAGTGCTAGGGCGGAGGCGGTGAGGTCCCCGGCGTTGCCGGCGAGAGCCGGACCAGCAACAGCCCCAGCAGCGCGAACACGACCAGGCTGGTGGCCGATTGCCAGAGTCCGGCGAGCCACAGAGGCAGCAGCCATTTGGCGGAAACGTACGTTGTGAAGGTCACCAGCCCACCCGCCACGGGCCATCGGGAACCGAGCTCTTGAATCGCGGGAAGACTCCGGCGCCAGCCCAGGATGATGCCAGCCAGCAACCCCAGTAGCCGAGGTGCAGCCGCGTGGGGCAGAAGCAGGCCAAGTCCCACACAGGCCGCGACGATCACTCCGAAGAAAGTCTCTGAGCCGCTTCTCACCAGGCGACCGCCGAGGGGGACCTCCACGCCGCACATCGTGGCGACCAACACGGCGCCGATTACCCATCCCGCCAGTACGTCCGTGGGGTAATGCACTCCAAGGTAGACACGGCTCAGTCCAATCAAGAGAACCAGCAGAAATAGAACCAGGCGCTTCAGACCCCGGCAGCGCCAGCCCCAGTACCACCCGAGAGCCGCCGAGTTCTGGGCGTGACCGCTGGGGAAGCTCCAGCCCTGGGTGTACACGAGCTGGACTTCAGGGAGGATTTGAAGCGGCCGAGGACGCCGAAACAGCTCCTTGAGCTCCGCATTTAGAAAGCCGCTGACGCTCAGCAGCAGCGCCAGGCGGAAGCCCAGACTCCGCGCGCCCTTCCAGAAGCAGATGACGACCGCCAGGAAGAGGAATTCCTCACTCCCCAGCACGGTGATCGCAACCATGACCCAGCGGCCCCACCAGCCGCCCGCCGCTTGCAGCCAGATGATCCAGTCCAGTTCCACGCCGTCCATCCTCCCTCCAGCCTTCCCAGAGAATCACCCGGCTGGGATGCGAGGTCAAGGCGCGCCAGGTTCTCAGATCGGAGAGCATTGCTTCTCGAGCCTCAGGCCTCGCGCCGTGAGCCCCGACGCCTACGCCAGACGCCCTCCCGATGAATCACCGGGAAGATGCGGTGTCGCCCGAGGGGAGGTTCTGAGCACAAATCTGAAAGCTCAGCCGGCTTTCCCAGTTTGACAAACCAGCCCTCCGGGTTGTACGAGTTGTTGTGTACAGGACACTTACGACCTCAATTCTGGGGTCCTTCCAACTCCCTGGGTCAAGGCCCTCCATAGCCGCCCTCCGAGGAAGGAAAGAGAACGAGCACCCGCGAAAGGAGAGAAATCATGTCGATCGTGAAGGTTGTCGAAGTCATTGCTGAGTCCCCCAAGAGCTGGGAAGACGCGGCTCAAAACGCCGTCACCGAGGCGTCCAGGTCGGTCCGCAACATCCGCCATCTCTACGTGGAAGGCATGCAGGCCATCGTGGAAAAGAACCGGATCGTGAGATTCCGTGTCAACGCCAAGCTCTCTTTGGTCGTAGAAGAGTGAGGTGACCGGGCCCGGATTTCACGAGGGCTCGTGACGACCCCGAGCTGAAATCCGGGCCCCGACGCCCTGCGCCCTAAGCCCTGACGCGGCCCTCGGGGCTGCTTCGGGGAAGCACGAAAGAAAGTCGCGAGCGCCCCCTACCCCTACGCCCTACGCCCTACGCCCTGCGCCCCTGCCCGCCCCTCGGGAGCCTGAAACTTTTTCTGCAGATATCACTCTTACTTACTGAGCGACAACAATTTACTGTGTCTTCGGAAGCTGTCGCCTTCCAGAAACGGAGGACTATGTTGAGAGATAGGCTACGCAAGAAGGGATTGATTCTTGGACTGCTCCTCGGCCTGGCACTGACGGGCTCGGCCTGGGCATCCAATTCGGAGCTTTCACCCGTGGCGGAGCGAGTTCGCCACGCCCTGGTGACGCTCCCTTACTACACGGTTTTCGACAATCTGGAGTTTCGAGTCGATGGCTCGAAAGTGACTCTGCTCGGGAAGGTCGTCCGTCCCACCCTGAAAAAGTCGGCCGAGTCGGTTGTGAAGCGGCTGGAAGAGGTGACCGAGGTGGACAACCGGATCGAGGTGCTGCCCGTGTCTCCCAATGACGATCGGATTCGCCGGGACGCCTACATTTCGATCTACGGCAACCCGCACTTCACGACGCGCTACGCTGTTCGTGCGGTGCCACCCATTCACATCATCGTGGATCGCGGCGATCTGACTCTCGAGGGCGTGGTGGCCAACCAGGCGGACAAGGACTTCGCGGGCATTCTGGCCAGGGGTGTGTCCGGCGCATTCTCCGTCACCAACAATCTGAGAGTGGAAAAGGAGGAGTAACAGTTGGGCGTAGGGCGTAGGGGGCGAGACCTGAGAGTTCGCTCATACCCGACGTCGTGCTCGAATCTCTAGTGTCTCGAGTCGGAGGTGGGAGTACCCCATCATGCGTCTCACTTCCGACTCGGGTCACTACATTCGCTCGAGCTTTGAGTTTCCCCCTTGGTGCCCGAGGCGTTGGGTGAGATTCCAAGCCGCCAGTCAACGCACCTGGCATGGATGCCGGGAGCTCGAAATCTACCGGGGCTTGGAGCCTCGAGCTTTGAGATTTCCCCTCGGCTGATTGAGCATTCTTCCCAGTTGATCCAGCAGCGGCCGTTGACCTTGATTGATTTTGTGCCGCGCTTCGGGGAGCGCGAACCACTCGGCTTGGTCGACTTCGGGGAAGCTCTGCTGGCGGCCCGAGCGAGGGGGCCACTCGATGGAGAATGTGTTACTGCGGATGGCCTGAGCGTCGATGTCTCCTGGGACGGCCCAAGCGCGCACCCATTTCCCACTGGCCAGCCTGACCGGTTCGAGGGGAGTGAACTCTCCGGCAGGCAACTGCAAGCCGGTTTCTTCGCAAAACTCTCGCCTGGCAGCCTCCAGCGGATCTTCGTCGGGGGCATGTTCGCCTTTGGGGATCGACCACGCGCCCAGATCCTTCTTGGCCCAGTACGGCCCTCCCGGGTGGACCAGGAAGACTTCCACGCGTCCCGGGCGTTGCCGGTAAATGAGTAGTCCCGCGCTTGGACTTGGCATCGAACGCCTCGTTTGCAGGTTTTCCTTCTCGGGCCTCGGCCTTCTGGAAATCACCGGCAAGATGCCGGTGTCACGCCGACTCCTCACCGCTGCGCCGGGATCTCCAGCGTCAAAGAAGCCCACAGGCTTTTCCAGTCGGCGTCGAGTCCGGCTTCGGCCGGCACCATGTGGACTGTTTTCACGAGCCAGACGCCCGGCGTGAGCCGAAGTGTGAAGAGGCCTTCCGCGTCGGAGCGGGCTGCGATTCTCTGTTCGGGTGATCGGGCAAGCGCCGCGACGAGCACGCCACGGATCGGCGCGTCTCCGAAATAGACTCGCAAGCGCAGCTCGCCTCCTCCCGCCAGCCGGAAAGGGTTTGTCTCCGCGACCAGCTCCAGGGGGAGGCCGATGCGCCGGTCGGCGGGAGTGGATTCGGTCCCTCCGGCACTCTCTCCGACCAAGATCAGGGCTTTGGCGCAGCGGGAGAATGCTTCGCGAACGCGGACAGCCGGCTGATCCGATTCAGCCAGCTGGCTCGAGACCTGATCGAGCCCCTCTTCGGCCAGATAGGATCGAAACTTGGCTGGCTCCATGCTCAGGAAGCTGTGCCGGCTGCGGTAGGAGACGACGAAGATGCCCGGCGCATCGAAGCGGAAGACCCCGGCCGGGTTGCGGCCCTCCAGTCCCGGGATGGGGCGCCGTTCGTCCGACGGAGTGACCACCTGAAAGCTCTCGATGTGGGCGCTGTGCCGCGGGAAGATCTCTCCTCGAAAGTGGTCTCCCACCCGCAGCTCGAGCAGAACGGGTGCGTTGGGCGCGAGTTGAAACTTGCTGGGCTCGATCCAGAAGTCGTGAGCAGCCAAGGGCTGCATCGCGAGCAGCAGTACGATCGCGAGTGCTGAGCGGATTCGATCTTCCACAAGGAGCTTGGACATCGGTTCGGTTTCGATTCGGTTCGATTTTCCTGGCGCAGCCGCCAGATCGATCGAAATCATGTGAAATCCGGGTTGGGATCCGCCTGCCGGCTCAGCTCGTTCTTGAGCCACGCCCGGGCGAAACTCCAGTCCCGCTTGACGGTTCGCACTGAGACGTCGAGAGCCTCAGCGATCTCCTTCTCGGTCAGACCTCCGAAGAAGCGCATTTCCACGATGTGGCTCTGCCGCGGATCCCATTCCTGCAGGCGGGACAGCGCCTCATCGACGGCCAGTACTTCTTCGAGCCGGTTGCTGTCGAAGACCAACGCCTCGTCCAGGACCAGGTGAGGCCGTTTCCCTCCCCGTTTCTGAGAGCTGCGGGATCGAGCATAGTCCACCAGGATCCTTCGCATCACGGTCGCCGCCACGGCAAAGAAATGGGCCCGGTTCTGCCAGTCGACGCTGGGCTCCTGTCCCACCATTCGTAGATACGCCTCATGGACCAGCGCGGTCGTCTGAAGGGTGTGATCGGCTCGTTCCCGCATCATGTAGCGGGATGCGATTCGCCGCAGCTCCTGGTACACGAGGGGCAGCAGTTCCTGCTGGGCTTGCTGGTTCCCCTCGCGCACCCGACCCAGCAGGCGCGAGATCCGAGACGTATCCGAGTCCATGTGTGATCGGGATTGTACACCCTATCTGATGGACAATACAGGCGGAGGGGCTGGGGAAGGGGGAGAAGACGGGCGTAGGGAATAAGGCGTAGGGCTTGGGGTGTAGGGAATCGATCACGAAAGCGACTACGAACGAGGGAAGCACCAAGCCCAAAGCCCGAAGCACGAACACACTCCGGAAAACCAACGAGACTGCGGACCCATGGACCCAACACCCACGCCCCTGCGCGGCCCTCGGGGGCCGCTCCGGGGAAGCACCAAGCTCCAAGGAAGTCCGGAGACCAAACGAGGCCAAACCACAGGCTCTTCCAAGACCCAATACCCCTGCGCCCTCCGCGCCAAGCCTCACGCCCTACGCCTCCGCCTCGCTCACCTCTCATCCAGCAATCCCGTCGGCACGTCTCCGTCGGGTGGGTCGAAGGGCAGGTCCAGAAGTCGCGCAATCAGGGGGGCGATGTCCTCCAGCCCGATCATCGGAGCCACCGCCCCTTTTCTGAGACCGCTTCCGAAGCCGATGAAGCCTGTATGGATGTCGGCCTGGTCGGGGTAGTAACCGTGGGTGCCCCGGTTGCGGGCCGCCGACAGCAGCGTGGTGTCCGTGCCGGCCGTGAAACTGATGCCGGGCACAGCGTCCAGGGCCAGGGCCACGCGCGGGTCGGCGCCGCGGGCCGACAGATCCGCGCCCTCGACCATTCGGAAAAGCCGCCGGTACCGGGAGGGGAGCCGCCCTAACAGCTCGCGAACTCGTTGCACTGCCTCCTGGTCATCGGGACTCCGGAGGTGGAGGAAGGCGGAGCCGCCTGCCGAGTGAAAAGTGGCGCGCCAGTCGCCGCGATCCCAGCGGGCTTCCATCAATCCCGCATCCACCAGCCAGAGGTTGGGGGCCAGTTGTGTGTGGACATCGATGAAACCGTGGTCTCCCGTGATGACGAAGGCCGTCCGGTCCAGGATTCCCGCACGTTGCGCCGCCTCGTGAATCATGGCGACCGCCCGGTCCACCGTAGCTACCGCACGGTCGACCATTTCCCCTGATCGTCCCTGGGCGTGCTGGAAGTGGTCGGCAGACAGCAGGTGGACGGCCAGGAGGGCCGGACGGTGTTCTTCGAGGAGATACGCCGCCGCCCGCCCGGCCGTGTCGTCCCGGTTCAGGTAGTCGGTGTCGAAGTTCCGCTGGCTCAAGCGTCCGGTGGCTTCTCGTTCGAGTTCCTCCCACAGGCTCGAGGGGAAGGTCGCGAGCCGCATGGCCTCCAGTGGTGGGTCCTGCGGGTCCAAAGACCAGATTTCGGGAAGCAGCCGAGTGACCGGAGCATCCAGGGTAGCGGGCCAGGTGACGGCCGCACTCTCCAAGCCTGCTGCCCTGACCGCGTCCCAAAGGGTCGGCGTTTGAATATTCGAAAACTCCCAGTACCACCGCCCCGTCTGACCAGCTGGCTCGAAGGGCGTGTTGTAGTAGACGCCGTGCCGAGCGGGCAGCGCCCCGGTCACGATGGTGGTATGAGACGGATAGGTCACGGTCGGGAAGACCCCCTTGACCGCTTTGGCGCGGGCTCCCTCGCGCGCCATGTATTGGATCATGGGAGCCGGCCAGTCCGAATCCAGGTAGAACTCGGGGCGGAGCCCGTCGATGGAGACGAGGACCACGTGATCCGCCGCCCTCTTTTGGGCCGGCACGACCGCACCTGCAGCCCAGGCCAGGAGCGATACCTGCAGCAGTGCCGCCGTCCACCGTCTCCCGGTCCCCCTCAGGCTGCGCCAACCGATTGTGAGCTTCAACATTGGTGCTTCCTCCCGATGACTCCTCAAAAGACCTTGGGCCAACGGCCCCAAACCCAACTCATTTCAACTGCTTGCGGACGAGCGTCGCCGTGTGGGGCTCGTATCCCTGGTGCTGGTAGAACGGCATTGCTTCGGCGCGGCTGTCCAGGAAGACGGCACCCATCCCGAGGGCTCGCGCCTGCGACTCGGCGAATGCCAGCAGCTGGGTCCCGATTCCGCGCCCGCGAAGCTGCTCGACTACCACCAGGTCGTCCACGTGCAGGTGGTCTCCGCGGGCCATGGTCTCCACGGGGCGCATCCCGACCAGTCCGACCAGCTCGGGCGCGTAGGCTCCCACGAGTCGATAGCGCAACTGGAGTCTCTGGCGTTCGAGGCGCTGAAGGAAGAGTTCTTCGGTCAGATTCGTGCGCAGCTGGTGCAGTACGGCGAACGCCTTTCTCAGCTCGGAACTCAGGACCTCTCTGATCTCGACTCTCATGCTTCCCGACTCTTCCGACCCGTGGGCCATACTCCAAAGCGAGAGCACCGTTGTCAAGCCGCACACAGATTGGCAGAAAAAGGCGGCTGAATACCAGAGGGAAAACGGGTACCATGCAGCCTATCGACTATGAACGGGAGAAAGGCGAAGCAGGCTCGTGATCCGGAGCGGCAGCGGCTGGCCGAAACCGCGGCGAAGGAGAAACATTGGAGACGCTGGGGGCCCTATCTGGCCGAACGCCAGTGGGGAACCGTGCGCGAAGACTACTCGGCGAAAGGGGACGCCTGGAATTTCGTGACGTTCGAAATGGCCCCCGCGTACGCGTATCGCTGGGGTGAGGACGGCCTGGCCGGCATCAGCGACAACCATCAGCGTCTCTGTTTCGCCCTGGCGCTCTGGAACGGACACGATCTCATTTTGAAAGAGCGCCTCTTCGGCCTGACCAATCCGCAGGGGAATCACGGCGAAGACGTCAAGGAGGCTTACTGGTATCTGGACTCCACGCCGACCCACTCCTACATGCGCATGCTCTACCGCTACCCCCAGGCGGCCTTCCCGTACCGCGAACTCATCACGGAGAACGCGCGGCGATCACGTGCCGATCGGGAGTACGAACTGATCGACACCGGAGTGCTCGATGGCGGACACTTCTTCGATCTGGAAGTCGAGTACGCCAAGGCGGCTCCCGACGACGTGCTGATTCGCCTGACCCTGAGCAACCGGGGCCCCGAGCCGGCGCCCGTGTGGCTGCTCCCGACTCTGTGGTTCCGAAACATCTGGAGCTGGGACGAAGGTTCGACCAAGCCCACCCTCCGCTTGCACGAAGGGCGTACTGTCGAGGCCACCCATCCCACCCTGGGCATCCGATACCTCGCCTGGGAGGGGGAGCCCGACCTGATGTTCACCGAGAACGAGTCCAATTGGCAGCACTTGTACGGCCGTCCCAACGACTCGCCCTATGTGAAGGATGCCTTCCACCGTTACCTGGTCAAGTCGGAGTGGGATGCCGTGCATCGCGAGCGGGGCACGAAGTTCGCCGGCTGTTATCACTGGGGTCTCGGACCCGGACAGTCACAGACCGTTCGACTCCGGCTGGCCGACAGCCCGGAAGGGCTGTCTCTGAATCCGGAGGAGTTCGACGAGATCTTCCGCCAGCGGAAGAACGAGGCGGACCTCTTTTACCACCCCCTGGAGCCGGAAGGGATCTCCAACGATCACCGGAACATCCAGAGGCAGGCCTTCGGCGGGCTGCTCTGGACCAAACAGTGGTACCACTTCGTCGTGGAGCGCTGGTTGAAGGGTGATCCCACCATGCCGCCTCCCCCCAAAGAGCGCTGGAAAGGACGCAATGTCCGCTGGCTGCACCTCTACAACGACGACATCCTGGTCATGCCGGACAAATGGGAGTATCCCTGGTATGCGGTCTGGGACTCTGCCTTCCATGCTTTCAGTCTGGCCGTGATCGATCCGGAACTGGCCAAGCGCCAGCTGGTCCGTTTCACCCGCGAGTGGTACATGCACCCCAACGGGCAGCTGCCCGCCTACGAATGGTCGTTCGACGACGTCAATCCTCCCGTCCATGCCTGGGCTGCCTTTCGGGTCTACAAGATCGAGAAGAAGCACAACGGCAATGGCGACCTGCTGTTCCTGGAGCGGGTCTTTCACAAGCTGCTCATGAACTTCACCTGGTGGGTCAACCGCAAGGATTCAGAGGGCCACAACCTGTTCGAGGGCGGCTTCATGGGGATGGACAACATCGGGGTGTTCGACCGCAGCCGGCCGGTGCCCATGGGGGGTTCGCTACTGCAAAGCGACAGCACCAGCTGGATGGCCATGTACTGCCTGAACATGCTGCGCATCGCCTGGGAGCTGGCGCCCCACAAACCTGCCTACGAAGACATCGCGTCCAAGTTCTACGAACACTTCCTCTACATCGCCACCGCCATGTCCACGGTGTCGGCGCAGTCGCACTCGCTCTGGAACGAAGAGGACGGTTTCTACTACGACCACCTTCTGTTCCCGGATCGAGGGCTGGTTCCGATCAAGATCCGGTCGATGGTCGGTCTGGTCCCGCTGCTCGCGGTCGAGATCTTGGATTACGGCCAACTCGACAAGACGCCCGGCTTCCGGCGGCGCATGGAATGGTTCGAAACGAACCGGCCCGACCTCACCGACAACATCTGCGGCCTCCGCCAGCCTGGCGAAAAGCCCCAATGCCTGATGTCGGTGATGCAGCCCGAGCAACTCTGCCGGGTGCTGGAGGTCATGCTGGACGAGAACGAGTTTCTCTCCGAATACGGCATCCGTTCCCTTTCTCGCTGCCACGCCGACAAGCCCTATCGACTGGACGGCGAGGAAGAGCATAGCGTCCGTTACGAGCCGGGCGAGTCCAGCACGGGGCTCTTCGGAGGCAACTCCAACTGGCGCGGGCCCATCTGGTTCCCGATGAACATTCTGATCATCGAAGCCCTTCAGAGGTATCACCACTTCTGGGGGGATTATCTGCAGGTCGAGTTTCCCACCGGCTCGGGCCGCAAGATGAATCTCTGCCAGGTAGCGGACGAGCTGTCACGCCGGCTCATCCGCATCTTCGAGCAGAATGAGGGGCGGAGGGCCGTGTTCGGAGATGTCGAACGCCTGCAGTCCGACCCTCTCTGGCAGGATCTGATCCTCTACTACGAATACTTCAACGCCGAAACGGGTGAAGGGCTCGGCGCATCGCACCAGACCGGCTGGACCTCGCTGGTCGCCAAACTCATCTTCCAGCAGGGAGGACGGTGAGGAGCCTCCGAAGCCCCGCCCCTAGAGGCCGCTGCGGGAAGCACGAACGAAGTCGCGAAAACCAACCAGGCCAAACCACGGGACCCATAGATCACAGACCCCTACGCCCATTGAACCCCGGCGGGTTGTGATCTAGGCTTGGGGGCATGCGATGGAAAAGGATTCTCGTCCCGGCTCTGGCTTTCTTCCTGACCACCCCCCTGTTGGCGCAGGTTTCGGGCGCCAAGCGTGCTCTGAGCTTCGATGACTTCATCGATCTGGACACGGTCAGCGATCCTCAGATCTCCCCGGACGGCCGCTCCGTGGCTTTCGTGGTCACACGCATCTCGCTCCAGGAGAACCGGGGCGACAGCGACATCTGGGTGGTCCCGACCAGCGGCGGGGAAGCCCGCCAGCTGACCAACAGCCCGAGGGGCGACAGCCAGCCGCGCTGGTCCCCGGGAGGCGACCATCTGGCGTTCGTGTCGACTCGAAGCGGTGCCCCCCGCATCTACTCCATCGATCCCAAGGGGGGCGAGGCGCGGGCTCTGTCGGGAGACATTTCGGGAGGGGTCGCCAACCTGAGCTGGTCGCCCGACGGCCGCTGGCTGCTCTTTTCCTCCCAGGTGGCGTGGCCCGAGAAGACTGGGGACGCGGATCCCTATCCGACCGACGCCTTGATCTGGGACGAACTCTTTTACCGCCACTGGGACGAGTGGCGTGTCGGCAAGCGGTCTCATCTCTTCGTGATCCCGTCCGAAGGCGGTTCGGTCCGTGACTTGACTCCACTGGACAAGGACGTCCCGACGCTCGCACTGGGGGGCTATTCCGACCTGGCCTGGTCCCCGGACTCCACCCAGATCGCACTGGTCATGAATCCGGACGCCGTCCCGGCGGTCGGCACCAACGATGACATCTTCTTGTTGAAGCTTCAGGACGGGTCCATGACCAACCTGACTGAAGCCAACCAGGCCAGCGACAGCAATCCGGTCTTCAGCCCGGACGGCAGGCTGCTGGCCTACCGCGCTCAGCTCCGAGCCGGCTTCGAAGCTGATCGCCAGCACCTGATGGTCTTGGACCTGGAGAGCGGCACCCGGCGGGACCTCACGGCGGAGTGGAGCTTGAGTGTCGGTGAGATCGCCTGGGCGCCCGACGGGAATTCCATTTTCGCCCTGGTGCAGGAGAAGACCCGCAATGCCGTTTACACGATCCGGGTCGGCGATCGCGCCTGGGAGAAGATCGACGACAGCGCACACAACGGAACCTTGCGGGTCACCCCCGACGGTGAAGGCCTGGTCCTGACGCGGGAGTCCTCGGTCCGTCCCGACGAGGTTTTCCTGCTGGACCTGGCGACCCGCCAGGCCCGGCAGCTGAGTCAGGTCAATGACGAACGACTGGCATCTCTGGAGATGAACCCGGCCGAGACGTTCACCTACCAGGGCGCTCTGCAGCAGCGTGTTCAAGGCCTGTTGATCAAACCGCCCTTCTTCGATCCCGGCCGCCGCTATCCGCTGGTCTACCTGATCCACGGCGGGCCTCAGGGAGCCTGGCTGGACACGTTCCACGCGCGCTGGAACTATCAGATGTTCGCCGCTCCCGGCTACGTGGTGGCCATGGTGAACTTTCACGGGTCCACCGGGTACGGGCAGAGGTTCACGGATTCGATCTCACGGCACTGGGGAGACTACCCATACGAGGACGTCATGAAGGGCCTGGATTACGTCCTCCAACAATACTCATTCATCGACCCGGAGCGGATCGCGGCCGCGGGCGCCTCCTACGGCGGCTACATGATCAACTGGGTGGCCACCCACAACGACCGCTTCAAGGCGCTGGTCAACCACGACGGGGTCTACAACATGGAGAGCATGTACGGCACCACCGAGGAGCTGTGGTTTCCGGAGTGGGAGTTCGGCGGCACGCCTTGGGAGAATCGGGAGCTCTACCGCAAATGGTCGCCCAACGTCTACGAAGAAAACCTGAAGACCCCCATGCTGGTCATCCACGGACAGCTGGATTACCGGGTGGATGTTTCGCAGGGTCTCGAGGTGTTCACCGCGCTGCGCCGGAAGGGGGTTCCGGCTCGTTTCGTCTACTTTCCCGACGAGGGCCACTGGGTCCTGAAACCGCGTAACCGCCGCCTCTGGTGGCGCGAGGTTCTGGGATGGCTGGGGCATTATCTGGGCCAGGAATAGCCTGCCCTCAGCCGCTCGCCGTTCATCAGAGGAAGGCCATTTCCAGCTCGCAGAGGATCCGTTCCTCGGACTTGGAGATGCGATTGCCCAGACCCAGGAAGCCTCCCGCGGCCTCGGCCACCTGGCGGGCGCGCCCAATCACCTGGTCGCGCAAGCTTTCCCGCGCGCTTGGACTCAGGTTGTGCATGAGTGCCCCCACGTACCCTCTCCAGGCAGTCTCGAGGCGCTCCTCGGGCTTCTTGTTCAGCCAGCCCTCCAGCAACTGGTAGGCGGGGCTGCCGTCGGTGATCCCTTCTTTGGCAGCCGCGGTCAAGACGGCCAGCCGTTCCTCGGGCCGGACTCTTCCGTCCGCCCAGGCCACTCGGATCAAGGGCACGAGGGTCAAGGCTGCCAGGGTCTGAGACTCCAGCTCCAGGGCCGCCAGTTCGCCAAGGAGTCGATCGTCCTGAATACCGGAAATCTCCTTGAGCTGTCGCTTCCGATTCTTTTCGCTCTGTTTCCGGCGCAGTTTTTCCAATAGATCGGCGTTGTGCTGGGCGAAGAACGACTCTTCCAAAGCGCGTCTTCGGGCGTCAAAAATCGTGCTCATCGTGTGCTCCTGAAAGCCGTCCCCACAACTCCATTCTAGCCAACGACAAGGGTGTTTACCACGCCTAAAGACCCTCCACTCTCGGGAGTTCGGGACGGAGACGAAAGTTCCTCTTCGTCGGATCGCTCGGATGCCGGTTAGTCAGGACTCACCGGCTCTTTCAAGTCTGTTTGGGCGTTGGCGGTGTCGGCCCTGCCGGTTTGGGCGAAATCGCCTTCAGCTCGCCCAGCAAGTCCGTCTCCTGGCCCAGGCGCTCCAGCAGCTCCTCCCAGATGGTCTGTTCCGATCGCCGCCGCTTGTGAAACTTGCAGGCGTAGCGAAGGATCAATCGAACCTTGTCTCCCTGGGGCTGGATGAAAATGGAAGGCTCCCGCCGCGTGAACATGAGTTCTTCGCCGTCCTTGCGCAGTGTGGCCAAATCGTTCTCCGAAAAGGGGTGAGAGTGGTTTTGGAGTACCTGCAGGGCGATGGTGCGGGCACTCCTCCAGTCGGAGGCCAGGGGAAGTTCCAGCGCCAATTCGTTCCAGATCAGCGAGAGCCCGCGGCTGTAGTTGGGGACGGGCTGGGTCAGCACGGTACTGTTCGGGACTTTCACGACCCTGCCGGTGGGATCGTCGCCCTGGACCCAGTTGCCCACCTCTGCCAGGGTCACGTACAGAAAACCGATCTCCATCACGTCGCCCACTTGAGTCCCGATCTGAATGCGGTCGCCCACACTGAAGAGCCCCCGCCAGATGATCACCCAGTAGGCCACGAAGTTGAGCAACAGCTCCTTGGAGACGAGCGTCAAGGCTGCCGCGACCAGGCTGAGCATGGCCACGGTGGTTCGGAACTGCTCCGCCCAGATCGAGACCAGGCCGACGGCGATATTGAAGATGACGAAGTAGGTGACGGTCTGGCGCCAGATGTAGCGGTTCCGGAGATCGCGAACCCTCCGGTTGATGACCCGGTGCAGCAGGGTTCGCAGGAGCGTCAGCACCAGGACCAGGGCCAGCGAGCCCAGAATGCGATGCTCCGTCTGGATCAACTCCAGGAATTCTCTCGCCGTCATAATTGCTGCCTTCGACGATTTGTGCCAGCCGCAGACGGTCGAGCTGCGACTTGGCCGACCGAATCACCGGGCAAGATGCCGTCGTCACTTTGCCTCGGTCCAAATCCGGGCGGCGCGCTCCAGGTGAGCGGCAAACCCCTGGAGCACCTCGCGCAGCACCACTACCTGTTCTTCCGCCTCCTTCCAGCGCCGCTGCTCGAGGGCTTCCCGGACACCTGGAAGGGTTTTCACCCCATACCCAGTGTAGAAGCCGGGGGCGTAGATCTGATGCCGGTACCAGGAGCGCCCGGGAAGCCCCGATTCCCGCGTCAATCGCCGTTCGGCCTGAAGCAGCAGGGCGTCCAGCCGGCGCTGCTGCTCAGCAGTCAGATCGGCGGGAGCGCCCGAGGCCGCGGCGTAGGCATCCACCGATTCTCGAAGCTGCTGCAGGGCGTTCTGGAGGGGAGCGAAGTTCAGGTGGGGAACCGGCGCCAAAGGCTCCGGCTCCACGAAAGTCTCTCTGGGGTCGGCCGAGAGCTTCCAGCTGTCTTCTGCCAGGCGCTGGTTGTGCTCGGCTGTTTCCCGGCGCATCCGATCGGCCAGCTCCATGACCTCCCTGGCGTAATCGCCCACCGTCGTGGCGAAGTTCTCGAACCGGAGGGGCAGGACCGAAGCCGAAGCCAGCCGCAGCACCATTCGGCCGGTTGTTTGAGCCTGTGTGACGCCGTACTGGAAGCCGGGGTCGCCGAAGCGGGCATAGTGATCGAAGGAATCGTAGATCGAGTGGTAGGACCCGCCCGAGTTCTCGCCGCCGTAGCTCACGTTGAGCGAAGCGATCCCCAGGTGTTGCAGAAAGGGCGTGTAGTCGGACCCGGAACCCAGGGCGTAGATGGGCAGATCGTCCTGACTCCGGGCCTCGGGTTCCTCGCCTTCCGGCGTAGCCGCGATCACCCGCGCCTGCCAGCGCTTCCAGGCGGAGACGCCGGTCTGCGGATCGGTGACAGCCCGAGCCACCTGATTGGAAAAACGCTCCAGCGCATGCGATCCCCCTACGCTGAGAAACCCGCGTCCGTTGGAATCGGAGTTGATGTAGACGGCGAGCTTCTCTGTCAGCTCCTGAGCGTGGTGCTCGGCCCACTCCGTCGAGCCGATCAGGCCGGGTTCCTCGGCGTCCCAGGCCGCGTACAGGATGGTGCGCCGGGGCTGCCAGCCTTGTCTGGCGAGCTCGGCCACCACGCGGGCTTCCTCCATCAGGGCGGCCATGCCACTGACCGGATCCTGGGCTCCGTTGACCCAGGCGTCGTGGTGATTGCCTCGCATGATCCACTGTTCCGGGCGTTCCGCGCCCTCCAGGCGCGCGACGACGTTGTAAGCGGGCGCCAGGCCCCAGTCGAATTCCACTTCCAGTCGGACGCGGGCCGGCCCGGGTCCCAGGTGATACGTGAGCGGCAGTGCCCCGCGCCAGGAGGGGGGAGCCACGGGCCCCTCCAGGGCTTCCAGCAGCGGCTGGGCGTCGGTATAGGAGATCGGCAGAACGGGAATCCGGGTCAGCGTGGGAGCCTCTTCGCGGTTGAGGCGCGGCGCGTCCGCTACCGCCCCCCGCCCCGGTGTCAGCGGGTCGCCTGGATAGGTGGGCATGTCGGACACCGACCCCCGCTGCGCTCCCCGCGGGTTCCGGAACGAGCCGCGGGGATAGACGTCGCCCCGGTAGTAGCCGTCGTCGCGCGGGTCGGAATAAAGGATGCAGCCGACGGCTCCCTTTTCAGCCGCGACTTTGGGCTTGATCCCGCGCCAGGAGCCTCCGTAGCGGGCGATCACCACCTTTCCCGCCACCTCGACCCCGCGCCGCTCCAGCTCCAGGTAGTCCTCGGGCACCCCGTAATTCACGTAGACCAGTTCGCCTTCGACGCTGCCGTCGATCGAGTAGGCGTTGTAACTGGGCAGCTGCTCGTCCCTTTGGCCCGAGGTGGAGTCCTCCGGCAGGGGCGGCTCTTCGAGGGAGGCCTGAAACTGCCGGGGCGCCACCATCTCCAGCCGTCGCCGCCGTGGCGTCGGGAAGAGGACGCGGTATTCCTCGATGCGCGTTTCGTAACCCCAGGAGCGGAACATCTGGGCGATCCATTCGGCGTTCTGTTTGCCGTAAGGAGAGCCCACGTGGTGGGGGCGGGCCGAGAGCCGCCGGATCCAATCCCTGACGTTGTAACGCTCGACCAGCTCGTCGAACCTGCGCTCCCACTCGAGCTGCTCTCGGGCTTCCTCGGGAGTGAATCCAAGGATCTGTTCTTCCGCTGCCCACAGACAACCGGAAAGAACAAGCAGCGCAATCAGCAACGCGACACCACTTTGGATCAAATCTCGCATGACACCCCCTCAATCCAGGACACGGCCAGAAGACGAGCCGGCTCGAATCTACTCGAGATCGCCGCCAGCTTCAAGGGGGGGCAGGCTCAGGGCGTAGGGCGTAGGGCGTAGGGGTCTTGGGGTCTTGGGGTCTTGGGAGGGCCTGTGGTTTTGGCCTCGTTTGGTCTCCGGACTTCCTTGGAGCTTGGTGCTTGGAGCTTGGTGCTTCCCCGCAGCGGCCCCGAGGGCCGCGCAGGGGGCGCAGAGCCTATTTGGACTTGTCACGCTGGCTTCCAGCCACTGTTTCTACCGGCTGCCCCGCCACCCTACGCCCCTCGAGTCCCCCAGGCCACTTCCGCCCAGGCTTTGTTGTTGTGGCTCTGCACGACGGCTTCGATGACCTGCATGTTGGCGAGGGCGTCCTCGAGGGGGGTAGGGACCGGGCGGTCTTCCAGCACTGCCTGCGAGAAACGGTCTCCCTGCAGGGTGTACTGGTTGGCGACGGGGAGGTCGATGGCCCGTCTCTGGCCGGCCCTCTGGTGCCAGATGCGGCAGGGGCGGTCGTGGGGAGCGTTGAAGGGGATTTCGATTTCGACGGATCCCTCGGTGCCGAAGATATGGACACGCTGGTAGGGTGCCAGTTGAGTGGCGCAGGTGAAGGTGGCGGTGCCGGTGTCGAATTCCAGTGTAGCTGAGGCCAGCCGGTCGATTCCGAAGCGGGGGTCCAGTTCCAGCCATCCCAGCACCCGTCGGGGTTCCGAGTCGAAAATGAAGCGGGACAGGGAGATAGGGTAACAGCCGATGTCCATCAGTCCGCCCCCTCCCCAGTCTGCCCGGTTGCGGATGTTGTCGGGGTCGTCGTTGAAGTAAGAGAAAAAGGATTGGATGGTTTGCAGCGGCCCGACCCCGCCTTCTCGAACGATTCGGCGAGCTTCCCGCCATTGGGGATGGAAGCGATACATGAACGCCTCCATGGCTTTCAAATCGGGGTGCGCCTTGGCTTCGGCCAGCAGCTTGCGGGCCTCCTCCGAGGAGAGGCCGATGGGCTTCTCGCACAGGACGTGCTTGCCCGCCTGCAGAGCCCGGATGGACCAGGGGACGTGCAGATGGTTGGGCAGCGGATTGTAGACGGCGTCGACCTCGGGATCGGCCAGTAGCGCCTCGTAGCTGCCGTGACTCCGGGGCAATTCGAGCCTCTGGGCGGCTCCCCGGGCCTTCTCCGGGTCTCGCGAGGCGATGGCGACGAGGTCGCAGTACTGCCCCTGCTGCATCGCCGGAATCACCTTCTCGAGGGCGATCTTGGCCGTCCCTAGAACTCCCCAGCGAATCTTGGGCATCAGCTGCACTCCTGCTTTGCGGCCTCTTCCGTTAGTTGAGAGAACGTCCAGTTCGATCCGGACACCAACTGTAAACTGGAAAAGAGAACGGGTACAAGAGCGGAGAATCGCCTCCACGATTTTGCTATCATTCAAAGTAAGCCAATGCCTCGCGGCAAAAGTAAGCGTCGCATCGTTCCGCAGCCTGTGAGCCTGCGGCTGTGTAGCCTTTCCAGGAAATGTGCTGGAAATGTCTTCGTCCAAACCACGGTCCAGGCGGCATACTGCTGACCGAATGATGCAGTGAATTTTTGCTGACAGGCAAGACACATTGACTCCGCCGGGTCTGCTTTTCATGATTTGCTTCGAGGTGCTCCCTGCGAGAGTCGAGGAGGTTCTCCATGCGGTATGCGAGCCGGGGCGTAATGGCTGCAGGTCTCTGGATCGCGGCACTGGGCCTCACCTCCTGTGGATTGCTATCCCGAGAACCCTCCCCTGAGCAAGCCAAGCGGACAGAGACGGTATCCTCAGAGGCGGCGGATGCGCTGGTGCCTGTCGAAGGACAAGGCGTGGTTTTTTGGCTGAACGAGTTCCGCTTGATGGACCCTATTGTCTTCACCCCGGGAGACGGGGTCATCGCTGGTGTCCCGACGGATCTGTTCGTGCAGTCTGCTCAGCGCTCTCCCACGGTGGTGGCTTCCCTGAAAGCGCTGGAGGTGAGCCCCGAGCAAGCCGATGTCTCGGACTGGTTCCGGGCAGCCTGCGCAGTCAGGCCCTCCGAACTGAATTCGGACGAGGCATACTTCTGGATTCCCGAAGCTGGGTTCGAAGATCCAGGGATGCGATCGTTCATCGACTGGCCAACGCATTCCAAGGTGTCGCTCAACGCCAACTCACTTCCGCTTCTTGTTCACACGGAAGCTTTCGATTGTGGGCAGCCGGCGCCACTGGTCTCCAGGTCAGGACGCCAGCCCTTCCTGGCCATTCGGGATGAGGCGAGCAAGGCATTTACGGCCGCCTACTGGAGCGAGTCGGCACGGGCCTGGAACAGCCAATGGGGATCGATGGCCAAGCTGGGCAGGACGATCGAGCACTCGAGGGGCAAGATATACTTGGGGTGGGACTTTCGCAGCGTGTCGGCTCCAGAAGCTCAGCTGCTCGAGCCCGGTCATCAGACCCGTTACCACGTGTACACCGTGGAATTGTCCGTCAGTCTCGACTTGAACACCGAGGAACTCTCCGAACTCAAGATCGGGGTCTTCAGTGAGAATGCCAAGGCGCTGGCCCTGATTCCGGAACTGGTGGACGAGCATTCCCGACGCCCTGCCATTTCCCTGGTTTACCTCCCGAGAATCGTGGCCCTGGGACGTCTTTCCGATGAGTATGGATGGCTGATCACCGATTCCGCCATGCGCACCGAGACGCTCCGCCTGTCGGCCCTTGTGGGACTCGATCGGAGTGGAGAGCGCCCCTCTTCTCTGGACGCACAATTCTGGGTGGAATGGAAGACGAAGGAAGGATGGTTTTTCCGGCCCCGGCCGTATCGCCAGGAATCCGAGCCGGTGACCATATCTCTCCCTCCTCCACCGTCGAGTGAGGCGCCGCGATGAGCGGCTTTCACCGATGGTTGCGGCGACGCTGGCCCTTGGCTCTCACCGTTGGATACGAGGTTCTGGTTCTTGGAGGCCTGGCACTGTCCGGCGAATGGTCGCTACTGAAGCCCCTCAATACGGCGCTGCTGATTGCGGTGGGTCCATTAGCCATTGCAATCGGTTGGCTGTGGGTGAAGCGCCGGAAACGCCAGGATCGCGTGCCCGTAGTTTCTGCCTATACGTACGATGTCTTCCTCTCTTATTCGACGAAAGACACCGATGAGGCGAACCGGGTTCGCGACCAGCTCGAGAATTCCAATCTTTCCTGCTTCATGGCTTCGCAGGACATCCAAGGAGGCGACTCGTGGAGCGACGTGATCCGCAAGGGACTTCTCCATTCGCGTGAGATCTGCATTCTGGTCACTGTGAACAGCTTGAGCAGCGACTGGGTCTCGGCCGAGTGGGGAGCCGCCTGGGTCTTGCAGCGCCGGGTCGTCCCTCTTCTACAGGG
>JBFKLX010000031.1:0-33017 GCA_041630155.1 Acidobacteriota bacterium
GCCATACTGGGACGCGAACAGTTCGAGAGCTCCCGCATGGCCGTAACTGGGCGCGAGAATGACCGTGCCGGCGCGCTCCTGCTCCGGCAGCGACTGATAGATGGCGGCCACCTCCCGGGCCAGCTCCTCCCAGCCAAAGCGGTCGGCAAACCACTGCGGCAACTCAGATTTCTTGCCGGGCCCTCTCTCCATTTGCGGCACCATGCCCGACCAGGCGGCGTACCGGGTCGCCTGAGCCGGAGGGAGGACCGGTATGCCCAAGGGCACCAGGGCCAAACCGGAGACGATCAGCGGCACAATCAAAGCCCAGCGTATCCAGGCGGCGCCGGGTCGAATTGCGACCGCTTCCCAGAAAACGCCGCCAGCCGCGAACAGAACTGGATAGAACCCGGTGATGCGATCGGGCCGGCTTTGGCCCGAGACGATCAAGATCCCCAGAAGCGTCAAGAAGATCCAGCCGAGACATCGCCAGCTTTTCGCCCTGGCGAAGAAGAGCAGGAACACCAGGCCGGGCAACCAGACGGCGAAACCCACCGGGTTCATGTAGAGGAACTGGGCCACCAGGACGTCCCACGGTGATGCTGGGAGGTTCTTGAGCAAGGCCGCATTGCGGTAGAACTCCAACGACGGCCAGCCATTGTGAACCTGCCACACCAGGTTGGGAAGCAGAATCAGAAAGGCAATGGCCGCTCCCACCCACAATCGTGGTTCCAGCAGAAGCCTCCGCGCAGACGTCATCAACAGCCCCACCGCCAATCCCGCGGCCAACAACACCAGTGTGTGTTTGTTCTGCAGCCCGACACCGGCCAGGGCGCCAAACCAGATCCACAGGCCGCTGTTTCCTCCGTCGGCGAGCTCGAGGAGCAAATACAGGAGACCGGCCCAAATCAGCATCTGGAGGGCATTCATCGTGTAGAAGCCAAACATCACCATCGGCACCGCGGCTGCCATGTACGCAGTGGCAGCCAACCCCTGACCGAACAAGCCGGCTCCGAGGCGACGGGCGACCCACCCGGTCATGAATACGGTGGCAGCCCCAAAGACGGCGGGCAAGAATCGAATCGCCGCAACCGATGAACCCAGAACGGCCCGGCAGCCGGCCAGGATCAGCATTGAGACCGGGGGATGATCCACATAGCCCCAGGCCAACCTTTTGGAGCACGCAATGTAATAGAGCTCGTCGATGAAATAGCCGTAGCCATCCAACAGGTTGGGTACGAATTCCAGGAGGAAGTAAAAACTCGAAAGCCCCATCAACATCCAGAACGAAGTCTGGCGAGGGCTCGAGGAACGAGTCCACGGGTCGCTCGATGGCTGCGTCGGTTCCCCCGTCATCCCCTCTAATCTCCCTCTTTCGCCATCGGCGCGACTGTATCACGAACGAAATTCGATGCTGAGGCGGCGCTTTCCTGCGAAAGGAAGGCGGCTCCAGAATGCCGGGGGATACGGCCGGCTGGAGGGTGTGAGGACTGGAACCGGCGGCCGGCCGGGGCAGTGGGCCCTGCCCGCGCTCACGGTCCTGCTTGAATGCCGATGGATCGGCGCCTATAAAGAAAAGCCGGGAGGCTGTCCATGAAAGACATCCGCGCCGCCGCCGTGCAGTTTCAGCATCTACCTGGAGACAAAGCTGCCAACCTGGAGACGATCAGGTCTTTTGCTGAAGCGGCCGCGGCGCAGCAGGTGGACCTACTGGCTTTTCCCGAGCTGTGTCTGACCGGCTACTGGCATCTTCGAGACTTGTCGCGACCCGCCATCACAGCCCTCGCGGAGCCGGTGCCGGAAGGCGCCAGCACACAGGCCCTGCTGGCCCTTTCGGCAACGCATCGAATCACTCTGGGTGCCGGCCTCATCGAGAGGGACCAAGATGGGACCCTCTTCAACTCGTATGTAGTTGCCATGCCGAACGGCCAGACGGCTTGCCACCGCAAACTCCACTGCTTCGTCAGCCCACATCTGGCTTCGGGCAATCGCTTCACGGTGTTCGATGTCCCGCAGGGATGCCGGGTGGGTGTCCTGATCTGTTACGACAACAACCTGATCGAGAATGTGCGGATCACGGCGTTGCAAGGGGCCGAGGTTTTGCTGGCCCCCCACCAGACTGGAGGCTGCCTTTCCCTCAGCCCTCGCGCCATGGGCCACATCGACCCCCAGCTTTGGCACGAACGACGGTCCAATCCCGCCGCCATCCAGGCCGAGCTGCGGGGCCCCAAAGGCCGCGCCTGGCTACTGCGCTGGCTGCCCGCCCGGGCCCATGACAACGGACTCTTCCTGGTGTTCAGCAATGGGATCGGTTTGGATGATGGCGAGGTGCGCACGGGAAACGCCATGATTCTGGATCCCTACGGGGAGATTCTGGTCGAGAGCTGCAAGGCCGGCGACGACATGGTGGTGGCGGACCTGGACGGAAGCATTCTGCAGACGAGTACGGGACGCCGCTGGCTCAAGGCCCGCCGCCCGGACCTTTACGGCTTTCTCGCTCAGGTCACCGGTGAGGAAGAAACCACGCGCCAGGTTCGGTTCGGGAGGGACACGAAAGACTAATTCCGAAATTTCGAAGATCACCCGTCCGCATCGGGATGACGCGTCAACACCGGCAAGGCCTCGCGCTGCTCTCCTGTTCCGGTCAGGACGACGAGTTTGGGCTGAGCCGCCCGCGCGGCGCCGCAAACCAAGACGCAGGCTGACAGAAGCTGCTTCATATCGAAACAAACGGAGGATACCCGTGTTTCGTTCCCGCAGATCGGGGTGGGGAGCGCAGCGGGAGCCGTCACTTCCCCGCATTCGCCGTGCGTTCTCCGAGTCGTGGCTTGACGACCATCGCTCGCGAAATCGTTCCTCCAGGCGGTTCAAGCCCCGTTGGGGATCCTGCAACTGACTGACGAAGAACGAGTTGCTTCGGTCCGGCTCCACAGGGTGCTACACTCAGGGAGCAGCGTCAAACAGCGCAGCTTCACGGCCAGGCGTGGCTGCACGGAGAATGCGATGGTGCCATTACTGGCTGGCTCGGTTCTGCTCCTCACCGCTTTGCATCTCACGACGACTTTGGCGGTCTCTCCGCCAACCCGACGCGTGCAAGGGTGCCCCGACCCGCTCGTCCGTGAGAGCCTACCGCAGCTCTGTGGGGAGCTGCCGGACTTGGAGGAAAGCCGCTGTCTGGTACTCGTTACGAGCGCATCCCTCGAACCGGGATACACTTTCATGGTTGGGGGTGTCGAGTACTCGATCGCCGTGAGGGGTGCCAACCGAAAAGTCGTGTACATCGGAACCAGTGACCGCAGTTTCGAGACCCCCGAGCATCTGACTGTTTCCCATCGATTTGCCGATGCCAAGGAGGTGTCCCTGGGAGACCTGTCGCGGGAACCCGGATGGGGCTACTTCCTCGAACTTCCTTCGGGCTGGTTCGCTGCATTCTTCACGGGAGACACAGCGACGGAATGGGAGCCGAGCGATGAGACACCGATTCGCTGGTTCTTTCGGCGCAAATCCTGCCTCGATGAGTCCGGATGACCAGCGGACTTCTTCTTGCCTTCCGTCGCATTCTAGGAAAGGCATGGCTGGCCATCCGGGATTTCGAGAGTCCCGAGCCAAGTTTGACTCCCCTAGGAAGCAGTTTCTCGAGCGACGAATCGGATCAGACGGTCTGCCCGACGAGCAGGCCGAGTGTGGGAAGGACCATCAGGATGGCGAACACGATTCCGAGGACCCAGTTGAGCCATCGCTTCTCTGGGTGATTGACCCAGTAAGACAGAAGACACGCCAGCAAAAAGGACTGAAGGACGACCTCCCAGAGGCCAAGCACTTGTGACATCGGGGGTACGATGGTGTAGATCATTCCTTCGACGGAGCCGGGCGCCGGTCCGAATGTGGACAGAATACCCAGCGCAATCAAGAGCCACCAGAGGATCAACCATCCCCTCTCGCGGCTGAAAAGGACTTGACGAAAGGGATAAAAAGCCAGGGCGAAAATCAAGCCCCGGATGGGTTGGAAAAGCGGGCCCGCCATCACCAATGGGTGCGAGGTCGGCCGCATGAAATGAGAAAGTGGCGGTTCGGAGAAGGTCTGTTCGTAATCCGCGAGTGTATAGGCCAGCACGCCCGCTACGAAGTAGGTAGTCGTATGGACGACCACCGTCTTGATCGCCAGAGTGGAAAGGTTGACCGGGCGTTCGTTCATAGTCGGTTCCGAGAGCCGGACCTCGAGGTTGAGAACGTCGAAATAGCGGCTAGTCATCACGTACCACTCCGATCCGCGCAGGTCAAGTCCGTTTACAGGGTTGATGGGACGCTCACCGTTGGCGCACGGGGGGTTGCGATGTTGGCGATCCTGGAACCCGTACGTCGTCCGTGTCCCCCGACTGCTCGAAGGAAACGCCAGCGGCGCTTCTGGGACCAGCTGTCGTCACTGCCATCATCGAGTGGCCGGAGAGTTGGAGGCATTTCCCGGCCGACCCATTCGAGAATCGTCACTCGGAGAGCGCAGGCGGGCCAACCTGGGTGGAGCGATTCTCACGGCAGCCTTGGCGTTGCCTCAGTGATGGGGCAGCCCCGCAATCGTGCAAAATCGCTCTTGCATTCAGGGAGTATTCGCCGCTGGGAATCCCCGCACCATCGAATCTTACTCACCCAATCCGCACCGAACCATTTGGCAGCAACAGCCGGCGTCTGAACATGGTGAAGTTGGCCGTCGCGGCCCAAATAGTAGACGGGAGTGATGCCCTCGGGATCAGGACCGCTAATGAATGAGATCAATCCAGGAGTATGAGCCATCTAGGACCTCCGACTCTTCCAGATCGTGGTCTGAGTCCAAATCGCCGCGACGAAGTCGATCACCGCGAAGAGGAGGAGAATGGGCCGAGCGATTCCCATGACCACCAGCACGGTGAGAAAAACGGAGAACACAGTACGGGTCACGACATCGACCTGCATGGTCGACAGCAGCTCGTTTCGGGCACCGTGAATTCCCTTCACCCCCAAGACCGCAGCCAAGATGCCAAAGAGTCGCACCCAGACCTCGTTTGTCGTCGGGTGGCCGAGCAGATGGAGGAGGACGTTCGGGATCAGCGCCATGCAGATGCCAGCCGTTCCCAAATAAATGGAGTACACCATGATGCTGATGGCCGTTTTGCTCATCTGTTCTCCTCCCGAGGAATCCGAGCGGATCGAGAGCGGGCCGGAGCGGTTCGAACCCGCTACGCTATCCGCGATCATCATAGTTTGCAGGGAAATATCGGCTCCCTGCTGGCTTTCTTGGCTTAGCCTTCGCTTTTCTGTCTCGAGAACTTCGGTGTTCTGGGAGCATAACTCATCCATAGCTCCGTGTCATCAGAGGAGGAGTCGTGAAAACTTGTCTGGGAGCCACTCGAAGTGACGGCAAATCCTCGGCCGGAATCCAGGGCCAGATCTGGCGTCGAGCGCTGACTCGGGGGACTCGACAGTCCTGTCTGGGCCAAGTCGAGCCCCCAGGCTCGAGGTTCGGCATTCAGACGTCGAACTTGGCGCGCTGAAGCTTAGAGTTCCTTCTTCCCGCGATTGGTGGAATGAAATAGCCTCATGGGTAGGACCTGCGCTCCCTGGAAGCGTGCCCTGTCCCCAGGGCGGCAGGGCGGGCTGTCCCCAGGGCGGGCAACAACTCAGGGCGGGCAACAACTACCCAGGACACCGGAAGCGTCCCCTGTGCCCGGGGCAGGGTAAGCCCGCCCCCGTGTGTCGACCCAGGACAGGACAGCCTGCCCCCGTACACCGTGATCTTCGCCTGTTCCCGGTCTTTCCCGAGATTCTTCCCGTTCGTGAGATTCTTCCCCTCTCCCCAGTTTCTCTGAGATCTTCCCTGTCTCCGGTACCACCACCCGGAGCGCGACGGTCAGCCAGTGAGCGCTCTGGCTCTCCTAAATCCCATACCCGGATCTGTGGAGGCTTTGGTGTTGGCGAAGTGGGCCGGGAAGGGCTCGGGTTCCTTTCACACGTCGGATTTCGAACGGTCAACGTGGAAACCCGATCTCTACTCAATCTCAGCGGGATCGGATGGTTCCCTGGAGCGGCCTGGACGCGCCCAGGACAGGAAGAACACTCCCCCGGCCAGTGCGACCAGCAACCACAACCCGCCCCAAAAAAGTGTAGGGATACCAGTCTCGCGGGCCAGTTGCGCCGCATCCGATTCGAGCAGGTGAGGACGCGCGAGAATATCGTTCCCGATGTCCAGGACTGCGTAGAGCATGCTCGTCAGCCCGATCAGC
Organism: Acidobacteriota bacterium; assembly: GCA_041630155.1. Lineage (GTDB taxonomy): Bacteria > Acidobacteriota > UBA6911 > RPQK01 > JANQFM01 > JBFGHG01. Next base: position 6,234 of record JBFKLX010000031.1, read on the forward strand.
TTCAACAGCAGGTCGTTGACGGGGCCGGGAAGCAGCAATCCCGCCGCGGTCAAACCGAGCCCCGCCAGCAGGGCGAAGCCGAAGCCGAAGCTGAGCAAAGGGCGCACCCAGACCCCCGCAGCCACCAGCAGAGTGAGTCCCAGGACAGTCTGGACCATTTTGTCGAGGCGGGTCCGGGAGGCCACCAACAGAATCGAGCCTCCCCAGACGAGACTCCCCAGATAGCCTGCCGTCAGCACCCAGAACCGGGTTCCGCCCCGCGTGACGCAAACACCTCCCTCCTGAGCCACCATCTCGATCCTCTCAATCGATCCCCCCGTCGCAAGGGCCGCCAGGCCGTGGCTCAATTCATGGAAGAAGACCACCAACAGCTTGAGCGGGTAAACCAGCCACGTGTTCCAGAAGAGCCAGACAAGGGCAAAGAGCCCGGCCAGGATCGAATACTCGAGCCAGTTTCCCCGTCCGGCCTGCCCGGGTCGGCCGCTCGGCGACCCTGGCTCGAAGCGGAAGTTCCGTTCGCCCTCTTCGATCATGAACTCCTCTCGTACTCTCTCATTTGCGCCACCTCCGGCCCCCAAATCCCCTGCATCGGGAGTGTTCAGTGTATCCCGAAGTCGATCGAGAAAGGTCAACTCCCGACGGAGAGAGTGCGAGTGCTGCGGGCGCCTGCGGCCGGGCTTCTTCGTCCAGCCTGGCCGAGCGCCCGAGCCATTCCCGTTCTGGCGCGCGTGCGCGCCGCCCCGGGGGCAGATTTCTAGGTGCCAGGCTTTGCAAATCGGGAGTCGTGATTATCCGCCTGCTTCGGGTTTGGGTTCCCGGGCCTCGAGCTCTCCGTTCGGAGCCGGGGCAGGGGGGGTCTCCGAGGCAACCGAGCCGCTGTGAGCTCCAGCCCTTTCATCCATCACGCGGAACCAGAGCGGAGGAATCGCTGCCAGCAGCACCATGGCCGGGTAGCCGGCGGGCATTTGTGGTGCGGTTCTCCAGTTGCGCAGTGTCGGATACTTGCGATGTGCGTTGAGGTGGTGATCAGAGTGGCGGGTGAGCTCGAAGAGCAGCAGCCTTCCCAGGGGAAACTCAGAGTTCCAGGAATGATGCGCCGACACTGGTTCGTACCGGCCGTTGGGCAACAGCCGCCGGCTGAGCCCATAGTGCTCGATATAGTTGACCGTCTCCAGCAAGAGTACACCGATGAGAGCTTGAACCAGAAAGAACGCCAGAGCCCGGAGGCCGAAGGCCAATCCGACCCCGGCTACCAAGGCCGCTTGGTAAACCTGAAACCGGAGCATCTGGTTGCGCAGGCTGAAGGGGGACTGTCCCCGTCTCTCGAGGCGCCGATTCTCCAGGCGCCAGGCCGAGCAGTAGCTTCCCCAGAGGGATCGCACCCAGAACCGCGGCAGGGATTCTCCCATTCTCGCAGAGGCGGGGTCTTGGGGGGTGGCCACTTTGGCGTGATGTCCCCGGTTGTGCTCGATGAAGAAATGCAGGTAGAGACCGGTCAGCAGCAGGGCCTTTGCCAAAGCCTGCTCGAAGCGGCGATGGCGGTGCCCCAGTTCGTGGGCCACGTTGATCCCAAAGATCCCGGTGCAGATTCCCATCGTCAGCGTCATCCCTGCGAGCTCCAACGGTTGGGAAGTCTGCGCCGTAGCACGGGTCAGAAACCAGACCAGCAGGGCATATTGCGTCGGGGCCAGCAGATAGGTCGCCCAGTCGTACAGGCGCGACTGGGAAGGTCGTGGGCTCGCAGCGGGCAGGTTGTCCCAGTTCGGCTCCAGGACGACCTCGAGCAGGGGGATCAGGCCGAAGATGACGATGGGTAGCGCAAACGACCAGACCCCGCCCCAGCTCAGCCCGGCGAAGGCCACCGGCGCCAGAAGAAACACCAGGTAATACTTCATTCCGGAAATCCAGAAGGCCCGCATACGAAAAGCCTATACCGGCAACGGTGAAAAAGACACCGCCGGCAGTCACCAACCGGCGGTTGTCGGCACGGCAGGTCCAGGCAGGCGCACCTCTCTCCTCCACACGACTTCGCCTCACCGGCCTCTGCGCTTGCTCTGTCCGCAGTGCACCCCCGCGAAGGTCGCGAGCCAAAAAACTTGCCCCGTCCCCAATCCGGGCCCCAATACGGGAGAATTTTGCCCTGTCCCCAGTGTAAATAGGGCGCGGAAAAAAATTGCCCTGTCCCCAGTGCACCGAAAGAAGTTGTCCTGTCCCCGCTTTCGAGGTCCGCGATGCCGTTGGCGCACCGAAAGAAGTTGCCCTGTCGCCGCTTTCGAGGTCCGCGATGCCGTTGGAGCTACTTGCCTTGTCCCCAATGCGGCCAAGGCGCGGAAAAAAAATTGCCCTGTCCCCAGTGTGCCTACGGCGCGGAAAAAGATAGTGTGCCTACGGCGCGGAAAAAGATTGCCCGTCCCGGTGTAGGTACGGAAGAAATTGCCTTGTACCCAGTGTACTTACAGCGCGCAAAAGAACTGTCCGCCCCGCTTTCGAGTTCGCGACGTTCGAGCTACGTGCCCTGTCCCCGGTGCCCCGAGTCCTTCTGGCACGGTGCACCGAAAAAAGTTGCCCTGTCCCCAGTTCTGCATGCTGTTCCCAGTTCTGCATGCCAGTTCTGCATGCAACAGAAGAATCAGTGCCCTGTCCCCAGTTCAGACCGACCTCGTCTCACCAGTCTTCCGACAAGCGCGGCGACCCGAAAACTTGCCCTGTCCCCAATGCGACCAATGCGGAAGAGGCTTGCCCTGTCCCCAGGAAAAGGCTTGCCCTGTCCCCAGTGGGAAAAGGCTTGCCCTGTCCCCAGTGTGTGGGCGCCGAAGAGAATTGCCCTGAAGGCGCTTTCGAGGTCCGCGACGCCCTCTGGAGCGACGTGCCCTGTCCCCAATACCTGCCCCGACTTTCCGCAAGCGCGGCGAGCCGAAAACTTGCCCTGTCCCCGGTGTACGTACGGCGCGGAAAAAGTTGCCCTGTCCCCAATACGAGCTGCGCTGTCCCCAATACGAGCTACGTGCCTTGTCCCCAGTGCAGACCGACCACGTCTCACGAGCCTCCTGCGAGCGCGGCGAGCCGAAAACCTGCCCTGTCCCCAATACGGGGAGAATTTGCCTTGTCCCCAGGATGCGGAAAAAAGTTGCCCTGTCCCCAGTGCGTGCGGAGCAGACTGGGCATCCGCGCTACCGGGGGGGTGCGGCTCGACTTCAGTTGTGGTAGCTGAGACTCTCTTCGAGAAGCGGATCTCCCACGGGGACCGGCTCCGCGCGGGGAAACGCCCGGAAGATGCCGAGGAAGAACAGGGCTGCGGCCCCGGCCATCATCCCCACTTCCCAGATCCCGAATACAGGCTGCTCCCCCACGACCGGCGGCATGATCATCAGGTAGAGATCCACCCATCGGCCGACCAGAATCACCCAGCAAACTTTCACGAGCAGGCTCCGGCTGCGCTTGGCGGGGACGTGTAGGAGGACCAGGAACGGGACCGCCCAGTTGAGGAGGAAATTGAGGATGAAGACCGGTTCCCAGAATCCGTGCAGGCGGCGCACGTAGTGGCTGGTTTCCTCGGGGATGTTGGCGTACCAGATCAGCATGTACTGGCAAAACCAGATGTACATCCAGAACGTGCTGATGGCGAAAAGGAGCTTCCCCAGATCGTGCAAGTGCTCTTCCGTCAGAATGTCGCGCAGCGGCCCCAGCCGTTCCAGCCAGACGGCCAGAATCGCGATCATGGCCAGTCCGCTCAACAGCAGGCCCGAAAACTGATAGACGCCGAACATGGTGCTGTACCAGTGGGGTTCCTGTGACATGATCCAGTCGAAACTGGCCAGCCAGAAGGTCAAGCCGAAGACCACCAAGAACGCGGCGGACAATCGGGCATTCTTGCGGCTGTGGAGGGGATCACTGTCGGCGTCCTGGCGCCGCGACTCGCCCAGGATCGCTCGGGCGAACCAGATCCAGAGGGCCAGATACAGGATCGTCCGGGCAGAGAAGAAACCGCGGCTCAACCACCAATCCTTGAACCAGAGCGCCGCTTGGCCTGCCGCCAGATCTTCGGTGACCCAGGGGTAGAGCCAGGGGCTCACGATCAGGACCACCAGGAACGGGGCCGCTGCCCAGGGGAGCACCGCCGCCATTGCTTCCGGGACGCGGCGGAAGGCGGTGCTCCAGGAGGCTCCGCAGACGTAGTGCAAGGCCACGAAGACCAGACCTGCCAATGCAAGACCGATCACGTAGTTGGCGGCCAGCAGCAGATTGGCCCAGGTGCGCTCCGGTTCGAGCACGGAACCGGCCAGCAGGGTCGCGACCCCTGCCAGGCCCAGCCCGTACAGGAGGCGCTGAAGCCCTGGCGGCACGGCCAGGCGCCTTGCCCTCCTCATCCCGACTGGGGCGGCCAGGCCTACTTCACTCCTCTCGCCTGCAGCGTTCGGAGATGCAAAATGATCTTCCATCGGTCCTCTCGATCGATCTGATGCGCGTGGGATGGCATGTTTCCCTTGCCGTAGGTGATGGCATGGAAAATCGCCCCGTCGGCCAAATCTCTGGTTGCCGGCGCCAAGAGCGAGGGAGGAGGCGGATAGCCTCGCTGCACTACCCGGCCCTCGCCGCTCCCACTGGTGCCGTGGCAGGCGGCGCACATGCGCCGATACTGGACGGCGCCACGGGCGACTGCCCCCCGGTCTTCGCCCGAATAGGGATTGTTCAACTCGCGGCCCGCCCGCTGCGCGTCTTCCTCCGTGGCGTGATAAGGCAGCGGGGGCAGGCCCCGCGGAATCGTGCCCGCGACAGGCGACCGGACCGTCTTGCCGTCCGCGAAGACGGGATTGGCCGCGAAAGAGTCGTAGGCCACGGAATCGACCATCTCGGGGAGGAACACCCACCCGGGCTGGGAGGAGTCCAGGTCGATCAGAAAGTGAGCCGCGGCGACCAGCGCCAGCAAGATCACGAGCATCCAATTGAGTGCCGCCCGGGACTTCATCGCGCCTCCTTCTCCGACTCCACGCGCTCCTCGACGCGCGTGGCGTGAAAGCTCGTGAGCAGCTCGCAGACTTTCTCAGCGTCGAATGCAGCGTCGCTTTCTTCGATGACCAGCACGAAGCGGTGATCGGTCACGGCGGGGTCGGCCAGCCGGACCTTCCTGCCCGGCCAGAGCCGCGAAACGAACAGGAAGGCGAAGACCGTGCTCAGGCCGGCGAACAACACCATCACCTCGAATGTCACAGGGACGAAGGCGGGCAGAGAGTTCCAGGGTTTTCCTCCCACGTTGACGGGCCAGTCCTGGGCCGTCGTCCAGAACTCGAACCACACCTTCAGCCCGGCTCCAGCCAGGCCCAGGAGGAAGCTGACCCAGGGCAGACGGGATGGGGACAGGCCCATCGCCTTGTCCATGCCGTGTACGGCGTATGGGGTGTACACGTCGGCGATCTGGAAGCCGGCCTGACGGACTGCCCGGGTGGCGTCCAGAATGTCCGTTTCCCGTTCGAAGAACCCCAACAACATCCGGCGGCTCATTGGGTCGCCTCCGTCTGAGCGACTGCACCGGCTGCGGCCGGGACTGCCCGAAGCGGCCGGGCGCCGGCAGGGGGTGGCAAGGGTTCATCGAACTGCCGACCCACGCTCAGGACCCCTTTCACCTCGCTGATCGCGATCACTGGAACGAAGCGGCAGAAGAGCAGGAAACAGGTGAAGAAGAGCCCGAAGCTTCCCGCCAGCGTGGCGATCTCGATCCAGGTCGGCGCATAGCTCGACCAGGCCGCGGGCAGGAAGTCACGGTGCAGAGAAGTCACAATGATGACGAAGCGTTCGAACCACATCCCGACGTTGATGACGATGGAGATGACCAGCACCGCCCAGACCGTTCGGCGGACCCGCCGCAGCCAGAAGAGCTGCGGAATTGCCACGTTGCAGCCGACCATGATCCAGTAGCTCCACCAGAACGGCCCCAGGGCGCGATTAACGAACACGAACTGCTCGTACTGATTCCCCGAATAGAGGGCGGTGAAGAACTCTATGACGTACGCGAACCCGACCATCAGGCCGGTGGCCAGTGTGACCTTGCACATCTTGTCGATGTGCTGCCGCGTGATGTAATCTTCCAGCCTCATCACCTTCCGGGCCACGATCATCAGAGTCAGAACCATCGACATGCCCGAAAAAATAGCGCCCGCCACGAAATAGGGAGGCAGAAGCGTGGTGTGCCATCCCGGAATCAGTGAAGTGGCAAAGTCCCAGCTGACGATCGTGTGGACCGAAATCACGAGCGGGGTGGCCAGCCCGGCAAGCAGTTTGTAGACCGTCTCGTAACGCTGCCAGGTGCGCTGGGACCCGTCCCACCCCAGGCTCAGGAAGGAGAGAAGCCGGCGGCGCAGACCCGGTGCGGTGCGGTCGCGGATGGTGGCCAGGTCGGGCACCAGGCCCACGTACCAGAACACCAGAGAAATAGTGAAATAGGTCAGGATGGCGAAAAAGTCCCAAACCAGGGGCGAGCGAAAGTTGATCCAGAGGGGGCCTCGCCAGTTCGGGTAGGGGATCATCCAGAAGGCCAGCCACGGCCGTCCCATGTGGATCACGGGAAAGAGCCCTGCACAGATCACCGCGAAGATAGTCATGGCTTCAGCGGAGCGGTTGACGGAAGTCCGCCAAGGCTGCCGCAGCAGGAACAACACTGCCGAGATGAGCGTGCCTGCGTGGCCGATGCCCACCCAGAAGACGAAGTTGGTGATGTCGAATGCCCACCCCACCGTGCGATTCAAACCCCATGTGCCGATCCCCACGGAGATCTGGTAACCGACGGCGGCAACTCCCAGCAACAAGGTCGACAAAGCGAGCAGAAAGGCGCTCCACCACAGGGCGGTGGGCCTGCGGTCCAGCACCGCACAGATGTCCCGCGAGACCTGGGCCGAGGTCTTGCGGCCGGCGATGAGCGGCTCCCGCAGTGATACGGCCGGGTTAGCCATGGCCCTCCTCCTGCGGGTCCGGGCGACTCACCAGCTTCAGATAAGCCACAGCGGGCTTCACGTTCAGCTCCTCCAGAACCCTGTAGTGACGAGCACTCTGAGCAAGCTGCGCGACGCGGCTCCCGGCGTCGTTGATGTTCCCGAAGACGATAGCGGAGGCCGGACAGGTTTGCTGACAGGCGCTCTGGATCTCGCCGTCGCGCAGTTCCACCCCCCTCCGCTTGGCCTCGATCTTGGCCTCCTGAATCCGTTGCACGCAGAAGCTGCATTTCTCCATGACTCCCCGGGAGCGAACCGTCACATCGGGGTTCAGGACCAGGTTTTCCAATTCGTCTTCGTGCGCATAGTCGAACCAGTTGAAGCGCCGCACTTTGTAGGGGCAGTTGTTGGCGCAATAGCGGGTGCCCACGCAGCGGTTGTACACCTGCTGGTTGAGCCCTTCGGCGCTATGCACCGTAGCCAGCACTGGACAGACGGTCTCGCAGGGGGCGTTCTGGCAGTGCTGGCAAGGCATCGGCTGGTGCGCCACCCGGAGATTCTCGCCCTGTCCCCAGTAGTAGCGGTCGATCCGCAGCCAGTGCATCTCGCGTTGGCGACGCACTTCGTCGCGGCCCACGACCGGTATGTTGTTTTCCACCTGACAGGCGATCACGCAGGCCGAGCAGCCGGTACAAGCGTCCAGATCGATGGTCATGGCCCAGCGGCGCCCCGTGTATGGGTGATCGTCAGGCCAGAGATCCTGGGACGAGCCGTGTTCGGAATGCGTACCCGGTTCGACCGGGAGGTGGGGATCGAACAGCTCTTCCCAGGTGACCTCCTTGACCGCCGGACGCCGCTCCCCGCCCGGCAGCGCCAGCGAAGCGGGAACCGTGATGGCGTCGTACAGCTGTGTCCGGGCCAGTTGCCGTCTCTCACCCGTCGGGCTCAGGCGGACGGGCACCCCTGAGTAAACGAGATGCCGTGCCTGCAGCCGGATGAAGGGGGCGCTGTTGACGCCCACTCGCCCGTCATTCCCGACCGTCTCCCCGGCCTCCAGCCAACGTGGCCCAATACCGGCGAAGCGCCGGGTGGCCTTGCCTCCGTAGCCCAGAGCCACGGCGACCACCCGCTCATGTTGTCCGGGCTGGACCAGGACGGGGAGCTCCAGCTCCGGCCCCTGGCCCGCAACGGCGCCGAGGCGAATGAGGTCGCCTTCCCTCACCCCGATTGCTTCGGCAGCCAGCGGTGCGAGACAGGCATAGTTGCCCCAGGTCGCCTTGCTGATGGGATCCGGGAGTTCCTGCAGCCAGGGGTTGTCGGCGTGGCGCCCATCCAGGATGCCCACTTTGGGATACAGCACCAGGGAGAATTCGCCTTCCGCCGGAGAAACCTCGCGGGAGCCATCCCCGAACATGCGCGGTTCGAAACGGGCCTCGGAAAAACTCCGGGACTCAGGCTCGATCTGCGCCACCCCGTCATGAAGGGCGCGATCCCAGAACGCATCGAACGAAGTCTCCTGCCGCTGACGGGGAAAGAGCGCAGACCGCCAGTGCTCGCGCAGCAATTCGTAAGCCGGCCGCGAATCGCCCATCCAGGCGGACAGACTCTCGATCAAGGGCCGTGTCCGGCCCAGCGGCTCGATGCACGGTTGCAGCAGGCTGAGGACGCCCTCGACCGGCTCCCGGTCTCCCCAGGACTCGAGGTAGTGGTGATCGGGGCAGAAGTAGTCTGCCAGCCCGCATGTTTCCGTCAGGCGGTCGTCCAGGCTGATCATGAGGGGGACCTGCTCGAGCAGGGTCTCCCACCGGCCCTCGAGCGGCAGCTCGAAGACGGGGTCGACGCCCCAGACCAGCAAAGCCCCGACTTCGCCCCGCCCCAGCTCCTCGAGCAGACCCGCAAGGGCACCGTCGTCCCCTTCCCTCTGCCGCGAAGCAGGGCCCAGCTCCAGGGTCCGGCCGTAATTGCCCAGCAACTCGTTCAGATAGTTGCAGGCAGTTTGAAAGGCTGGGTCCGGGCTGCCCGACACAACGAGGCTTCGGCGTCGCGCCCGCCACAACATGCGGGCCAGCGGCTCGACCCGTTGCGCGAGCCCCTCGTTGCGCTGGACCTCCCCCGGAAAGGACTCTCCCGCCAGATCGGCCAGGGCCGCAGCCAGCTGAACAGCGAGCGGACCGTGTTCGTGCGGAGCTGCAACGATCCTGCGGTCGGCCTTGGAGCCGGTCAGCGAGAGCCGCGATTCGACTTGAACGTGATAGCACCGCCTGGGAGTTTCCACGTCCGGTGAGCGCGCCTCGCGGTAACCGGCGGTGTGCTCCACGGGCGAGATCCAGGTTCCCAGAAAGTCGGCGTCGAAGCTGAGGATCACTTCGGCTCGATCGAAGCGGTAACGGGGCAGCACCCGCTTCCCGTGCGTTTGCAGATGTGCATCCAGGATGGCCGAACGGGAGACCGGATCGTAACTGATCCGCCGGGCATCGGGGAAGCCGGCCAAGAACCGTTTCACGACTGCCTCGAGCGCCGGGCTGTTGAGCGTGCCCGTCAGGAGCCGTAGCGCGCCACCGCCCCGGCGAAGCCCCTCGAGACGCTCCATGATCTGGGCATCGATTTGCTCCCAGCTGGTGTCCTGCCCCTGATGTCTGGGATTTCGTGGACGCCACTTGTCGTAGAGCCCCAGAATCGAAGCCTGGCCGAGGGCACACAAAGCTCCCCGAGACAAGGGGTGGGCCGGATTTCCCTCCAGCTTGATGGGACGGCCGTCGCGGGTCTTGGCCAGCAGGCCGCAGGCGGCCGGGCAAGCCGTGCAAGTCGAGGCGTAGTAGAGTGAGCGCCCCGGAACGATCTCCTCGGGCGGAATCAGAAAGGGTATGGCTTTCTCCAGCGGAGCCTGCCGGCACCCTGCCAGCATCAGACCGAAACCCGCCGCCTTCAGGAAGCCGCGCCGACCGACCGCCAACTCCTCGTGTTCCCCGGATGATCCGGCTGGCGGCGAGGCTGTACCGGGGAACCGCGAGCCGTTCCGGCGGTTTCGCTGCTGAGCTTGCCGAGTACGTTCACCAGCCATCGTCTCGTCTCAGTAATGACAAGTGGAGCAGTCCAAGGACGCCTCCACCGGCGCGCCCTGGATGCCGGTCCGGGTCTGGCGATGGCAGTTGACGCACCAGCCCATGGACAGGCTTTCCTGCTGCCGGACGCGCTCCATCGTCTCGACGGGTCCGTGGCAGGTGGGGCAGCCCAGACCGGCGACCGAGTGAGCTCGATGGTCGAAGTACGCGAAATCGGGCAGACTGTGTATTCTGATCCAGGAAAGTGGACTGGCCTGCGATCCGGGGCCCATCTCTCCGTTCGGGTCCAATCCCAAGTGACCATAGAGCTTGGCGATTTCCGGCGAGAGCAGGCGGCGCGGGGGACGCTCTTCCCGCTGCGCCCGACGATTCTCTTCCCGGACGGCGCCCCAGGAGGCAGTCACGAAGCGATGGCAGTTCATGCAGGTTCCGGTGGCCGGAATCCCGGCATGCCGGCTTCGCTCGGCCCCGCTGTGGCAGTAGTGACAGTCGATTTCCAGGTCTCCCGCGTGCAGACGGTGGGAAAAAGCGATGGGCTGTACGGGCTCATAGCCCTGCTGATCGCCGGGCAGGCGGAAGCCACGCGCCCGCTGCCCCAGCGCCAGAAGACTGAATACGAGCGCCACCAGAAGCGTGTAAGTGGCAATGCTGCTCTTCATTCAGTCGCCTCCCTGCCCGGGCTGGTGCGAAGGCTGGGACAGATCGGAAGGTCCCGGCCGGGCATCTGGAGCGGCCTCCTCCGTGTACTTGAGAATCCAGGCCATGGTCAGCGAGAAGAGGGCCAGGAAGACGAATACGACGAAGCCGATCGGATAACCCGGTTGCCCCAGGTCGCGCACGGCGAAGGCCATGGCCGGCGGGATGGCGAATCCGCCGAAGGCGCCCAGGCCGCCCACCCAACCGGCTGCGCCTCCGACCGCCTGAGGCACCGCCTGGGGGACGATCTTGAAGACCGCGGCGTTGCAAATCCCCATCCCTACGGCCAGCAGCAGAATGCCGGGAATGGCCAACTCGAACTGGTCGGTGGTGGTCATGACCAACGCGCCCACCATCGTGATGAGCAGAGCCAGGATGGCGGTGTTCTCACCCCCCTCCCGCAAATGATCCGACAGTAGGCCTCCCAAGATCCGGATCAGAGAGGTGAGGATCGAGTAGAGGCCTGTCAGCATGCCGGCCGTCAGCAGGCTCACGCCGAAATAGGAGGTCCAGTAGGTGGGCAGCCAGGCCGTCAGGGCGATGAACCCACCGAACGTGGTGAAGTAGATCCACACCAGAGCCCAGGTACGCCAGACTCGAGCAGAGATCCGCAGACTCTCGAGCAGCGAGCCGGCGGGAAACAGCTCCTGCCCATGTTGCCGGGCCAGCTCTCGGGCCGACTCTTCCGGCTCACCGGCATGCCGGAGCTGAAAATACCAGGCGTTTTTCCCCCACCAGGTGTACAGGACCGTGCCGGCGACCAGCAGCGACAACCAGGCCAGATACGACCCGGCCAAGCCCCATCCGGCCAGCGCCAGGGGCAGCAGCAGCGAGAAGAGACCCGGGCCCACATTTCCCACGCCGGCGAAGATAGCCAGCGCACGGCCCTGCGCCCGCTGGGGAAACCAGTAGGAGACCTGGCTGATGCCGACCGAAAACGTCGCGATCCCGCAGCCGCACAGCACCCCCAACAAAAGCAGCAGGGGGTAAAGGGCAGAAGTGAGACCCTGTGGATAAAGGAAGAAGATGATCAGGGTCAGCCCCGTCATGCCGACGACCGAGAGCCACAGCAGCACCAGGAAGGGCTTGCGTCCCCCGGTCGTGTCCACCCAGGCGGAAAAGGGGACGCGAAGCAGGGAGCCGGAGAGGGCGGGGGCGGCCACCAGAAAACCCACCATCATCGGAGTCAGGTCCATTACCTCCTGAAACCGCGCGGCGGTGGGCCCGAAGAGGGCCACGGCGGCAAAGCCGATGAAAAAGCCCAGCGTCGCTGCGAACAGTCCGCTCTTCGGGCTCCCTTTGGGTTGCATGAGCTCCGTTCCTCCCGATTCAACCCTTCACCGCAGGCCCCGGTCGCCGGTACCAGCGCACTACCTGGGGCCGTCTCCAGAGATAGGGGTTGGGAACCACCAGCACGTGCACGAGACGGGTGAATGGGAAAAAACCGATCAACAGATACGCATTGACGATGTGCAGCTTCACTGACGGCGGCATGGCCGCTACGACGCTGATCTCCGGGTTGAGTTTGATCAGAGACCAGAGATACGGGGTCACCGATGCCGCGAACCAGCTCGACCCCCAGGGGTGAAACAGCGCCACGTACAGTCCACTGACCACCTGAACCAGAAGGAGGGCGAACAGGATCCAGTCCGAGACCGCCGTCACGCCTCGAACCTTGGGATCGCTGGCCCTGCGCACCAGCGCGGCCACCAGGCCGATCAGGGTCAACAACCCGAAGATCATGGCGCTCACTTCGAGAATGTAGAGCCGCAGCGGCCGGCTGTTGAAGAGCAGCAGCTCACGCGGGAACAGAAAGGCGACGATGTGTCCGGCCAGCACCACCAGAATGCCGTAGTGAAACGGCACCAAGCCCCAGAAGTGCCGCCTGTTCTCGAGGAACTGCGAGGACAGGCTCGAATAGGAGAAGCTTCTCTGACGGTATCTCTGGATGGTGACCAGGAAGAACGTGAAGAAAGCGACGTACGGCAGCATCGCCAGCAGCAGAGGGTCGAGATAGGCGGAGGTGTCAGGCATGGCCGGCCTCCTGCAGCTCGGGCGCAAAGCGGAGCCGGGCCAGCTCGCGTATCGCCCGCAGAACGTTCTGGTAAGGGTTTTGTTTGCGTTTCAGGGCCTCGAGCATCTTTTCCAATGCCGGCAAGAGGGCGCGGGTCACCAGTCTTCGGGACTCCTCGGGCGGCATGCGATCCAGCAACGGCAAGAAGTGGCTGAGATGGTCGGGCAGCTCGCAGACCTCGGTGATCCCGTATTGGCGGAGCAGTCCCCGCATGGAGACCAGGAACCGGCCCCGGGCGTACTCCTCGCCGTAGAGCTGCCACCCCACTTCCAGCGCGCAGACCGGGTTGAGGTCGAAGCTGCGGATGAAGAGCTCCTGCCGCTTCTCCAGACTCCAGCCCGCCAGTGTTCTCCGAAATTCGTCCAACAGCCGCGACGCTTCGGGACTCTCGCCACCCAGCATGGGGGGGGCGCACTCGACATCCCGTTCGAAGGTTTCGTCGGGATAGCGCAGCAGCCGGCTCAGCAGGCTCAGGGCGCCCGGTGAAGCAGTCACATCGACCTCCAGGGACCGGAGAGAAAGCCGAATCCGGTCGAATCTCTGTGCTCCAAGGGATCGGCAGCCATCTCGATGGCCTCCTCCCGGTGCATCGGAGGAATCACGAAACGGTCGTCGAAGGTGCAGAGCGCCGACAGGCGGTAGATCCCTTCGGCCTCCTCGGGCGAGGAGTCCGCCTCGCGCAACATGTGTTCGGCCGTTTCCATGGAGACGTCTCCCACGGTCAAGGCCCGCCGATACCAGCGGACGGCCTTTTGTTTGCGCAGAGCGTAGCGGACCTTGCCTTCGTGCCCCGCCCCCAGGAGATTGGCGAGAAACTTCACCGGCACGCGCGACTGCTCGATGTCGTGAAACAGATCCTCGGAAGTGTGCTCGATCGGCCGACCCGCCTGCTGCTCCGCCATGACGGGCGAAAGCGGGGGGACGTAAAAGAGCATCGGAAGGGTGCGATACTCCAGGTGGGGGGGCAGGGCGATCTTCCAGAGTTTGACGAACTTGTACACGGGAGACTTCTGGGCCGACTCGATCACGGACTCGTGCACCCCGTTGGCCTCAGCGGCCGCGATCACTTCGGGCGAGAACGGGTCCAGGATGAGAGAGCGCTGCGCCTCGACCAGTTGCTCGTCCGGTACCAGCGCCGCACTCTCGATTCGGTCCGCGTCGTACAACAGTACCCCCAAGTAGCGAATCCGGCCGACGCAAGAGTGGAAACACGCCGGGGCCTGCCCGGTTTCCAGCCGGGGGAAACAGAGGATGCATTTTTCCGACTTGCCCGAGAACCAGTTGAAGTAAGTCTTTTTGTAGGGGCAGGCGGCCACGCACGACCGCCAGGCCCGGCACCGATTCTGATCGATCAGGACGATGCCGTCTTCACCCCGCTTGTACATGGCGCCGGAAGGACAGGAGGCGACGCAGGAGGGGTTGAGACAGTGGTTGCAGATGCGCGGCAGGTAAAAGAAGACGAGCCGCTCCACGGCGGACAGCTGGGCCCGCTGTTGCTCGGTCAAGCCCTCCAGGTTGGGGTCGTTTTCCGCATAGACGGGCGACCCCCCCAAATCGTCGTCCCAGTTGGGGCCGGACTCCAGCTGGATATATTCTCCCGTGACTTTCGAAATCGGCCGCGCCACGGGCTGGTCGGGCCCCTCGGGGGCGTTGAACAGCTCGTCGTAATCGTAGGTCCAGGGCTCGTAATAGTCGTCCATGCTGGGCATGTGCGGGTTGTGAAAGATGTTGAACACGAGACGCATCCGGCCAGTGGACCGGAGCGCCAGCTTGCCCCTTCGCACCTCCCAGCCACCCTCGTATTTGCCCTGGTCCTCCCACTGGGTGGGGTAGCCCGTGCCGGGCTTGGTTTCCACGTTGTTCCACCACATGTACTCGGCGCCCTTGCGGTCCGTCCAGACGTTCTTGCAGGCGATGCTGCAGGTGTGGCAGCCGATGCACTTGTCCAGGTGAAAGACCATCGAGATTTGAGAGCGGACGTTCATGTTCTGTTCTCCCATGCAGCCGTTGAGCTCACCATTTCAACTCCGGGAGCTTTCGCACCAGGATGTGGGTGTCGCGGTTGACGCCGGTCGGCCCCCAATAGTTGAAGTGGTAGGTGAACTGACCGTAACCTCCGACCATCAGGTTCGGCTTGAGGCGCACCCGCGTGAGGCTGTTGTGCCCTCCCGCCCGACGGCTCCCTCTCAATGGCGATTTGGGCACCGAGTAGGTCCGTTCGGGCGAGTGGTACTGAAAACAGATACCCCGGGGAATGCGCGCGCTGACTGCCGCCCGGGTGACCACCACACCGTGGTCGTTGTGGACTTCGACCCAGTCGTTGTCGGCAATGTCAAGCTGGGCGGCGTCCAGATGGTTCATCCAGAAGGGCTCACAGCCGCGCGACAGGGTTGTCATGCGCTGGTTGTCGCCATAGGTGGAGTGAATGTGCCATTTGCCGTGCGGCGTCAGATAGTTGAGCATCAAGCTCGGGCCGTCTTCCCTGCTGAAGCGCAGATCGGCATACTGGGTCGGAAGGGGCTTCGGCTTATAGGTGGGCAGATGCTCCCCGAAATCGAGATAGCCCGGGTGGTCCAGATAGTAGTGCTGGCGCCCCGTCAGCGTGCGCCACGGGACCTGGCACTCGAGGTTGTAGGTAAAGGGGGCATAGGCTCGTCCGTTCCCCACAAGTCCTGACCACATGGGGCTGTTGACGAAGCGGCGCGGCTGGCTCTGCAGATCTGCGTAGCTGGTCCTGAAGTCCCGGCTCTTCTCCGCCAGGTGGGCCAGCGGCAGGCCGACCCTCTCCTCGATGTTCCGGTAGGAGCGATAGGCCAGTTCGCCGTTGGTGACGGTGGCCAACTTCAGGATCAAGTCGCACACCGAGACGTCTTCGGCCAGCGACGGGTAGGTGCGCCCGTTCCAAGTCTCGGTGGGAAGTTCCCGCAAGGCCTCCTGGTATTGATCGGCGCACTCGTAGTGGGTCCCATGCGCGCCCAGCCCGTTGCTCTCCACCAGCGGCCCCAACGAGACGAACTGCCGATAGAGGTCCTTGTAGTCACGGGTGACCACCTTCAGCCCCGGCATCGTCCTTCCCGGCACCGCCTCGGCTTCACCGCGCGTCCAGTCCCGGATGTGCGGCTGGGCGATCTCGGCGGGCGTATCGTGGGCCAGAGGAGAGGCCACCAGATCCTCGACCGGATCGGGGAAGTGCTTGGCTGCCAGCTCGGAGAACTTGCGGGCGATGCACCGGAAGATCTGCCAGTCGCTCTTGGACTCCCAGCACGGCGGCACGGCCGCCGACAGGGGGTGGATGAAGCTGTGCAAATCGGTCGAGTTCAGGTCCTCCTTCTCGTACCAGGTGGCCGCCGGCAGGACGATGTCCGAATAGAGCGCCGAGGTGTCCATGCGGAAGTTCAGGTCCACGACCAGGTCCATCTTTCCCCGGGGTGCCCGCTCGTGCCAGGCCACTTCCCGCACGGAGTCGCGGGCCAGGTCCTCCGCGATTGCGTTGTGGTGCGTCCCGAGGTAGTGGTCCAAGAAGTACTCGTGCCCTTTTGCGCTGGCCATCAGGGCGTTGCCGCGCCAGATGAACCACACGCGCGGCCAGTTCTCTTCCGCATCCGGATCTTCCACGGAAAAGCGTAGACGCCGCGCCTTCAGCTCCTTGACGGCGTAGTCCACCACTTCCTCGGGGGTACTCGCGCCGCTTTCCCTGGCTTGGCGAGCGACCTCGAGAGGATTGCGGTCGAACTGGGGATAAAACGGGAGCCAGCCGTTGCGAACCGCCTGCACCTGCAAATCCATGGTGTGCCCGTCCGCCAGCGAAGTGTGCCCTGTCCCCGAGCCATTGGCCGGGACGGTGTGATAATCGGTGAAGGCCTTCTCGTAGCGCCATTGGTCGGTGTGGACGTAGTGCCAGCTGGGGGCGTTTTGCAGCCGCACCGCCGGCTGCCAGTCCTTGCCGAAAGCAATGGCTGACCAGGACTCCATGGGGGCCAGCTTTTCCTGGCCCACGTAATGGGCCAGCCCGCCACCGTTCACGCCTACGCAGCCGCAGAACATCAGGGCGTTGATTGCAGCTCGGTACATCAAGTTGTTGTGGTACCAGTGATTGATGCCGGCGCCGATAATGATCAGGCACTTGCCCTGGGTTCGTTCGGCGGTGTGGCCCCACTCACGCGCGAAGCGGATCAGGACTTCCCGCCCCAGGCCGGTGTAGCGTTCGGACCAGGCCGGAGTGTAGGGACAGTTCTCGTCGTCGTAGCTGTCCGGGTAGTCCCCCGCGAGGCCGCGCGGGACGCCGTACTGGGCCATGAGCAAGTCGTAGATGGTGGTGACCAGCAGGGTCTCTCCCGCCACCGTCTCGATCCGCCGGGCGGGTACGCCGCGCCGCAGCGAACGGCCCTCGGCGAAATCATCGAGCTCGACCTGAACGACTTCGTCGCTGTCCTCGAGGAAGGTGAGCGCCGGGTCGATGCTGGCGCCGTCCAGACCGTCGACCAGCCGCAGGTTCCATTTGCCTTTCTCTTTGCCCCAGCGAAATCCGGAACTCCCGAGAGGCATGCGCGGACGCCGCTCCTGACGGTCCCACATCAGGAACTTCCAGTCGCCGTTTTCCACCTCTTTGTACGGCTCCAGCCGGTTGGCCCGCAACAACTGTCCGGGCCGGTGAGACTCACCCTGTTCGACCAACTCGACCAGGTAGGGGGAATCCGTGAACCTTTTCTGATAGTCGTGAAAATAGGGGATCCGGCTCTCGTGGTGAAACTCCTTCAGTAGCACGTGATTGACCGCCATCCACCAGGCCCCGTCCTGGCCGGCGTTGATGGCCGCCCACTCGTCGGCGTATTTGGAGACCTGGCTGAAATCGGGCGAGAAGACCCACATCTTCGATCCGTTGTAGCGGGCCTCTGCGGCAAAGTGGCAGTCGGGGGTGCGCGTCATGTTCAGGTTGGAGCCCATCACGGCCAGCAGTTTGGCGTTGTACCAGTCGGCCGACTCGTGAACGTCGGTCTGTTCGCCCCAGGTTTCGGGCGAGGCCGGAGGCAGGTCGCAGTACCAGTCGTAAAAGGAGAGAGAGACGCCGCCCATCAGCTGGAGCATGCGCGCCCCGCCCGCGTAGCTGATCATCGACATGGCGGGGATGGGTGAGAAGCCGGCGATCCGGTCCGGGCCCCACTTCTTGATGGTGTGGACGTTGGCGGCGGCGATCAGTTCGAGGATCTCGTCCCATCCGACGCGCCGGAATCCACCCTTGCCCCGGGCCCGCTGCCAGCGGGAGCGCGCCTCGGGGTCCTCGACCAGGGACCTCCAAGCCTCAACGGGATCCTCGTGTTCGGCCCGGGCGCGCTTCCAGAGATCCAGCAACGCGCCCCTCGCATACGGGTATTTGACCCGCAACGGGCTGTAGAGGTACCAGGAGAACGAGATCCCGCGCTGGCATCCGCGGGGTTCGTACGGGGGCAGGCTCGCTTCCAGCTGAGGGTAGTCCAGCCCCTGCATCTCCCAGGTGACGATGCCGTCCTTCACGTAGATCTGCCACGTGCAACCCCCGGTGCAGTTGACGCCGTGCGTGCTGCGGATGATCTTGTCGTGCTGCCACCGGTTGCGGTAGAACTCTTCCCAGCTGCGCAGCTGAGGATCGAACTGGTCCTTGATCCAGTTGTGAGCGCCCTTGGATCGCATGAGTCACCTTTCCTCGCCAGCGGCGCGTAAGAGCGCCGTGCGAACGCTGCGAAAACGCTTTTTCCAGGCTGCGTCGAATACGACCAGCAACAGTACCGTCCCGCCCAGTCCCAGGAAGAAGAAGTTCAAGACGGCCGGTGAGGTGTCCTCGCCGCCCGTCTGGGCGCGCTCTTCGAACAGGGCCACCAGCGGCGGGACCTCGTCGGGCTCGAGAGGATGCTGGCGAAACAGCGGCAGCATGGTGGGTGTCGCAGGCGCCAGCAGCCATGCCTCCAGGTTTCGGCGCCCTCCCAAACGCTCGTAGACGCGCGACAGGTCCGGGCCCAGCTTGCCCCCGCTCAAACCTTCCAGTCCGCGCACTGTGTGGCAGGCCAGGCAGGCGGGTCCCCCGTTGGCCAGCCGGGTGCGGCCGGCGAACAGCCGCCAGCCCAACTCCACGTCGGCGGGCGTGAAAGGCTCATCGCTCACCTCGACGCCGCGAAACTGCGACTGCTCGAGCTGGGATTCGGCTTCGATCAAATCGAGCAGGGCGGCCGCGCGGTCAGCGGTGAGGTCCGCCAGGGCGGGCATGATCACGCCGCGGGACTCCTCCAGCAGCTGTTCCGCATAGGGGTCGCCGCCGGCGATCACGTCGACGGGGTCCAGCATGAAGCGCACCAACCATTCGCGGTCCTGGCGCTGCGTGACGTCCTTCAGGTCGGGACCCGTCAACTGGCCGCCGCCGATGGTGTGGCACGACAAGCAGTTCTGCCGGAAGTACTCGGCCGTCTCTTGAGCCGGAGCGGTCGGCGTCAGCAGCACCACGAGGAACGAAAGCCCGACGCAACAGTGAATTCTCCCCGTCATCGCAAGCGTCCTCCCGGCAATCGACGCGAGTCCCCCACCCTGGAGGCCGTTCGCGAAATATCCGCCAGAGTTCGCGACTCCAGGAAGCACATGAAGGTCGAGCGAACCTCCTTCCACGCTTCATGAGCCGAGCAGGCGTCTTCGTCTGAACACTCGGTCTTTCCCAACAGGCAGGACGGTTTGGCCCGGGGCGCGTCGAAGATCTCGCAGACATCGATCAGTCGAATCTCCTCGGGCGGCCTTTCCAGGCGGTAGCCACCCCCCGTTCCTCGCGAGGCGGACAGCAGCCCGGCGTTGCGCATGGCCAACAGCACCTTGGAAAGATAATTGGCGGGAATGTCGGCCTGCCGGGCCAGGTCGCGACCCAAAATCGCAGTCCCCGGCTCTACTTCCGCCAGCTTGGCGAGAGCCCGAAGCGCATATTGGGTGGTAGTAGAGAACATTACGCGACCCCCTCAAAAGGAGAGTAATCGACTTGTTCATGAACAAGTATACAACTCGCTCTGCGGCTGTCAACAACAAAAACTCTTCCCGTTCGGTGGTCCCGCCAAAGGCGGGGGACAGTTCGGAGTCCTTCGAGGGAATTCCCAAGGCGGCGAGATTCAGTTGGACGAATTGCCGCGGCTGCGCTCGGGGCATCCAGCGTCCAGTTTTGAAGTGAGCGACCAGCTGAGCCGATGGATTGACTGTCGGCTTTCGCCAGTCTGACTCACCCCTCCCCACTTGACCGCAAGAGGCGCCAATTTACAGATTTGTCAATACGGAGCTGGAAAAGGAAGCAGTGAATGTGATCCTTTGGGTGAGGGTAAGCGACCTCCCACTCGATCGGAGAGTGTGGCCATGGTTTCTCGGCCTTCCACGTCGTTCCGAGTCAGGATTTGCTGTCTCTGCCTGATAGGCTTGGCAGCCGTCGGCGTCACCCGTCAGCTTCTCGGACAGGTATCCGCCCAGGAGCGAAGCGCGCTGATGGCCCTCTTCGAAGCCACCGGCGGGTCCAGTTGGACGCAAAACGACAACTGGCTCCAGGCACCCGGGACATTCAACGACCCCGGAACCGAATGCAGCTGGTTCGGAGTGGAATGCGATGGAGCAGATCGTGTCATCCGATTGTCCCTGGAGGGTAACGGGCTCGACGGGTCCATCCCTCCGCAGATCGGGCAACTCGGCAACCTGGAAACACTGGATCTGAGAAACAACCAGTTGCAGGGAGAGATCCCTCCCGAGGTTGGGCTGCTCGGGCAGCTGCAAAACCTTTACCTGGCCGCAAACCAATTGACCGGCCAGATCCCGCCGGAAATCGGAGGGCTCGCGAGCCTGCGGAGTCTGATCCTAACTTCGAACCAGCTCACTGGAGGAATCCCTCCGGAAATCGGACAGCTCAACCTCCTGCAGGGCTTGTTGCTGTTGGGCAACCGGCTGAGCGGCGAGATCCCCCCCGAATTGGGACAGCTCCAACAGCTGCGCAGTCTCTTTCTCCATGGCAACCAGCTGAGCGGCCCAATTCCCCCGGAGATCGCACAGCTCCAACAGCTGAGACAGCTCGTCCTGTACACGAATCAGCTGAGCGGCAGGATTCCGCCGGAGCTCGGTCAACTCACCAATTTGCAGAGTCTGCAACTGAACAACAATCAGCTCAGAGGAGAGATCCCGGCCGAGTTGGCCCAGTTGACGAATCTTCGAGATGACGGTGGCCTGCAGTTGGGCAGAAACCACCTGTTCACCTCGGACCCTGGCCTGAGAGAGTTCCTCGACTCCAAACATTTTCCCGGCGTCGACTGGGAAGCCTCCCAAACCAACGTTCTATACCTGCCCTACTATCGGGGTCACCGGGGAGGCTTCACGGGTTTCGCCATTTCGAATTACGGTGATCGACCTGCGTTGTCCTCGTTCACCGCCTATGGACCTCTTGGCATCCTCCGGGCCAGAAACGCTGTTTTGGAAGGGGGGACCCAGCTGGCACGACAGGGTTATGAGATCTTCGAGGTCCCCTCCTCGTTCGAGCTACAGGGCTGGGTCGAACTCTCGAGTGCCGCCGGAGAGGTCCAGGGCCAAACGGTTGCCGCTTGCTTCGAACTGGGAAGTTTCTTTCAGTTCGGTACGGACACGCTTTCGCAACTGGACGGATCGATCGCCTTCGAGGGGCAGGCGAAAAAACTCTATTTTGGCCGAGTCTTCCAGGGAGGTACTGCCTTTCGCGGCCAGCCGGCGACAACCGTAGTGAGCCTGGTCAACCCCAACAACATCCCGATCGAGGTGATTTTGACCCTGCACGAGGAGAGCGAGGGTCCTCTGGCGGTCGAACGCGACTTGCCTGCCAAAGGCTGGATTCACGATTCGATCGCAGGAATCTTTGGGGAGGGCACGGAGGTCTCTCGAGGCTACGTCGAAGTGCAGGTGACCGAAGGCCCTGGAGCGATCGGGTTCGAGAAGATCCAGCTGCTCGACGCAGAGACGGTGATTGGACTGAACGCCTCCTTCGGGAGCGAGCGACGCACTTTCTTCTCCGCTCAGTTTGCCTCCCAGAAGAACCTGTTCGCCAACTGGAATCTCGTCAATACTTCCTCTGAACAGCGGTCGGTCACTCTGACGGCTGTCAGTGAGGGGGGGGATGAGCTTTTCGCGCCGATCGCCAGGACGCTCGAGCCGGGCGAGCAGCTGAGCGAAGATGGCCTCGAGTCGTTCGGTGGTGCCGGTGGTGGGAACGTTCAGGGGCGGCAGAACGAATTCGTCGGTTCGCTTCGAATCGAGGCCGACGGCGGCGGGGTGATTGGGGACGTCATCTTCGGTGATCCCGTCTCCTTTCGGTTCGCCGCTGCCCTGTCCCTGCAAAGCGAGACGTTCACCGAAGCGGTCTTCAACCAGGTAGCCATCGTCCCCGGCCAGTTCTTCACTGGCCTGGCCTTTCACTATCCCGGCGCTGGGGAGGCCCAATTCACGGTAGAGATCTTCTCGGCCCAGGGCGAGTCGATGGGCGAGTCGGAGCGGAGGCTGGGCGCCGGTGAGCGGGAGTCGATTCTCGCGTCGGAGCTGGCTTCCGGGTTGGAGGGCTTGGCAGGCGGCTACATCGTCATCCGATCCGATCAGCCGCTGATCGCGCAGATGCTGTTCGGTGCCATCGATGCCCAGGGGATCTCTCTCTTCTCGGCCGTGCCGCCCACGGTAACTGAACCTGGGGCCAACTGAACCTGGGGACAGGGCAGAACTCCCGGACTCCGCCCGGGGGGAGGGCACGACTTCCCCGGAAGCGGTCGGCCTGGGGACAGGCGATGCCCTCCCGAGACGTGCTGCCCACGGTGGTGCGTCCGCAGGTTCAGCCATCGTCCCCGCCCGCATTCGACTCCGAAGTCTCGATCCTCCCGCCGTCATCGGCCCACTCTGCTACCGAGCCATCACTTCGTCGTTGCCTTCTTCCTACCTTTTTTGGGGACTACCTTTTTTGGGGACAGGGCAAACCCCCCAACTCGCGACGGTGCAGATCGTGGGGACAGCAGATCGTGGGGACAGGGCAGAACTTTCGGACTCGGCCTGGAGACAGGGCGTCGGCCCGGGGACAGGCGATGTTCCCCGGAGACGTGCCCCGCCCACGCTGGTGCGTCCGCAGCTTCAGCCATCTTCCCCGCCCGCATTCGACTCCGAAGTCTCGATCCTCCCGCCGTCACCGGCCCCCTCTGCTAGCGAGCCACAACTTCGTCGTTACCTCTTCGTTGTTTGGGGACAGGGCAAAACTTTCGGCCTCGGCCTGGGGACAGGGCACGATGTCCCCCGAAGCCCTTTGGACCTCTGTCAAGACCTGCTTCCATTTCAGTCGAGCTGGTTCTGAATCTTCCAACCGCAAATGACTACCGACTAAGGAAATGGGGGCGGCTCATGGGTAACACCAACCTTCGATTGTCTGGCCCTGGCGAGGCCGCTGGACCGTGACGAGGTCCCGTGATACAAGCATCCCATTCCCTTGCACGAAAGGAGCGCGGCAAATGGTGAAAGAAGGTCTGGTCGAGCAGCTGAAGTCTGCGGCTGAGTTTTTTGAAAGAAGTACCCGGTGTCTTGCGGAAGAGGATTCCAACTTTTCGCCATCTGAGGACACTTACACGGTGGTCAACCAGGTGGCCCACGTGGCCCAGACCATCGACTGGTTCATAGAAGGGATGTTCAAGCCCGAGGGTTTCGACCTCGACTTCGATGCGCACACCAAAGTCATGATGGCCTGTACGTCTCTGACATCGGCCCGGCAGTGGTTCGATCGGGCCATTGGAACTGCCATCGACGTCATCAGCAGCAAGACCGACCAGGAACTGTTGCAGCCCCTTCCTCCCGGTCCCGTCATGGGCGGTGCTCCGCGATCAGCGGTGGTCGGTGCCATTGCAGACCATACCGCCCACCACCGAGGGGCTTTAACCGTCTATTCGAGACTGCTGGGAAAGGTGCCGCTGATGCCCTACATGGAGTGAATCCCCGCAACCTGGAGACAGTGAACCTGGGGACAGGGCAAAACTCCCGGACTCAGCCTGGGGACAGGGCACGATGTCCCTCGAAGGCTCAGCCTGGCAGCCTGGAACCTGGGGACTACTGAACTTGGGGACAGAGCAAGACTCCCGAACTCGCGACGCGGCAGACTTGGGGACAGCGACGCGGCAGACTTGGGGACAGGGCAGAACTCCGGGACCCAGCCTGGGGACAGGGCACGATGTTCCCAGAGCCGACAGAATCGCTTGATTCTGCGATCTGGTTGTCCCGCCGCGGGCTTCCACATAGGATAGATGGCCGATTGAATCCGTGCTTGCAGGGAGTCTCGTCGGCGATCGCGGCGAAATTCGGCTGTGCCGACTGGAGTTCATCGACTGGGAGGAAAAAGTGAAGCTGAACCTGGCTCACAAGCCTGCTGTGTCCCTATTGCTCCTGGTGCTCGCGGGCTTCGTTTTTGGTGCAGCCTCGCCCGAGGATCTCACGCTGCACCTGGACACGTCCGATACCGGGCATCCGATCTCCCCTTACATTTACGGCCAGTTCATCGAACACCTGGGCCGCTGCATTTACGGAGGTCTCTGGGCCGAAATGCTGGAGGACCGGAAATTCTTCTATCCCGTCGACGGTTCGACTCCGGCCTGGACGCTCCATCAGCCAGGCGAGAGTTCCTGGGAAGGAGAAGGACACCCCTACGAAATCCTCACCCGTTCCCCCTGGCTGATCATCGGCAACGCGGACTCCGTCGAGATGGTCCGCCAAGGCTCCTTCGTGGGCGAGCACACACCTCGGGTTCACCTGCGCGAGAACGAACGCACGGGAATCTATCAAGCTGACCTGGCGCTGGACGAGCGCCGGGACTACGTGGGTCGAGTCGTTCTCGCCGGCGATACCGCCGGCAGCCCCCTCCGCGTCGGTCTCATCTGGGGACGGGGCGCCAGCAGCCGGGTCCACCTGGACATTGGGGACCTGGGTCGGGATTACGTGACGATTCCGTTTCGCTTCAGATCGGGAGGAACGACCGAGAACGGGCGGCTGGAAATCGTTGGCCAAGGAGAGGGGTCGTTCCGGGTCGGGGCGGTTTCGTTGATGCCTGCGGACCACATTCTAGGCTGGCGTGCCGACACCGTGCGACTGCTCCGGCAGCTCGACTCTCCGGTGTATCGATGGCCCGGTGGGAACTTCGTGAGTGGTTACGACTGGAGGGACGGAATCGGCGACCGAGACCGGCGACCTCCCCGGCGGAATCCGGCTTGGACCGGCATCGAGCCAAACGACGTCGGGATTCACGAATTCATCGACCTTTGTCGTGAGATCGGCTCGGAACCTTTCATCGCTCTCAACACAGGGCTGGGCAACGTGGAGTCGGCAGCCCAGCAAGTGGAATATGCGAATGGCGGCCCCGAGACAGAAATGGGACAGCTCCGGGCGCAGAACGGACACCCTGTTCCCTTTGACGTGCGATGGTGGGCCGTCGGAAATGAAATGTATGGCGACTGGCAGCTGGGGCACATGCCGCTGGACGAGTACGTGAAGAAGCACAATCGAGTCGCCGAGACGATCTGGGCGGTTCATCCCGAGGTGAAGTTGATTGGGGTCGGCGCTGTGGGCGAATGGAGCCGTACCATGCTCGGTTCATCCGCCAATCATATGAACCTGATCAGTGAACACCTCTACTGGCAGGATCGAGACGATCTCGTGGCTCATGTCAAACAGATCCCGGAGAGGATTCGCTTGGTGGCGGAAGCCCACCGAACCTATCGGCGGGAACTGGTAACCCTGCAGGGCAAGGAGATCCCCATCGCCATGGATGAGTGGAATTACTGGTACGGGCCTTTCGAGTATGGCGAACTGGGGGTCCGTTACTTCCTCCAGGATGCGCTGGGAATCGCGGCGGGCCTGCATGAATTCTTCCGAAACAGCGACATTTTCTTGATGGCGAACTACGCTCAGACAGTGAATGTCATCGGGGCCATCAAGACGACCAAGACCGACGCCGAGTTTGAGACTACCGGTCTGGTCTTGAAGCTCTACCGGGAGCGCTTCGGAACTCTGCCAGTAAAGGTCTCTGGGAACCATGAGCCTCTGGATGTCGCTGCGGCATGGACGGAGGATCGGAGGGGCCTGACGGTAGGCGTGGTCAATCCGAGCAACGAGGAGAAGCGGCTCGAGCTTTCCGTCTCGGGTGAGGCATTGACCGCAAGAGGAAGAGTGTGGACCATTTCCGGCTCAGATCGGTGGCTTCACAATGAACCCGGCAAGCCGCGCCGAGTAGATGCCGTCCACTCCTCGATCGAGATCGGAGACAACGTCCTGAGAGTTCCAGCCCTATCCGTGTCGCTTTTCTGGTTGGAGGGCCCCCAAACGGGGTGGCGTGAGTGACGCGACTCGCGAGTAAAACGTGGTCGGCCTTGGACGTGCCAGCCAATCCTTTGGGCTGTCCCGGCGCGATCAGCTACCCACCTACCGCTCGAGCACGAATGTCGACACCGAAAGCATCGTGTCGTCCGAGTCTCCTCGAGGCGACCTGGCATGACTGGGCTACCCGTCTCATCCTTGGCATCGGAGCGGAGCTGGGAGTATTGCCTCAGCATTCAGATTGAGTAGAGCACGAGTCCGTCCGACCTTTCCCGAGTTCTTCGCCTAGGTCCCGTAGCACAAACTCCCTCGTCTTTGAGATCTCTCTGTGCCGGGGACAGGGCACTTTTCTGTTGGTGCATCTCTCGTTTTTTTTCTCCGCATAACCCCCAACGAAGTGGGGAATGAACTGGGGACAGGGCATTTTCGCCCTGCAGCAGTCCTGCAGCAGGCGGGGGGTTCCAAGAGACACTTTTGGTCCTGGGACAGTGTCTTCTGGTACCTCCTCTCTCTCCTCTCTCTTTGGGGGACAGGGCACACTCCTCCTCTCCTGGGGGAGGGCACTGTCGGGTTTGGGTTCGTGCATTTCGAAAGTCGGACGTAATAGAGAGTAGGAAAGAAACGAAGCACATCGGACCGGATCCCCAACTCCCGGTGGGCCGATCGGCTGGCCGACATCCCGTCCGAGGGAGGAGGA
>JBFKLX010000032.1:0-32953 GCA_041630155.1 Acidobacteriota bacterium
CCCCGCCAGGCCAGAAATGGCGCATGCGGTCCCAGGAACTCTAAGCGACGACCGGCCACCACGACTGCGGCGCCCGCGATCTCGTCTTGCGGTCGACCGGTCTTCGGGAAGTTTTGCATCAAAGGCTCCCGACGGATTCAAGCTGCGCGTTGTAGCCGCCGCCTCATGAGAGGCGCGTGCCTCACCAAAGTCGTTCGCACGCAACCTCACAGACGCTCATACGGACTCAACATGCGAGCCTCAATCGCAGGTCTGGAAGGGTCGGACGGGAAGGTCCAGGCCAGTGGGACGCCCCCAGACGCATTCCCGTTGGCCTGCTCCCGCCCCGCGGCTTGGACGCAAAAGCCCGGCCGCTCCGGTCGCCGCGGGAACTTCGTTAAACTGTAGTCCTATGTCGAAAAAACAAGAGACCGATGCCGGCTCGGCTCTAAACCTGTCGCTCTGGTCGGTACTGCTTTACTTGCTATTCCTTGTCTCGGGGTTTGCTGCCCTGGTATATCAAGTCGCCTGGCTGAAGGTTCTGGGGCTCCTTTTCGGGAACACCGCCAGAGCCGCGGCTGCTACGCTGGCGGTCTTCTTTTTGGGCCTGGCAGCGGGCAGCGCGGTGGGGGGACGCTGGGCGGCGAGGTCCCGCAAGGTTCTCCGGCTGTACGCCTGGGTCGAAGTGGGCATTGCTGCTTCCGCCGCACTCTGTTTCCTGCTGTCGACGCTCTACCGTTACGCTTACTCCAGTTTCTTCGCGGTGCTGATCGACTCGCCGGGACTGGCTCTGGCACTCGAGTTTGCATTGACTCTGTTGCTGCTCTTCCCCGCCGCCTTCTTCCTGGGAACGACCCTGCCGCTGATGGGACAGGTGGTGGTGCGGCGGCCTTCGCGATTGGGAGTCGGCGGCGCTGGTCTCTACGCGGTCAACATCCTGGGAGCGGCTCTGGGTGCGTTCACGGCCGGTTTCTATCTCCTGGGCCAGTGGGGATTCACGCGGACCTACTTGCTGGCCATGGGGCTCAACCTCGGGATAGCGGCAATTGCCTGGGCGTTGTCCGGCCGGATCGGCGAGGAGCCTCGAGCCTTCGCGGAAGTGGATGTCCCGCCTGTCGAGCCGGCCACCTCCGGGTTGAGCATCAGGGGCCTGTACGGTCTGGCCTTTCTCTCGGGCCTCTTGACGCTGGCCCTGGAAGTCTTGTGGACCCGGATGCTCAGCCAGGTGTTTCACAACTCGGTGTACTCCTTCGCGGCGATTCTGGTCGTCTTCCTGGTGTCCTTGGGGTTGGGCTCGCTGCTGGCGCAACTGCTGGCCCGCAGCCGGGGCGGTGAGCCGGTACTGGCGATATTGATGGTACTGGCTGGAATCCTGGTGAGCGCCTTTCCGTTCGTCTTCTGGGATGCGACCCAGGGCATGCGCTACTTGGGTACGAATCAAGACTGGGGGAGTTATGTTGCGACCCTCTTCCGAACCACGGCCATCGGTATTTTCGCGCCTGCTTTGCTGGCGGGGGCCGTGTTTCCGTACCTGTTCAAACTGGCCGAGCGCTTTCGACCAACACCCGGCCTGCTGCTGGGGAGGCTGGCGGCCTTCAATACACTGGGAGCCATAGCGGGATCTCTATTGGCGGGCTTCGTGATGCTGCAGGTCCTGGGTCTTTGGAAGAGCCTTCAGGTAGTGGCGGCCTTCTACGTGCTGGCGGCAGCTCTGGTCTTCGAATCGGTTCGCGGGGGGGGACGCTGGGCTCGAGTCGTGCCGATCCTCATGATGGTGCTGGTCGCGGGTCAGTTGGCGGCCTATTCCACCGGATACCTGAGCCTGCCGCTCACCCGGCTGCGATCCGACCTTCGGGAAGAACTCGTCGAGGAATGGGAGGGGAGTCAGGGAACCGTGGCGGTAGTCGAGAGAGGGCGGACGCGAGGACGGCCCGGTGTTTTGACCCTGCGGCTCAACAACCACTACACCCTGGGGACCAACGCCTCACTTCAGTTCGAACGCGGCCAGGCGGATTTGCCCATGCTGATCCATCCGGCCCCCAAAAAAGTCTTCTTCCTGGGCATGGGAACGGGGGTGACGGCGGGGGCGGCCCTGCAGTACCCGGTGTCCAGGGTAGTGGTGACGGAAATCGTCCCGGAAGTCATCCAAGCCGCTCGCCGGCACTTCCGGCCCTATGTCGGGAGCCTTTTCGAAGACGGCCGGGTCAGCTTGCTGTCCGAAGACGGACGCAACGTGCTTCAAGCGTCCCCTGAACGCTTCGACGTGATCATCGGGGACTTGTTCGTCCCCTGGGGTTCTGGAACGGCGAGTCTCTACAGCCGCGAGCATTTCCAGACCATTCGCAGCCGGCTGGAGCCGGGAGGAGTGTTTGCGCAGTGGCTACCCTGCTACCAGCTCTCGAGGCGCGAATTCTCGATCATTGCGAGGACCATGCTGGAAGTTTTCCCTCGAGTGACCCTCTGGCGCGGAGACTTCTTTGCGTCAAGGCCGATCGTGGCACTGATCGGTCAGGAAGAGGGGGCACAATTGTCTCCCGACGCCCTGACGCGAATCGCAGATCTGAGTGCCGAAGGCCCGGAGATGCAGCCCGGCCAGGTCCTGCCCTTCCTACTCTACGCGGGAAACCTCACCTCCACGCGTTCACAGTTCGAAGGGTACCCGCTCAACACCGACGACCGCCCCGTCATCGAGTACGTGGCGCCTCGAACTCACCGGTCTGCGGAGGAGAATCGCTGGCTCACCTCCCTCAACCTGGTCCAGCTCTACGAGCAGCTGCGGGAAGGGGTTCCTTTCGAGGAGGATCCCTATCTGAGCCGGCTGTCGGATCAGCAGCGGGACTTCGTCCAGGCCGGCTACTTCTTTTACCGGGGGGCGGTGCTGTTTCGGAATGGCAGGCGTCAGGAAGCTCAGAGTTTCTTTGAGGAGTTCGCCCGGCGGGTCCCGGTCAGCTTGGAGCGGCTGCCCAGCTCCCTGGCGCGGGAGCCCGAGGGGGACCCGGAGTGATTCGAAGTTCGAAGTTGGAAGAGCGGCTTGCGGTGGGGCCTGCTATAATTCGCCGTATCGTGAAGCGCCTGGCCGCGATTTCTTCATTGCTGCTGTCCTTTTCTGCTCTTGCCGCGCTGCTGTCGGCTCAGCAGGAGATCCCTCGCCTGCGGGTGACCAGTTACTCGGTCGTGGTAGACGTGGTGGTGACCGACAAGCGAAACCGCCACCTCACCGAATTGGTGTCGGAGGACTTCGAGATTCTGGAGGACGGCGTCGTTCAAGAGATTGGCTCGGTTCGCTTCGTGAACGGGGAGGCCGGCCAGCCGGAAGAGCCGTCGGCCCCCGTCGCGGCCAATCCCACTGAGCCCGCACCCATCGCCCTTTCCGAGAGTTCGCCCGAGCCTCACCTGATCGTCGTGCTGCTGGACTACGCCACGGTGCAGTTCCAGAACCAGTACTATGTGCGTGAAGCAGCCGTGGAATACGTGCGCGAGAGCCTGCGCCCGGCTGACCTGATGGCGGTCTTCGAGGTGGGAATGAGCCTCAGGTTCACACAGGGCTTCACCAACAATAGGGAAGCCTTGGCTCGAGCGCTGAGTCGAGGAAATCCCTCGGGTAGTCTCTTCGCGGCGGATCATGCCCAGCTGGCGAGTTCGGCCGAGAACGTCGAGGACGAGGTCGAAATCTTGACCGCGTCTTTGGATGCGATCGCAGCCAGCCCCAATCGAGGCGGAGGCTTTTCCACCCTCCTGGTGGAAATGCTCAACAACCAAATGGAGAGGGCTCAGGCCGCTCAGGGAACCTATCGGGCCCAACTGTCCTATAGCCGCGAGCAACAAAGCCGTCCTGTGATTGGTGCGCTTCGGACGATTGCCGACGGCCTGGCCCACATTTCCGGCCGGAAGAGTCTGATCTTGATCTCGGAGGGCTTCACCGTGCCCTTGACGCTGGAGCGTTCGCTCTATCAAGCTGTGGAACACGCCGGGCGCTCCAATCTCGCCATTTATTGCATCGACGCGGCGGGGCTGGCCGTGAAGCCCCGCAGTGTGGAATCCGAACTGTTCGACATCAGTGCCGGCCGCAGCGGGGATCGGGTCAAGGCCTACGGGGGACTTTCCCAATTCGATCACGCCCGTGAGATCGGCAGCGACCGGAAGGACAGTACCCTGCGCTTTCTGGCCAGCGAGACCGGTGGTTTGTTGATTCGGCACACCAACGACTTCCGGAAAGCCTTCGAACGGGTCGATCGAGATCTGCGGAGTCACTATCTGCTCACCTACACGCCCCAGAACCTTGACTTCAAGGGAGAGTTCCGCAGGCTCGAGGTGAAGGTCAATCGCCGTGGCGTACGGGTCAGGTCCCGCCCCGGGTACTGGGCTGTTCCTTCGGGAGCGTCCGTCCTTTCAGCCGACGAATACCAGATGCTGGCCGGAGCGACGCAGCCCCAGTCTGACGCGGGCTCTCTGGATCTGTTCGTCCAACCCAGCCACTTCCTGCGGGAAGACGGCGATTATCAGGTTTTTCTCACCATGGAGATTCCGGCTTCGGCGTTGCAGAAGCAGAGCCAAGACGATCGGGAATTCATGCATCTTCATCTGGTGGGGTTGGTTCAGGACCGGTGGGGCAACGTGGTGCAGAGCCTTCGCGGGCCTTCCCGAATTCTGGCCCAGCCGGGGGCCAGTTTTCTGCGCCTGGACAGCCAGATCCAACTCTCGCCCGGCGCCTATTCCTTGAGCGTTCACGCGGAAGATCCAGTGAGCGGGCGCTCCCAATTCCTGCAACGAAGTCTGAGACTGCCGGATCCGGGCCAGAAAACCGCCTTGAGCAGCCTGGTCCTGGGCGAGGCCCTGCGGCCCGCAAACGGTCTTCGCGATTACTTCTCGGTGGACGACGTGAGGGTCCTGCCCACGGCGCGGCGTCGATTTCGAGATGGCGATCGGGTGATCTACCTGCTCAACGTGCAGCGACCGGGCTTGGACGAACACCAGGAGGCCAACCTGGAGCTGAGAATCTCACTTCATCACCGGGGGCGCCGGGTCCATGCCTTCGAGGAGATGCTGCAACCGGGAACAACGGTCGATCAGTCCGTGCCCAGGGTGCCGATCGCGCGGACTCTGGAGTTGAAGGGATTGCGTCCGGGGCGCTACCTACTGCGTGCGGAAATCTTCGACCATATCCGCTCCCAGCGCCTCCAAACTCAAACGGTTTTCGACATCGAACGCTGAGGGAGACCAGCCTCCGGCGCCCAATCTCCAACCCGGTTCCACAACCAGCAGCCAGTTCGCTGGATTGAAGTCCGCCACGTCTCAGCCAAAGGCAGGGGACAGCCCAAGGAACCGGGCGGATTGAGATTCGTCCGAGGCTCGAGCGCCGGGCCTGGGGACAGGGCACGGCTTGTCCGGATTGAGATTTCGTTCGAGGCTTCAAATTCGAGAGGCGAGACCGGTCACGGCTTGTCCAATTGACGAAGGGACAGTTGGGCCTCTTCTTCTTCGCGCTTGATCTGGCGGTAGCGTTCGAGAGCCCGTTGCGCGTCTGCTTGCCTGCCTCCCTTGCTGTAGGCCCGTGAGAGCTGGTATTGGATGTGGGAAGCGCGAGGGGCGTAGTAGGCGGCTGTCTCCAGGTTGGCCGTCGCCAGCAGCAGCTTGCCGCTGTCCAGCTGAATCTTGCCCAGCTGGTAGTAGGCGTCGGCGTATTGAGGGTCCAGCTCGATCACTTGCCGCAGCAGCAGCTCAGCGGCATCGAATTCCTGCCGGGACGCCAGGACGAAAGCCTTGTGATAGAGGGCTTTGGGATGTCGCGGATCCCGCGCCAACTCCTGTTCGAATTCGGCCAGAGCCTCCTCCAGCCGCCCCAGCCGGATCAAGACCGTTCCAGTGTGGAAATGCGCTTCGGGTAGCCGGGGGGACAAGGCAAGTGCCTGGCCATAAGCGTCTGCAGCTTCGGCGAAGTGCCCCCTCTGGGCCTTCACATGCCCCCTCAGGAGATGAAGTTCCGGGATCTCTGGATTGGACTCGAGCAGGAAGTCGACGGCTTGCTGGGCGGGTCCGGGTTGCCGCTGCTCGACCAGCTGCAGAGCGAGATTGGCGAGAAGGTTGCGCGCCTCGTCCTGAGACTGACCTCGGCGGACGGCTTCGATCAATGGCTCGACGGCGCCAGCTGTGTCTCCGGTTTTCACTCTCGCCACTGCGAGGTTGAGGAAGGCGCCCTGCGTGTCTGGCTGCCAGTAGACGGCGCGTTCCAAATACTGCGCGGCGCGCTGGAGACGCTGGAGTTCCGTCATGATTCGCGCCATCTGCTGGTAGCCATTGCCGGAGGCCGCGAGGTAGAAACTGGCCGTTCCAGTAAGGACTGCACTGGCCTCGGCATCCGGTCGGGGTGTGTCCAGGATCACCGCACTCTGGCCTTCGGAGACGGTGTCGCTCAAGGTGCTGTCCAGGTCTGTCAACTCCGGCGGCAGGCCTTTGATGTGGGCCTGCATCTCTCGCTTCTCCTGCGCGGAACGCACCAGCTTCAGTTCCTCAGACTGGCGCAGGTGAACGGCCGCCGCGTCCCGCTGGCCCAGCTTCAGCAGAGACCGTCCCAGGATGTAATGAGCCTTTGCGATCTGGTAGTTGTTGCGGGAAGGATCGGTGGTCAGCTCGAGGCAGCGGGTCAGAGACTCTGCCGCCTGCTCGAACTTGCCGTCCTGAAACAGAGCCTGTCCCAGGTGCAGGTAAGGGTCCGGGGAACGGGAGCTGGACTGAGCCGCGCGGCGGAGGTGGGTGATCGCTTCCTGGTTGCGGCGCGTCTGGGTATAAATGACACCCAGGAAGAAATTCGGGAAATAGGCTTCGGGCTCGATTTCGAGTTCCTTCTGGAACGCGGCTTCCGCCTCCGGGAAGGCCGCGGACTGCCTCTGGAGCAGGTAGGTCAACCCGAGGTAATGATGCGCCCTGGGGACGTCTGGCTGCATCCGGATGGCGGTCTGGAGCTCTTCGACGGCCTTGGCGTGGTAACCCGTCTCCCGGTAAGCGCGGCCGATCAGGACGTGCAGCTGGGGCGCGTCTCCAAGCGTCTCCTCGAGCTCTTGGAACACCTGAACGGCCGGCTCCAAACGCTTTTGTTTGAGGTAGGCCAGGGCCAGCGTGTAGGCCACGCTGACGTCGTCGGGGCGGGTCCTGTAGGAATCCTGCAGAGCGCTGGCGGCGTCGGAAAAGCGCCCTTGCAGAAAATAGACCTTGCCCAGGGCGTGGCGCGCTTCGGGATGCAGGGGATTCAAGGCCAGAATCTTCTGGATGGATTCGATGCTCTTGTCATAGTCTCCCGTTCGCATGTAAAGAATCGCCAACCCCAGCAGAGAAGTCGATGCCCCTCTGACGGAAGCTCGAGTGGCTTCCTGAAAGGCCCTTTCGGCTCGTTCGAACTCCCGCAGCGTTCCGTAGATGACTCCCAACTGGTCGAGGGCGATTCCCAGGATTTCGCGGGTGTCACTCTCAGCCTTCTCCAACTCGTCCTCTCGCAAGGCCTGGAAACTCGTCTGGAACAGGCGGTTCACCAGCTCCTGGGGAGGCTCAACGGATTGTCCCCGCACGGTCAACATGCTCGAGACGCAGAGCAGCGCCAAGACGAGGCGAGTGCGCCTTTGTGAGAGCAATAGAACAGACATCAGCGGTCTCCCAATTCTCTTGCCGCGCGCAGGTGTCGTTCCGACTCGCCAGGCTGTCCCAGCCGGCGGTAGACCTCCGCCAGGTTGCGGTGGGCGGAGGCATAGCGGGGGCGGAGTTGCAGCGCCCGCAGCAGATGCTCTTCTGCCGCCCGGAGATTGCCGGTTCTCAAATGAAGCAAGCCCAAGTTGTTCTGCAATTCCGGGATGTCCGGTTCCCGTTGCTCCACGAACTGCAGGTGCCTGCGCGCATCTTCGTAACGGTTCTGCATCAGGTAGGCCCCGCCCAGGTTGAGGCGAGCCGCCAGATCGGTGGGCTGCTCGCGGACCATGGTTTCGAAGATCCGGGCTGCCTCACCGAAGCGTTGCTGCCTGCCCAGCATGGCCGCCAGATTGTTGCGGGCCGCCGTCGAGTCGGGATCGAGCAGCCACGCCGTCTCGAAACTCTCGATGGCCTCATCGACCCGTCCGACCTGTTGCTGCGCCAGGCCCATGTAGAGGTGGGCGCCCGGATCTTCGGGCCGCAGTTTCACCGCCTCCTGGAGGCTGTCGAGAGCCCGCCTCGGCTGGCCCAGCTCGAGCAGGGCGAGGGAGCGGATCGAATGGGCCATGAAAATCCCGGAATCCCTGGCCAGCACTGCATCCAGGATCTCTACCGCCTGCTGATGCCGTTGCTGCTGCGCCGCCCCCTGAGCACGCCAGATCTGATTGAAGAGGACGATCTTCTCTTTTGGGTCGGGCCGGGATTTCTTGTCTCGCTTCTGGAGTAATTCCACCCGGTCTGCCGGGGTCTTGCCGGCAGGAGCGCCGGCAGCAGCATAGCCCAGTGATTGGAGCCGCTGGCGGGTCTCCGGGTCGGGCCGTCGCCAGGAGGAAGCCGAGGCGGGTGTGGAGAACTCCACGACGAGTTCGTCCAGCCGGGAAGAGAGGCGTTTGGCCACGGGATTCGCGGGGGAGTAAAGATTGTCGCGTTCACCCGGGTCACTGGCGAGAAAGTAGAGCTCGGGCTGGGGGGCGTCGATCCACTTGTAACCGCCGGAGCGGATCGCCTGCAGATCGCTCCAGCCATAGTTGAGCAGGGGCAGCAAGGTCTCCGCGTAGGTGGGCGTTTCCTCCAGGTCTCCGAGCGTCCAGGCGGGTTGAACAGGGCGCCCTTGGACCGGGCGGGGCGACTCCAGGCCGGCCTCCAGCAGAATCGTCGGCATCAGGTCGACCAGGCCCACTTGCTGTGCGACCCGGCGCCCGGCGAAACGCCCGCCGGCCAGCTTCACGATCAGAGGCACTCTCAGGGTGCTGTCGTACAGAAACATTCCATGAGTGTCTTCACCGTGTTCCCCCAACCCTTCGCCATGGTCGGATGTCACCACGATCAGGGAGCGGTCGAAGCTCCCCTGTTCTCGCAAGAAACGGAAGAACTGGCTCAGTTGAGCGTCCACGAAGGCGACTTCCCCCGCGTATTCTCCCCACGAGGAGAACGCCGCCGGGGGCTGGTAGGGGGCGTGTGGATCGAAGAGGTGGATCCAGGCGAACCAGGGACGCTGGGAGCTGCGGGCGCGAATCCAGGCCTTGGCTTGAGCCAGCACCTCCCCGGCGGGACGTTCGGAAATGTCCAGCTGAAGCTGGTCCAGGGGCGCTTCAGAAAAGTCGTCGAAGTAGGTGTCGAATCCTTGGTCCAAGCCGAAGCGGGAGTCCAGCACGAAGGCGCCGACGAAGGCCCCGGTCTGGTAGCCGGCGGCGCTGAGTGACTCGGCCAGGGTCGCATGCGAGGAGGCCAGCACGAATCCGGTGTTGTCCCGTACGCCGTGGTGGACCGGGAGGGTGCCGGTCATCAGAGAAGCATGTGCCGGCAGCGTCAGCGGCGCCGGAGTGAGGGCCTGTTCGAAGAGGATTCCTTCGGCCGCCAGCGCGTCCAGCCCGGGCGTCAGGCCCTGCCGGTCCCCATAACAGGAAAGATGGTCGGCCCGCAGGGTGTCGATCGTCACCAAAACGATGTTGGGGGGCGCTGTGGGAGCCGATGGGGAGGAATCCTGTGGGCCGCCCGTTGCGCCGCCGGGCCAGGAACAGGCGGCCAGCAGCAGCGCGAGGAACCAGGCTGTCCCGAACGTCCGCATGGAGGGTATTGTACCCCGCCGGGCTCCTGGGCGTAGGGCTCCTGGGCGTAGGACTCCTGGGCGTAGGGCCTAGGGCGCAGGGCTCAGGGCCTCGGGCGTAGGCAAGAAGGGCGTGGGCCGGAGGGGCGCGGCGGGCCTGGTTGGTCTTGGAGTGATTCGAGTTTCGAGTGATCGGAGCGGCCTCGGAGGGGCGCGTGGGAAGTCGCGGCTTCCTCCACTGGGGCAGGGGAGAGTCACCCGGCACGCTGCTGGAGTCGCGGCCTTCTCCCCACCCCAGTGGGGACAGGGCAGTTTTCCTCGAGCACAAAGACTCTCGCCAAAGCCACGGAAGTTCCCAGAGGCTACTCGTCTCCTCTCAGACCCTTTCCCGTCCTGGGGAAGTCGATTTTTGATCCTTTGCGTGTTTTGCGCCTCTGCGAGAGACATCCAGAAATTTGCCCTGTCCCCAACTCTTGGGGCGTAGGGCGTGGGGCTTAGGCGCCTAGGCCTAGGGCGTAGGTGAGCAGGGCGTGGGTCCGGAGGAACGCGGCGGGCCTGGTTGGTTTTGGAGTGATTCGAGTTTCGAGTGGTCGGAGCGGTCTCCGAGGGGCGCGTGGGGAGTCGCGGCTTCCTCCACACTGGGGACAGGGAAGAGTCACCCGGCGGGGGAAGAGTCACCCGGCACGATGGTGGTGGCCCCAGGGGCCCGTGGGAAGTCGCGGCTTCCTCCACTGGGGACAGGGGACAGATTCACCCGCTCGGGACAGATTCACCCGCTCGGGACACTGGGGACAGGGGAAGAGTCACCCGGCGGGGGAAGAGTCACCTGGCACGATGCTGGTGGCGCGCCTCCCCCAAAGAAAGACTCCCAAAAAAAAAGCCGGGAGGCGGGTGAGGCCTCCCGGCTGAGAATGGTCCTTGCGGACGGTTACCAGATGATCTTCAGTCCAAACTGAATCTCACGGGGTTCCCTGATGGATGAGATCGCACCGAAATTGGGGTTGGTGAGAGTGTAGTCCGTCAGGTTGCCGCTGTCATCGATCTGGACGTTGGCGATGTCGAAGCCGTTGTTGACCGCCTGGAACTGGGTGTGGTTCAGGAAGTTGAAAAACTCGGCGCGGAACTGGATGGTCATCCCTTCCTGGGTGAACCAGGGCAATCCGGCAAAGTTCTTCATCACCGAGAAGTCCCAGTTGGCGATCCCGGGTCCGCGGTAGGCGCCGCGCGGGGCGGTGCCCAGGACTCCGACTCGGGATGGCGGCGCGAAGGCCGCCGTATTGAACCAGCGGTCGACCGTCTGGGGTCCTTCCGAGTTTCCGACGAGGTCGGGCCGGTTGGACTGGGTACCGGTGAAGTTGGAGCAGCAGCCGATGGTCTCGGGGACGCCACTGTTGCCGGTGAAGATCACCGAGGTCTCCCAATCGCCCAGCAGGTGCCGGACCAACCCGGTGCGGTCGGCCAGCTGCGGCGTCCGGTAGATCACGTTGAAGTTGAACAAGTGAGTCCGGTCGAAACTGGCCAGTCCCTTGTCGTATCCGATGTTGAACGGATCGGAGATGGTATTCCCGCTCACGTGACCCAACCCGAAGGCCGTCGAGAGCAGCTTCGAGAAGGTATAGGAGGCCTGGTAGGAGAGATTGTTGGAGAATCTCTTCACCAGATACGCCTGGAAAGAGTGGTACCAGCTGTCGGCGCTGCGTGCGACAGTGAGGGGAGCCGTGGAGTCGCCCACCAGCGGGAACAGCGGACGGTAGTTGGCCGCCGCACCTTGCCCGTCACCCATGCAGTTGCCGTTACCGTCCCGGGTCGCACAAATCGTCTGGATGGCGTAGGCCGTCCGGTCGGCAACCGGGACCTGGTTCAGAAACAGCTGAGTCGGCACGTGATGACCGCGATTGGCCACGTAGGCGATCTCGAACTTGGTGTCCTTCCAGAGTTCCCGCTCGATGGTCAGGTTCCACTGGTAGCTGCCGGGCGTTTTGGCCTGAATGTCCTTGCCCCGCTGGGCCACACCCTCGCCACCGGAGAATCCGATGTCAGGCGGAAGGGAATCCAGGGCCCTGGCGCTGTTCCAGAAGATGACCGTGTTGAAGGGCGGATTGATGGACATGAACAATACGTCGCTGATGGCCTCCCGATTGAAGAAGATGCCCGCACCGCCGCGAATGGCCCACTTCCCGGATCCGGTCGGATCCCAGGCGAAGCCGAGTCGCGGTGCGATGTCGAAGGAGTGGTTCTTGACCAGCGACTTGCCGTCCACGTCGACGCCACGAATGCCGACCGGACAGACGTCACAATTCTCGGGGAAGATCAACCCGTTGGTCGAAGTGGCTCCTTCGGCCGGGTCGTACAGGCCCAGCAGGAAGTTCGCTATCCTACCATCGGCATCGTACGGGTTGGGCAGGTAGGACCAGCGCACGCCGTAGTTCAACGTGAACTTGGGGTCCACTCGCCAGGTGTCGGCGAAGTAGAACTCGTAGTCTCTCCAACGCACCTTGGAGCGCGGGTTGGTCGAGTTCTCGGTTCCGCCGCCCCAGGCCGTTCCCCTCAGCAGCATGTCGGCAATTCCGTTGCCGGTGCTGTCGACGAAGCTGCTGCCACCGGCCCAGCCGGCCGGGATGGCCCGGCCGCCGTCCGTCCAGAAGGCCGGCGAATAGGCGGGTCCGTTGCCGTTGATGTCTTCATCCTTGCGGTTGCGGCTCACCAGCACACCGAACTTCATCGAGTGATCGCCCTTGACCCAGGAAAAGTCATCCTTCCAGACGTACAGGTCCTGCTCGTTCTGCCAGGGTGGCTGGTGCCAGATGTCTCCGTTGCCGGTGGCGTCACCCCAGATGGTGAGGTGAGCGCGATCGTCCGGACCTGGGAAGACTTCAGGAATAGCCGACGTGATGGCGGCGTTGATGTTCTCACCGGCGCCCCGGGTGATGGTGATCTCGTTCCCCGACCAGGAGAAGCTCACCTGGTTGACGATGTTGGTCCCGAACGTGGAGGTCCACATGGTGGTCAGGCTGTTGCCCGGTTGATCCCAGTCCGAGTCGACCTGCGGGAAGGGATCGTCGCCCCAGAGCCCGCCTTCGATGAAGCTGGGCGACTGGTTCTTCCAAGTGTCCAGCGTGATTCGGCCCATGACCGAGTGCTGGTCGTTGATGACCACGTCGCCGCGGAACTGCTCCTGGCGGGTGTTGATCGGAGTCGTCGGCGCCGCTACCCAGTTGAAGCCGCCGAAGCGGGGGCTGTCCACAGGGACCGTGGGCGCCGGATAAAGGCCCATGATGGCCAAACCTGCAGGGCTCAAACGATCCGACGGAATCTGATTGTTGAGAAACGGCAGACCCGTGAAAGGATCGACCGGATCCGGGTAACCTCGCGTGTTGGGGCCGCTGAAGTCACCGGTCCGCTCGGCCAGCGAGGGCACCAGGCGCTGGCGCGGGACGCCGCGCCCTTCACGGCGCCACTCCTGCGACCAGAAAAAGAAGGCTCGATCCTTCGCGATCGGTCCGCCCAAGGTGTAGCCGAAGTTGTTGTAAACGAGCGACTGCTTGGGCTCGCCTGCCCGGTTCAAGAAGAAGTCGGTCGCGTTGAGCGCCGAATTCCGGTGGAATTCGTAAATGGACCCGTGGAACTCGTTGGTCCCGCTCTTGGTCACGACGTTGATCTGAGCACCGGAGGAGGCGGCTGAGTCGGCTCCGTAGAGATTACGGGAGATCTTGAACTCAGCGATCGAGTCGACCGAGGGGTAGGTCAGAATCGTCCGGCCCGACCCGATGTCGACGTTGTTGGTGCCGTCCACCAGCCACAGATTGGCGTTGGACGGGCTGCCGCTGAAGGAAATATCGACGCCACCGAACAGCCCTGTGAAGCGTGGATTGGCGTCCCGGGCGGCCGAAGCGCCCGGCACCAGCAGGCTCAGTTGGACGAAGCTGCGGCCGTTCAGAGGCAGTTCGCTCACCTGCTCGGCGGAGATCAGGTTGGAGACTTCGCCGCTTCGCAGCTCGACTTGCGCCACCGAGCTGCTTTCGACGGTCACTTCGTCAGCCGTTCCACCGACCTCCATTGTCAAGTCGACCGTACGGTTGCTCCGGATGTCGATCTTGATGCCGGTGACGGAGGCTCTCCTGAAACCCGCCAGTTCGACACTCACGGCGTAGGTGCCCACAGCGACGTTGGTGGCCAGGTAGAACCCTGAATCGTCGGTGACCACAGTGCGGCTCACGCCGGTCTCGGTGTTGGTGACCTTCACCTCGACCCCGGGAATCACGCCTCCGGTCGCATCCCTAACGACGCCGCTGATCGTGCCGGTCGTCTGTGCAGACAGTGTTGTAAACATGGCCAGCGCGACGATCAGGCAAAACGCCAGCCGAAATACATGAATTCTTTGCACGGTAACCCTCCCAATTGTTGAGCTTCGAGCCTCTACACTGCTCTCTCCGAGGCCGGTCCCGAGCCGCGGGTGCAATACTTCTCGCGTGAATTGTGATCGGATTTCGCCGCATAGTCAACCGGAGGCCAGCCGTATCGCCACTGCGAAGCGTTATCTGTCGAACAAAAGAGGAACCGGTTCAGCTCCGGTTGCGGCTCTTCGAGGTGCTGCAAAGGAATAATTCATTCTGATTGCACCAGCTTCTTCGGGAGTTGTTCGTTGCCGCAGGGCTGGTTTAGGCTGATGGTCGCGATTCACAGTGCAACTTGGAAGGAGTCGAGTCGGGCAAGGAGTGCAACATCGAATGAAGCAACGATCATGGTCTCGCCGCCAAGCCTTGAAGGGGTTGGTTCTGGGTGCAGGGGCAGCGGCGGCCCCTGCATGGGTCCAAGCCCTTTCGGAAAGGGCTCTGGCCACATCTCATCCCCACGGGCCGGCCTCGGCGCCGGTTCAAACCGAAGACTGGGCTCCCCGATTCCTGACCGGCCCGCAGAATCGAACCGTGGAAGCCTTATCGGACTTGATCATTCCCGAGACGGACACTCCCGGGGCCAAAGCGGCACGCGTCACTCGCTTCATCGACCTGGTGCTGGCCGAGTCCGATCCCTTGCCCCAGCAGGAGTTCCGGCGCGGCCTGAAATGGTTGGATGAGCGCTGCCGGGAGCTCTTCGGGTCCGACTTCGCTGATTGCCCTCAGCGGCAACAGATTGCGATGCTGACGATTTTGAGTTCTCCGCAGAACCGCTCCCTGGACGACCAGCCGGGTGTGGAGTTCTTCCAGGCGGTCAAGTCGCTGACGGTGACCGGCTATTACACATCCGAGATCGGGATTTACGAAGAGCTGGGGGAGGGCGAGTTGTTCTTCGAGGGCTACGCTGGCTGCACCCATCCGGAGCACCAGAAGTCCTGAGTGAGCGGCAGGCCCGGTACCGCGAGCCGGGGGCTGATTCGAGAACTGGAATTTGAGGTTTTCCACCGATGTTCAAGCCAGAAGAATACGATGCTGTGATCGTGGGATCGGGAGCCACCGGCGGCTGGGCCGCCAAGAAGCTGACCGAGGCGGGTCTGGAGGTGGCCGTCGTCGAAGCGGGCAGGAAACTCGATCCCGCCGTTGATTTCACGGAGCACAAACTGCCGTTCGAAGCGCCCCTGCGAAATTTTATGCTGCCCAAGCGGCGCCGGGAGGCGCAGCCGATCCAGCGTCTCTGCTATCAGTGCGACGAGCTGACCAGCCACCTCTTCATCGACGACACCGAACACCCCTACACGACACCTGCCCAGCGACCCTTCTACTGGATTCGAGGACGGCACGTGGGGGGCAAGTCGATCACCTGGGCCCGCCAGAGCTATCGTTTGAGCGACTACGACCTGAAGGCAGCCAGCCGGGACGGTTATGGAGTGGACTGGCCGATCGCCTATGACGAGCTGGCCCCCTACTACGACGCCGTGGAGGAGTTCGTGGGCATCAGCGGCATGGAGGAGGGCCTTCCGCAGCTGCCCGACAGCCGCTTTCTGCCCCCCATGCACCTCTCCTGCGGGGAGTGGTTGCTGCGCCGGGCGGTCAGGGAGAAGTTCGGGCGAACTGTGACGATCGGCCGGGTCGCCATCCTGACGCGCGATCACCGGGGCCGCGCGGCCTGCCACTATTGCGGTCCTTGTTCCCGGGGCTGCTCGACCGGCTCCTATTACAGCAGCCCGGCGTCCACTCTGCCGGCGGCCGAAGCCACGGGGCGGCTGGCGCTGCTGGAAAACAAGGTGGTCAGTCACGTGACCGTCGACCAGCAGGGGAAGGCCCAGGGGGTATGGTGCGTGGACCGCCTCACCCGGAGTCACTCCGAAGTGCGGGGCCGCATCGTAGTCTTGTGTGCTTCGGCGCTGGACTCCACCCGGATCTTGCTCAACTCCATTTCCCGCCACTGGCCGGAAGGGCTCGGCAACACGAGCGGGGTGCTGGGGCGCTACCTGATGGACCACGTCATGGGCGGGGGGGCCAGCGGAACGCTTCCGATGCTGCACGGCACGCCCGGTTCTCGCGGCAACCGCCCCAACGGCATCTACATCGCCCGCTTCCGCAACATTCAGGAGCGGCATCCCGGATTCCTGCGCGGATACGGATTTCAAGGGGGTGCCCAAGACCTGGGCTGGGGGCACGCGCATTTCCTGCCCGGCTTCGGGGCGGAGTTCAAGAAGGCTGTCAAGGAAAACTCTCCCTGGTACGTCAATCTGGTGGGATTCGGCGAATGCCTCCCCTATTTCGAGAATCATTGCCGAATCGACCCGACCCGAGTGGACAACTGGGGGATTCCGGCGCTGCACATCGACGCCGCCTTCCGCGACAACGAGCGGGCCATGATCGACGACATGGCGGAGACGGCAGCCGAGATGCTGGAGTCGGTGGGGGCCCGGAACATCCGCTCGCGGGCTGAGATCTCCGTTCCGGGCCTGGCCATTCACGAAGTGGGCACGGCCCGCATGGGGAGCGACCCCAAGACCTCCTATCTGAA
Source organism: Acidobacteriota bacterium (assembly GCA_041630155.1). Classification (GTDB taxonomy): domain Bacteria; phylum Acidobacteriota; class UBA6911; order RPQK01; family JANQFM01; genus JBFGHG01. The sequence continues at coordinate 16,628 of JBFKLX010000032.1, forward strand.
TCGTTGGAACCAGTCGCACGAGGTCCCCAACCTGTTCGTCACCGACGGCGCTTGCTACCCGTCTTCCGCTTGCCAAAACCCCACGTTGACTCTCATGGCGCTGACGGCTCGGGCCTGCGATTACATCGTCGAACAGCGGAAAAGGGGAGAGCTGTAGGGCGATGTCCCTGCTGCGGTGGCGCGGGCGTCAAGGCCACTTGGCGCAAAATTCGGGCGGCGCCTGCTCCCGCGTGCTCGCTGTTTCAGCTCAGATGTGCACTCCCCGCAGGTACTGGTAGCTGCTGCGCAGACTGTCCAGCGGGTCTCCCGGCGTCTGGTCCTGCTCTACGAAGAAGTAGCGGACCTGCGCCGTCCGGGCGGCCCGGAGGATGGCAGGAAAGTCCAAGCGGCCGGAACCAACCGCCGCGAAACTGTCCGGGGAGACCTGGCTTTCCTGGTAATGGGTGGCGGCGCCCTGGGCCACGTCCTTCAGATGCAGCGACGAGACCCGGCCGTTGAAGCCTGCCAGGGTCTGCACGGGGTCCAGGCCGGCCATGGCGAGCCAGAAGACGTCCAGCTGCCACTTCACCAGTTGCGGATCCAGGCGTTCGGCCAGAATCTCGAATGGGATTTCCCCTTCCAATGGCTCGAACTCGAAGGCATGGTGATGGTAGGCCAGCTGGATACCTGCCTGGGCGCTGCGCTGGCCGGCCTGGTTCAGCTGATCGCTCAGCCGGCGGTAGAAGTCGAGGCTGGTGCGCTCCTGCGGGCTGACGTAAGCGATCACCATTTGGGACAGCCCATGTCGTTGGGCAGAGTCCACGGCTGCGTCCCAGTCCGCAAGGCCCGCCGTGACACCGGGAGGCCAGAACTCGGTCTTGCCGGTGATCAGAGGCAGTGGAAAATGGCCGCTGACCGCCGTCAGCCCGTTCTGGTCGAGGAGTGGTGCCAACCGATCCATGGTGTAGCTCAGGACTTCCACCTGCTCGAAACCGATTTCGGCGACCTCTCTGATCGCCTGCGCCGGGTCCGTCTCCACTTGGTGGCGCAAGGTGTAGAGTTGCACTCCCAGCGGTTCGTCAAAGTTACCCGTGGGAGTCTGGGATGCCGATCCAGTGTCCTGGTTCCGGCAGGCCGCTCCCCAGGCGGCCAGGGCCAGCCCGGCCCGGCGCATGAAAGCCCTGCGCGAAATTCCGTTCGTTTTCCGGTTCATGTGCCCCCCTTGTAGAGACGGCCGTGACACCGGCTTCCAGCCGGTGATTCTCGGCCCCTGCGATCTAGCTTCCCCGGTACGTGCTGTAACCGAAGGGACTCAGCAGCAGCGGGACGTGGTAGTGCTGCGAGGCCTTGGCGACCCGAAAGATCACCTGGACCTCCGGGTAGAAGGTATCGCACTGGCGGGCCGAGAAGTAGGCCCCGGTCGCGAAGGTGAGGCGATAGGTGCCTCCGGCAACCAGTTCTGCAGCAGGTCCCAGCAGGCTGCCGGCTCGCCCATCGTTGTCGGTCGAGGCGCTGCCCAGGAGGCTCCAGTGGTCGCCCTCGAGGGCTTCCAGCTGGACCACGATCCCAGCGGCCGGTTGGCCGCTGTAGAGGTCCAGGACGTGAGTGGTGATCAGGCTCATGGCGAGAAGAGTTTCTCCAATCGGACGTGTGTGATTTGGCGTTGCTGTTCGGCTGCGATGCGCAGTTCCTCATCAGGCTGGTTGCCGAGCCGCTGCTCGAGTTGTTCCAGCATCGCCTCGGCGCTCTTGTCGGTGGCGTTGACGATGAAGATGAATCCGAATTTGTCGAGATAGCGCTGGTTCCCCTCCTGCATTCTGCGCTGGATCTCTGAACTGGCGCTCTGCATCCCGCGCTGCTCCTCGCTGGACCACTTGCCGGTGGTGGGAGAGGTTTCGCCGGGAAGCGGCGTCTGGCCGATTCTGGGGTGGCTGCGGAAGGCTTCGAGATAGTCCTCGGGGCCGAGGTCACTCCAGCTCCGGTCGGCGGATTCGTGGAGGCCCTGCATTCCCGCGAAGGGGCGGTGGTTCAGCATCTGTTCGACCCAGCGACTGGAGCCGCAACAGGTGGACAACCGCTTCCCTGCCAGCTCGCCCGGGAGCGCGTTCAGGTACTTCAGTCCCAACTCCTGCCAACCCTCGGGTGAGGGCCGGCCCTGGACACGGAGCCGGCTGACGCCGCCGTCCGGATAGATGTTCAAGCGCACGGTGTTGATGGGGCTCTGCAAGTCGGGGCTGGGGTCGAAGAAATGGCGGTGGTCGGCCCGCAGCGGGGTGCGCTCCAAGAGGGGCATCCAGGCGCCTGCGAGGGGGCCGCCGTTTCCGGCGGGTTCAGCGAGGCAGCCTTCCAGAGAAGCGCTTTCGGGGAAGTTGCCTTTGAAGTGCGTGGTGTCCAGCTCGAGTCGCGACACCGACCCAGCGGCGGCGAGCCGGACGATGCACCAGTCGTGGCCGGGCCCTCGCCGCCTCCGGGTCTCCCACCCCTCACGCATGTCCGGTGGGCGGCCCGGCAGGATCAGGTTTTGGCGCGATCCGAAATGCATGTCGCTGGCCGCCAGGACGCGCGCCCCATGCTGCAGGCCGGCCAGGTCGAGCTCGGCCTGAGAGGCCGAGAGACGGGCCCAATCGGGAATGACTTCACCGTAGAGGCGCAAGCGCGCAACGCCGCCATCGGGAAAGATGTTGAGGCGGACCAGGCGGAAGGCCTGCGAGGTAGCCAGTTCGAAGGTATTGGCGTGGTTTCCGCGCAGGGGCGACTGGGGCAGCAGCGGCGCCCAGCGCACCTCTTCCCAGTTTTCCGAGGACGGCGGCCAGGCGCCTTCCAGGGAGGCCGACTCGGGGTGATTGCCGTCGAAAAATGCCGTATCGATGACCACGCCCCGCGGGATTCCGGCCAGACCCAGTCGGATGACGCACCAGTCGTGTCCCTGGTCCCGCCGCCGACGGCTTTCCCAACCATCCATCCATTTGCCGCGGTCGGTGTACTTGCCCGGAACGAATTGAGGAGCCTCGGGCAGTAGGAGGTTTTCTTTGGGAGCGAAGAAGTCGTCGCTGGCCGCCAGCACCTCGGCCCCCAAATTGAGGGCGCTCAGCTGCACCCATTCTTCTGAGATCGGCATCGTTGGACTCCAGCGGCTGCGCGCGGGGCTTCCGCCACCGCCCAGACAGCTCACGAGAAATCAATAGCGGCGCCCGCGGGACGAAGCAGCAAGCCTCCGCGCGGGTGCCCCGGCCATTTCCCTTGGTGGTAGATCGTCTCGCCTCGCAGCAGCGTGCGTTCCACTCGCCCGTACAGAGCTCGGCCCAGGTAGGGAGAGATGGGATGGCGGTGAAAGAGTGCTTCGGGGCGCACCTCCCATTGCTTCTCGGGTTCCCAGACCACCAGATCGGCATCCATTCCCAGGGCGATACGGCCCTTGCGGTGACCGAGGGCGACCAACCGGGCCGGGCCATCCGAGAGCCAGCGCGCCAGGTCCACTAGGGCAAATCCGCGGGGACGGGCCTCGGTCCAGACCAGGGACAAAGTGAGCTGCAGGGAGCTGATTCCTCCCCAGGCGGCTGCGAAGTCCCCCTCGTTCAGAGATTTCAGGTCGGGCGAAGAAGGGGAGTGGTCGGAGGCGATCGAGTCGATTTGACCCTCTCTGAGACCCTCCCAGAGTGCCTCCCGGTGGGAAGCCTCCCGGATCGGTGGGGCGCACTTCCAGAGGGTGGCGCCGTCTGGGATCTCCTCGGCCGAACTGGTGAGGTAGTGAGGGCAGGTCTCCACCGTGATCGGAAGGCCTTGTCGCCGCGCCGCGGCCAGGGCTCGCAGGGCTCGGGAACTGGCCAGATGAACCACGTGGAGAGGGCAGCCTGTCTCTCCGGCCAGGCGAATCACCTGCTGCACGGCCTCCTCTTCCCAGCTCTCAGGACGCGAGTCCAGGTAACGCGAGTATCGGCGCCGCTCGGCAGCCGGGAGCGATCGCAGTTCGGACCGGCCTTGCGGAAGCGGCAGGGCCAGCTCGGCGTGCACGAGCAGGCGTGAAGGCAGTCTTTTCACCTGGGGGAGCACGTCCTTCAGATGTCTCGGAGTCACCGCCGGGAACTCTTCGACTCCGGAGTCGATCAGGAAACATTTGAAGCCCAGGACGCCGGCGGCGTGCAAGATCTGGAGGCGCTGCTGGTTGTCCGGTACAACTCCGCCATAAAAGCCGACGTCCACGCGGACGCGCCCTGATGCCGCTTCCAGTTTGCGCCGCAGCGCTCCCATCGAGGTGGTGGGAGGAATACTGTTGAGCGGCATGTCGACCAGGGTCGTGACCCCTCCGGCAGCGGCGGCCCGGGTAGCGCTTCGAAATCCTTCCCAGTGAGTTCGGCCCGGCTGATTGACGTGAACGTGGGTGTCGACGAGTCCCGGGGAGACGACGCGTTCCCCTTCGTCCAGCACCCGGGTGGAGCGGGGCAGGGGGTCGGAGAACTCACGAATGGCCGAGATCCGGCCCTTTCGAACGTGCAGCGCTGCGGGCTGCACCCCGCTGGGCAGGACGACTCGGCGGCTCCGAACGACCAGGTCAGGCATGCGTATCCGTCCAGAAGCGCGCCAGCAGGTTGGCGCAGACCAGCCGCCGGTAGGCCGCAGTGGACCGCAGATCGTCAATCGGCTGGATTTCTTTCGTCAGGATCTCCTGGGCTTCCGTCATGCTCCCCCCTCTTGCCAGGCAGGCTTCGGTCCGGGGCAGGCGGATCACGGTGGGGGCCACGCTGCCAAGCGCCAGCCTCGGCGGATCACTGCGAACAGCTGCCATCACTACTTTGGAGATTGCCTGAGCGGCCCTGGTCCCGACTTTGCGAAACCACTGCACGCCCTCCGTCCGTGGCAGCTCCACGGCGACGATCAGCTCGTCGGGCCTGATGACCGACTGGCGATAGCCCGTGTAGAACCGATGGAAGGGAATGCGGCGCTGACCCTGGCGGCTCTCCAGGACGACGATGGCTTCCAGGGCCGCCAGGACGGGCAAACTGTCACCGGCGGGAGAAGCGTTGGCGATGTTGCCGGCCAGCGTTCCCCGGTTCTGAATCTGGACTCCCCCGATCTCCCGGGAGGCTGCCACCAGCATCGGCGCCTCCTCCTGAATCTCCCGGGAACGGATCAGATCGGTGAAAGTGGCGAGGGCGCCGATGCGCAAGATCCCGTTTTCTCGCCGCACGTAGCGCAGCTGGGGCAGGCCCCACAGATTGAGAAAGCGGGTCTGGGTGGCAGTGCCGAAGTTGACCTCCACGTAGACGTCGGTGCAGCCCGCCAGAGGGCGCAGCGGGCCTTCTTCGTCCAGCATTCGCAGCGCCTCCTGCAGACTGGCGGGCTGCAGCAGCGTCAATTTGGATATGGCGGTTCTCATGCTTTTTGAACGGCCCGGATGATTGCGGTGTAGCCGGTGCAGCGGCAGAGGTTGCCGGCCAGTCCCTCCCGAATCTCAGCTTCCGTGGGGTTGGGGCCCAGCGCCAGCGCCGCCATGATCATCCCCGGCGTGCAGATGCCGCACTGGGCGCCGCCTTCTTCGACGAAGGCCCGCTGCAGCGGATGCTCTCCCCCCAGTCCCTCGATCGTGATCACTTCGGCACCTTCCACCTGCGCCACGGGGAGCAGGCAGGAACAGACCGGCTCCCCGTCGACCAGCACGGTACAGGAGCCGCACTCGCCCTCGCCGCAGCCCTCCTTGGTACCGATCAGTCCGAGGTCTTCACGCAGGGCGTCCAGCAGGCGCTTCATGGGGTGCACCTCGAGTTCCCGTTGCTGGCCGTTCAAACGGAAGCGCATGCCACCTCCATGATCCTCTCGGGAGTCGCCGGGATGCTTCGCAGGTCCAGCCCGAGGTGCCGCAGCGCATTGACCAGTGAGGGGGCCGGTCCGTCGATCGGCAGTTCTCCTACCCCTTTGGCGCCGAAAGGACCTTCCTGGTAGGGCCGATTGACGAAATGGACGTCGATGGGAGGCGTGTCCATGGTGGTCGGGATCAGGTAATTGGTGAGCTGGGCATTGGCCATCACGCCCCCCTGCATCACCACCTCCTCGAGGAGGGCGTACCCGAGGCCCTGTGCCGTTCCGCCTTCGATCTGCCCGGCGGCCAGGATGGGGTGGATGGCTTTTCCGATGTCCTGGACCGCAGTCAGCCGAAGGGGCTTGACCTGATAGGTGTCCGGGTCCAGCTCCAGCTCGGAAACGACGCATGAATAGGCGAAGGTGGCGTAGGCGTCGCCCCGGTAATGCTCTTCGTCCCAGAGCAGGCCCTCGGGACGCTGGTAGCGGCGGCTGACCTTCAGGGACCCGTGCTCTGCGAAGTACTGCTGAGGGGAACGATCCCCCAGGCGCTCTTTCAGTTGCTCGGCACAGCGCTTCAGAATGCCCCCCACGACCATGCAGGTGCGCGACGCAACGGTGGGGCCGCTGTCGGGCACTCGGGCCGTGTCGGGATTGTCCGTCTCGACCTGCTCGTAAGGAATTCCCAGCGTTTCGGCCACGATCTGGGCGTGCATGGTGCGCGTGCCCTGGCCGATTTCGGTACTGGCCACCAGGATCCGGACGCCTGCTTCCGTCACTTCCAGAGCCGCTTCGGAATTCAACGCCACTTCGCCGCTGCCGGTGAAGCCCGAGCCGTGATAGATCAGCGATAGTCCAATCCCTCGGAGCGATCCGGAGTGGTTCCGGCGCTTCCGGTGAAAATCGCTGCGGCGGACCGCTTCCTCGAGCACTTCCAGAGCACTGCAGTCCGGGCCCATGACCTGCCCGGTGGCATTTCTGTCGCCCGGCCTCAGTGCATTGATTCGACGCAGCTGGACCGGATCCATCCGCAGCTGCTCGGCAATCCGCTCCATGTGGACTTCCAGAGCGAACTGCGTCTGCGGCGCGCCGAAGCCGCGAAAAGCCCCGTTGGGTGGGGTGTTGGTTCGCAGCGCGCGGCCCTGGATGCGGACGTTCGGGCAGCGGTAGGGTCCGCTGGCGTGAATGACTCCTCGGGAGAGAACCACCGGGCTGAGAGTGACGTAGGCCCCGCCGTCGATCAACACCTCGATGTCCAGGGCGGTCAAGGTGCCGTCATCCTGCACCCCCGAACGAATGCGGCAGATCGAGGGGTGGCGCTTGGTGGTGGCGATCATGTCCTCTTCCCGGTCGTACACCAGCTTGACCGGCCGACCCGCTTTGAGTGCCAGCAGGGCGGCGTGGCCGGCGATCATCGAGGGGTATTCCTCTTTGCCGCCGAAGCCGCCCCCCGTCTCCCGGGCCACGACGCGGATCCGCTCGGGCGGGAGGTCCAGCAGCACGCGCAATGCCTTGTGGACGTAGTAGGGGCATTGCAGCGATCCGTGAATCGTCACGCCTCCCTCTTCCGGTACCGCGATCACGACGTTTGGTTCGATGTACAGCTGTTCCTGATGTCCGGTGCGGTATTCCCCCTCGATGATGGTGTCGGCCCGCGACCAGCCCGCTTCGAGCTCACCTTTTTGGATCAGGATGTCCTTGAAGCTGTGGTCGGATTCCAGCAGGTTCAGCAACGCGGGCATTTCCTGGAAGCGAATCTCGACCCGGGCCTCCAGCAGCCGCTCTCGATCCGCGTGGGCCAGCAGCAGGATCGGTTCTCCGACGTGCAACACCTGCCCGGCAGCCAGGCAGGGCTGGTCGTCACCCAAAAGCGTGACGACGTTGCGGCCCGGAATGTCTTGGCAGTCGACGATGGTGAAGCCGGTTCGATCGAAGTCCAACTCGATCGCTTCGATCCGCCCGTGTGCCAGCGGAGATCGGATGCTGCGGCCGTACAGCATGCCGGGAAAGGCGAGGTCATCGGTGTAGAGCGCCGAACCCGCAACCTTTGGAAACCCATCTTTTCGCGCGACGTTTCGTCCGACAGCCATAACGGTCAAAGCACTGAAGTGAGCTTCGTCACTCTAGCACGCTTCGGTGGGTGGACCAAGATGGACAAACCGGGGCAAAACGGTGAGGGGAAAACAAAAGAGGCGGCCCGCGTTGGGCCGCCCCCGAGAAGAGTCGCGTTCGGCTTAGCCGGGTCTTTTGGGTGCGTCAGTTTTTATTTTTCGCGACTCGCTGTCATGTATAAGCAAGATGTGTACCAAAGAAGGGGTCTGGCTGCGTCCTCCTCGCTCGAGCTTCCCATGATTCCAAGGGTTTGGGCGCTCTCGACAATCTGCAGAAGGATTCTGACTGCTGCTCGGGCCCGAGAATATTGACGGCGACGCCATAACTCTGACGCGCCGGCGCCGGGAGAGCCCGGTGTGAAGCACACCAGGAGGCTCGCCGGCTCACTGCCGGCTGAAATAGTCCAGGACGGCGCCGACCAGCGCCGGAATCGTAGACTCCTCGGGGAGTACTTCAACGGACAGGCCGCAATCACGAGCGGTTTGGGCGGTAACGGGGCCGATAGCGGCACAGCGATAGCGGCTCAAGTCTCCTGAGGGCTCTGCCAGAGCCACGAAGTTCTGTACCGTCGAGGAGCTGGTGAAAGTGATCAAGTCGGGTTGCTGAGCGAGCGCTGCCCGCAGGCGTTGGGCGCCATCGCTGGGCAGCACCGTGTCGTAGATGGCCAGAGAGTCCACTTCGGCTCCCAGTCGGCTGAGTTCCTCGGGGATCACGGGGCGGGCCCCGCCGGCGGCCGGGAAGAGCACCCGTACTCCCTTCATCCCACGGGGATAGCGAGAGCGAAATGCGGCCACCACGCCCTCGGCGCGATAGACTTCCGGAATCAGGTGGACCGGCATCTGCCACTGCCGGAGCCGGCGGGACGTGGCGGGCCCGACCGCACAGATGCGTGGCCAGGAGAGTTCCTTCTTCCAAGCTTCGCGCTGCTGCGCCTCCAGCTGGTCCAGGAAGGTGTCCACGGCGTTGCCGCTGGTGAAGACGACCCAGTCATACGCAGCGAGCCTCTGGCTGGTCTGCCGGACGGCGTCGTCGCGGCGGGGCTGGATCTCGATGGTCGGGACCTCCAGCAGTTCGGCGCCCTCGGCCCGCAGCAGGCGCCGAAACTCATCCGACTGCCTGGCTGTGCGAGTGATCAGGATTTTGCGGCCCTGTAGTCTCATCGCTTCCCGAACCCGGCTCCCCCAACTCTTTGCTGCTCCCGGGCCGCCTTCCGGAACCGTTCCCCGGCCGGGGTGCGGGAGGTTCTCAATCCAGCTCCTCGAGAATCTTCCGGCCGCCGGCATCCAGCAACTCCCGGCTGGCCTGGCGGGCCAGCTTCAGAAGGTCTTCCGCCGTTCCTTCCAGTTTTCGGCGCAGCATGCGGCCGTTGGAAGGACTGGCCACGAAGGCCGAAAAGCTGGCTGCACCTCGCTCGAGCCGCGCGTGAGCTCCCAACGGAACCTGGCAGCCGCCGCCCATGCGTAGGAGGAACTCACGCTCGGCCTGGACGCATTGCCTGGCCGCCGCGTCCTCCAGAGGTTCGAGCAGGTGGGAGGTGGCCTCGTCCCCGGTGCGAATCTCCACAGCCAGGGCGCCCTGGCCCACCGCGGGGACCATCTCGTCCAGCGAGAAGACGTAGGCGATCCGATCCTGCAACCCCAGACGTCGAATCCCGGCCAAGGCCAAAACGACGCCATCCAGTCCCCGCTGCTCCAGCTTTCGGATGCGTGTGTCGACGTTGCCGCGGATCGGAACGATCTGGAGATCGCGGCGCCAGTGCCGCAGCTGGACTCTGCGCCGCAGCGAGCCGGTCGCCACCCTGGCGGCGTTAGGGATCTCCTCCCGGCTGGAGTAGCGAGTGGACCCGATCAGGACGTCCCTGGGGTCTTCGCGGGGCAGGATTGCCCCCAGGGTGAGCCCCTTCGGCAATTCGGTGGGCACATCCTTGAGGCTGTGGACGGCCAGATCGATCTCCCGGGCCAGCAGAGCTTCCTCGATCTCCTTTACGAACACCCCTTTGCCCCCGCCGATCTGGGCCAGGGCCACCTGGGTCAGCTTGTCGCCGGTGGTCCGGATGACCCGAATCCTCACCTTCAGCCGGGGGCATTGCTGCTGGAGCGACTGCCGGACGTGGCGGGCCTGCCACAAGGCCAGCTTGCTGCCGCGCGAGCCGATGACGATGGACTTCATGGGTCCTCGTCCAAATCGAAGACCTGTTTGATCAGCTCCAGGTTGTGCAGTCGGCGGGAGGGACTGCTGTCGGTTTCCTTGATCTTGAGAATGAGTGGGTGGGCCAGCCGATGGGCGGTCCGCTTCAGGATTCTCTCCATCAGCTCCAGTTGAGCTTCTTCCAGGCTTCCCGAATGGCGGTCCAGCTCCTGGAGACAAATCTCCTCCATACGGCGCCTCAAGTCTGCGATCAGAGGGCCGATGTGATTGGCGGAGAGCCGGCGTACGTAGTTTTCCACTTCCTGGTTGATGATTCCTTCGGCGATCTCAGCCTCGCGCCGGCGGTCGTCCAGGTTGGACTCGATCACTGACTGCAGATCGTCCACGTCGTAAACGAAGATGTTTTCGATGTCGTTGACCAGTGGGTCGACGTTGCGCGGCACGGAGATGTCAATGATGAACAGGGGCCGGTACTTGCGCCTCCGCACCACGGCCAGCATGTGGGTGCGGTCCAGCACGAAGTGGCTGGCGCCGGTGGAGACCAGCACGATGTCGGCTCGCACCAGGTAGTCGTCCAGGTGTTCGAAGGGGACGAGCGAGCCGTGGAAACGGGCCGCCAGCTGATGCGCGCGTTCGGGGCTCCGATTGGTGACGAACACTTCGCGGGCTCCCGAGGAGACGAGATTGCGTGCGGCCAGTTCTCCCATTTTCCCGGCGCCCACCATGAGAATCGTCTTGCCCGTCAGGTCGCCAAAGATCTTGTTGGCCAGCTCCACCGCCACGGATGAAATTGACACCGGCGACTGGGCGATCGAGGTCTCGTTACGAACCCTCTTGGCCACGAAGAATGCACGGGGCAGCAAACTCTTCAAGGAGCGGCCCAGGCTTCCGGCCCGCGCCGCTTCGCGATAGGCCGTCTTGAGCTGGGACAGGATCTGAGGCTCTCCGACGACCATCGAGTCGAGGCTGGAAGCCACTCGAAAAACGTGACGGACGACGTCGTGACAGCGATGGGTGTACAGGTAACCGTCCAGGTCTCCGGGGGAGAGCCGGTGGAACCGGTGGAGGAACTCTCTCAGAAAGCGGTCGCCGTTGGAGTCCGTGGAGTCCGCGATCATCTCGACCCGGTTGCAGGTCGAGACGATCAGCCCTTCCTGCACATGTGCCTCGCCACGGAGCTGCTGCAGAGCCACGCTGATTTGATCTTCCGGAAAAGCCAGCCGCTCGCGCACCTCGATGGGTGCGGTGTGGTGGCTGACCCCGACCAAAACCAGGTTCTTCATAAGGGTCCAGAGCTAAAACGCGTGCAACCCGCCGAAATAATTGGCCCCCAGAAACGCGAAGAGAGCCGAGATGAAGCCGGCCATGCTCAGCAGCGCCGCGCGCTTTCCACGCCAGCCGGCCGTGACTTTCAGATACAGCAAAACCAGATAGATGCCCCAGGTCACCAGCGCGGCCAGAACCTTGGGGTCCTTTTGCCAGCCGGTCACCCAGTCCTTCTCGGCCCAGATGACGCCGGCCAGCAATCCTACCGTCATGAAGCAGAATCCCGAAACCAGGAACTTGAAGAAGAGATCGTCCAGCACGACCAGAGAAGGCAGCCGGTGATAAAAGGTCTTGGGCCTCTTGTTCTTCAGTTCCCGCTCCTGAAACAGGTAGAGGAATCCTGCGATGAATGCCACGAAGAGCATTCCGTAGGCCAGGAAGATGAACGTCGAGTGCAGGAACACCCAGTAGCTTTCCAGGGCGCGGGGCACCGGGGAGGCCTTGATGAACACGGTTCCCAGCATCAGGACCGCCACCAGAGGCAGCAGGAACAGGCCGATTGCCTTCACGCCGAAGCGCAGGTGGGAAATCAGGAAACAGAGAGAAACCGTCCAGGCGAAAAAGGCCAGCGATTCCTTCAGCGTGGCCAGGGGAAAGTGCGCCTGGTCCACTGCCTGGAACACCAGAAAAGCGGTGTGCAGCCCGAATCCCAGGCCCACGGCAGCCAGAGCCACTCGATAGAACAAGTCTCTCTTGGTGGCGAATGAAACCAGGCTGTGAATCAGCCCCACGACATACGAGCAAAATGCCGCGGTGAATAGCAGGCTGCCCATCGCCTCGGAATTATACCATCCCACCTGACCCGGCCTTTCCGGTGAGCTGCCGGCTCGCGGGCACTGGGAACGGTCCCGACGATGGGGACGAGGACCGCCGGCAAGCTTTGGGCTTCGTGCTATCATGCCGGGCGTGAATTTCGGAAACCTGGACCTGGCAGATCTCTTCCTGTGGTTGTTCGTGCTGCTGGGATCACTCAGCGTCCATGAATCGGCCCACGCTTGGAGTGCCGACCAGCTGGGAGACCCCACGGCTCGCATGCTGGGCCGGGTCACCCTCAACCCACTGGCCCACATCGACTGGGTGGGAACCGTCCTGTTTCCCCTCCTGACGGCGATGCTCGGAGGGATCATCTTCGGCTGGGCCAAGCCGGTTCCCGTCAACCCCCACAATCTGGAGAAGCCGCGGTCCCATCACGCCCTCATCGCCGCTGCCGGACCGGGGAGCAACCTGGTGCTGGCAGCCGTTTGCCTGGCGGGTCTGCAGCTGATGGTCCTGCTCTTCTCGGATCGCACCATCGGGACCAACTACTTACTGTTTCCCATGGCCCAGATGCTGCATATCGGGCTGCTCCTGAACGTCGTGTTGGCCGTATTCAACCTGTTCCCGATTCCTCCTCTGGACGGCGGGTGGATGCTGGCGGGGGTGCTGCCGGAAGCAATGGCCCGTTGGGTGGACGCGATCCGCCCCTACGGTTTCGTTCTGCTGGTGGTTCTGCTCTACACGGGGGTCTTCTCTGCCGTTCTCCGGCCCGTCCTCACCCTGGCGCTCGCGCTCACGCCGTGAAAGGGAGTTCATGAAGAAGCGAGTCTTCAGCGGTATGCGGCCCACCGGCCCGCTCCACCTGGGCCATCTGGTGGGTGCCCTGGACAACTGGGTGCGCATGCAGGACGAGTACGATTGCATCTACGGGATCGTCGACTGGCACGCCTTGACCACCGAGTACCAGCAGGTGGACGAGATCGAGGCGAACGTCTTCGAGATCGCCCTGGACTGGATGGCCGTCGGCCTGGACCCGGAACGGTCGCTTCTGATCGTCCAGTCTCAGGTGCCCGAACACGCCGAGCTGTTTCTGCTGCTCGGCATGATCTCCCCCCTCTCCTGGCTGGAACGGGTGCCGACCTACAAAGAGCAGATCCAGCAGCTCAAGGAAAAGGACCTGGGCACGATCGGGTTTCTCGGTTATCCACTGCTGCAGGCCGCCGACATCCTGATCTACAAGGCGGACACGGTTCCCGTCGGTGAGGACCAGGTTTCCCACATCGAACTGTGCCGCGAAGTGGCGCGCCGCTTCAACCACCTGTTCCGCCCCGTGTTTCCCGAACCCCAGGCCAAACTCACCCACGCGCCCCGTCTGCCGGGTACGGACGGCCGCAAGATGAGCAAGAGCTACCGCAACGAAATCCGGCTCTCCGAAGACCCTTCCAGCATCCGGCCCAAAGTGATGACGATGATGACCGACCCGGCACGAAAACGCCGGACCGACCCCGGTTCGCCCGAGCTGTGCCCGGTCTTCGACCACCACAAGGTCTTCACGGAAGAGGCTGGCCGCAAATGGGTCGCAGAGGGGTGCCGGACGGCCGGCATCGGCTGCACCGACTGTAAGAATCTCCTGCTCGAGCGCATGCTTCCCCGCATCGAGCCGATCCACCAGAGCCGCCTGAAGCTAGAGGCCCGACCGGACTTCGTCAAAGAAGTTCTGCACGAAGGCGGCCGCAAGGCCCGCGCCATCGCCCGCCAGACCCTGGATGAAGTGCGTCAGGCCATGAAGATAAAATACGCGGACTGAGACCGGACCGGTGGTGGTTCCGGAGCAGCCAGAGTCGAGCAGGGAGAGACACAAGTGGAGGAGATCCCCAGTCCAGTCGAATCCGACGGAACCGACGCGCCGGGCCAGTACCGCGTCCGGCTGGACATCTTCGAAGGACCCCTCGACCTGTTGCTGCACTTGATCCGCAGCCAGGAGCTGGACATCTACGATATCCCCATCGCCAAGGTCACCGACCAGTATTTGAAGTACCTGTCGCTGATGCAGGATCTGAATATCAGCGTTGCCGGTGAGTATCTGCTGATGGCCTCCACGCTGATTTACATCAAATCCAAGATGCTCCTCCCGCCCGATCCCGCTCAGCTCTTGGAGGAAGGTGAGGCTGAAGATCCCCGCGCTGGGTTGGTCGAACAGCTGCTGGAACACGAGAAATTCAAGAACGCCGCTCAGATGCTCTACAGCCGGGAGACAGTGGAGCTCTCGGTGTGGCCTCGGGGCCTCAACGAGTTCCGGGAGGAAGAGAAGGAAATGGTGGCGGCCACCGTGTTCGACCTGATTCAGGCCTTTCACCTGATGGCGGAGCGCTTCAAGAGTCAGATCGTGCTGGAGGTGCAGTCCGAAAGCGTCACACTGGAAGAGAAACTGATGGAGCTGCGCAGGCTGCTGATGATGCGAAAAGAGTTCAATTTCTCGCTCTTCTTCGAGAAGAAGATTTCGCGGATGAATCTGGTCGTCACGTTCATCGCGCTGCTGGAGCTGGTGCGCTTGCGGGAGGTGCGCCTCCAGCAGGTGGGCCTTTTCGAGGACATTCGGATCGTGGCATGTTGAACTCCGACCTGCCGGCCCAGTTGCTGGCCATTCTATTCGCGTCGACTGAACCAGTCGGCCTGGCCGAACTGCGGGAAGTCTACCCGGAGCTGGAGGAAGCGCAGCTCACCGAGGCCCTGGGGGACTTGTGCCGGGACTTCAACCGCCAGGTCGCGGCCCTGGAGATCCGGGAAGTCGGCGGAGGCTACCGGATCACCACGCGGCCCGAGTATCACGACATCGTGCGCGCCTATCTCAAGACCCGCCCTTCGGCCAAACTGTCGCTGGCCGCCCTGGAGACCCTGGCCGTCATTGCCTACAAGCAGCCCATCACGCTTCCCGAAATCATGGACATCCGCGGGATCAAGAACACCTCCACGATTCGGACGCTCCTGGAGAAGAAGCTGATCGAGACGCGGGGCCGCAAGAAGGTGGTGGGGCGGCCCATCCTGTACGGGACCACCAAGGACTTCCTGGTCCATTTCGGCTTGAAAAACCTCAGCGAACTGCCGACCCTGGAGGAGTTCGAGGAGATCCTGGCTCAAACCGAGTGAGGCCGAGCCTGGATTTCTCGTGACGAGTCGCCGCAGCTGAGCTCTCATGAGAAGAACGCGGGTTGGGGCTGTCTCGAGCACGGTCCAGAAGAGGAGGGCGCCTTGGCGCTGGAACGACTTCAGAAAGTCATCGCTCATGCCGGCATCGCCTCCCGCCGCAAGGCCGAGGAGCTGATCCAGCAGGGCCTGGTCACCGTCAATGGCCAAGTGGTGACCGAGTTGGGGACCCGTGTCGACCCTTCGAAGGATCATGTCAAAGTGCGGGGCAAACTGATCCGGCCGGAGCCCCTGGAAGCCTATGCGGTATACAAGCCCCGCGGCACCTTGAGCGCGGCCTCCGATCCGTCGGGGCGGCCCGTCGTTGCCCAGCTGGTTCGGTCGCCGCGGCGCCTCTATCCCGCCGGGCGGCTGGATTTCATGAGTGAGGGTTTGGTCATCCTGACCAATGACGGGGAACTGGCTCGCCAGGTGACCCGCGCCGGCGCCCACCAGAAAGTGTACCGGGTCAAGGTGCGCGGAGTTCCCCAGGACGCCCAGTTGAAGCGGCTCGCCGCGGGCGTCCGGCTGAAGGGCGAGCAACTGGCCCCCTGCAAAATCCGGATCCTCGAGAGTGAGAACAACAGTTGGCTGGAAGTGCGCTTGCGCCAGGGAAAGAACCGCCAGATCCGTCGCATGTTCGATTCCATCGGCCATCCCGTGATGCGCCTGCGCCGCCTGTCCATCGGGGCGGTGCGCCTGGGGGATCTCAAACCGGGGCAATACCGGAAGCTGACTCCCCGTGAAATCGACATCCTGAAGCGGGAACAAAGAGCTTAGTACCCCGATCCATAAATACTGCAACGTATGGTGCAGGCGTTTCGAAGCAGCAGCCGGCCCCCGGGAACCGAGTGGGCCACCCTGCTCCGAGGCGCCGGGCACCTGGGGGCTCGCCCGCAACCGTCACCGTATTTACGAACCGGAGTACTCAGGGGCGTGGAGCTTGGGGAATTTCGTGACTTGGGGATTGGCTGGGCTTTGAGCTTCGGTTCTTCGCGCGGCGTGACGCGCCGCGCCGCGCGCCATGCG
>JBFKLX010000033.1:0-32866 GCA_041630155.1 Acidobacteriota bacterium
GATGCGGGACGGCCGGCTGCAGCTGACACGCCCGGGGGCTCCCGGAAGCCAATCCAATCGCATTGCCGACGCGGAGGCCTGGGCTTTCTTCGTCAAGGACAAGATCGACCTGGGCAAATGGAGTTTCACACCGGGGCTGCGCTACGAGAACATCGAGCTGAAACGGACCGATTTTTCGAAGAGCGACCCTCAGCGCACCACGCCCACTCGGGTGCGCCAAAATGATGTCGGGGTCGTCATTCCGGGCTTGGGAATCAGCTATCAACTCAGTGGGCGTTTCAACCTGTTCGGCGGAATTCACAAGGGATTCGCGCCGCCGGGGCCGGGCTCGTCCGAGGAGACCCTCTCCGAAGAAAGTGTCAACTACGAGTTGGGGCTGCGCTGGGGCAGCCGCATCTGGAACCTCCACGTAGCCGGCTTCTTCAATGACTACAGCAACCTCCTGGGGGCCGACACCCTGGCCTCGGGCGGCACGGGGGAAGGCGATCTGTTCAACGGGGGGAGCTCACGTGTCGCCGGTCTGGAAGTCTCTGGGGACCTGCGGTTGGAGGAGGCCTTCGACACCAGCTTTCGATTGCCGGTTCAGTTCGCCTACACCCTGACCCGCGGCGAGTTCCGGAGTTCTTTCGAGAGCGACTTCGAACCCTGGGGCAACGTGACCCGGGGCGATGAGATCCCCTATCTGCCCCGTCATCAATTCTTCGCCAGCTTGGGGCTGGGCCGGGCCGACTGGCGGCTGCGCAGTGACTGGATCTACGAAAGCAGCACCCGAACCGTGGCCGGTCAAGGTCCGCCACCCACTCTGGAGTCGACCGATTCACGGGTCTTGTGGAACCTCTTTGCTGAATACGACTTGAAGGGGCTCAGCGGCGACAAATGGGGGACCAGCCTGTTTCTGTCTCTCCGCAACCTGACCAACGAAGAGTACGTCGTCGCGCGGCGCCCTGCGGGCGCGCGTCCGGGGCTGCCGCGGACCATTCTGGGAGGCTTGCGGTTCAGGCTGGGCAGATAGCGGGTGAGCCAACTCCGAAACTCCGGTGGCCAGATCCCGGCGGCGCCCGGTGAGTTCTTCGCCGGCCCGGACGGGTCCCTTCTGCGTCAGAGCTTTGGACTCGGAGACTCTCGAATTCCTCACTTCCCCCACCACGGCCCCAGCCAGTTTCCACGGAGCAACTGCTTCGCGACCAGGTAACCCGAGGTGCCGTGCAGCCCGGGCCCGGGGTGAGTCGAAGCACCGATGTGGTAGAGGCGTCCGACCGGGGTGCGGTGATGAGGGGAGCCCGCCAGAGGCCGCCACAGGAAGGTCTGATCCAGGGAACAGGCCCCTCCGTAGGGATCGCCCCCGACCAGGTTGACGTTGAGCCGTTCCAGATCCGCCGGCGACAGGGCCACCCGCTTCAGGATCGACCGTTTCAGGTTCGGAATCTGCAGGGACAGGCGTTCGATGACCCGATCCGCGTAGCACTCCCGAAGCGACTCCGTCCAGGCGCCCTCCGAACAGTCCAGCCTTCCCGCCGCGTCCCCCCTGGGACGGCTGGGCAACTCCTGCAGCTGAATCCATAAGATCCAGCACCCCTCGGGAGCACGCGAAGGATCGACGGCCATGGGCTGGCCCACCACGATCGTGCCTTCCTCCGGCAGCAGCCCGCGCTCCGCCTGGTTGACCGCCCGCGACACCGCATCCAGGCCCGGCGTCACATGGATCATGGCCGTCTGCGCGAAGCGCCCATCCTCTCCTGGCCATTGAGGAGGTTCCGACAAGGCCAGGTGAACTTGCATGTCGGCCCGCCCGTAACGGAAGCGGCGAGCCTGCTGGATGGTTCTGGGGGGAACTGGAGCCGCCTCGGAGAGGAGATGCAAATAGAGCTGGGTGGGCGTCACGGAACAGATCACGGCGCGCTCCGCGTAGATTTCCTCCCCGCTTGCCAGTCGGACCCCGACGGCCTGGCCGTCTCTGAGCAGAACGCGGGCAACTTCCCGTTCGGTTTGCACCAGTCCGCCTCGATCTTCGATGAGTCTAACCAGCGCTTGGGCCAGGCGAGCGCCTCCCCCCTGGGGGACCGGCATGCCCCCCATTTGGAGGGCTGCGGCAATCACCTGCAACATGAACCCGGAGCCTGCCGCGTCGGGGCCCAGACCGGTGTGCAGCACCCAGGGTGCCAGCAGGCCGTGAATGCGCCGGGACTGGAACGTCTCGGCCAGCCAGTGGCGGGCCGCCGCCAGCATCTCGGCGCCGAACTCGAGGGAGCTTTCCCGCCCCAGTCGCAGAAGCCAACGGCCCACCAGGCTCAAGCCCGACAGCGACCACAATTCGGTGCCGAGCAACCCAAAAGCCAGCTCGGCCTTGTGGCCGAACTCGTCGGTGAACTGCCTCCAGGCATGCCCGTCGCCCGGGGCCAGGCGCTCGAACTCCTCCAAATTGGCCTCGCCCGAAGTGGACAGGAAGGCGGCAGAGCCGTCGGGAAAGAGGGTGGCGGTGGGATAGTCGGTATTGAGATAGTGCAATCCACGCTGCGCCAGCTCGGCGCCCATCTCGGCATAGCCGGGAGATCCCGTGAACAAGGGATGCCAGCCCGAGAGCACGTCGTGACGAAAGCCCGGAAGGGTGATCTCCCGGGTCAGCAGGTTGCCCCCGGCCCAGTCGTTGCGTTCCAGAACGCAGACGCGCCAGCCCGCCCGGGCCAACACCGCCGAACCCACCAGAGAATTGATCCCGCTTCCCACGAACACCGCGTCCCATTCAGCCATGCCCGCCCCCGATTTCGTCGATACCCGATCGTTCGCCCTCGGTTCAGCCGCCGGTCACCGGGACACTCGAGCGAGGATACCAGTTTCCAGGAGGACGGCGGAAACGGCCGAACCCGCCCCGCTGCCGGGCGGGAGCTCGAGAATCCAATCAGCGCCTCCGAATAGCCTAAAACGGAAGGGCGTATTAGGATGCGGTGAGGAGGTTAGAATGCGCACACCGTTCCTTTTCGAGACGGTGCTCTTCGTCTCGCTGGCCTCGCTGGCCCAGCCCAGCGCCCTCCCTCAGACAGGCCCGGAGCCGAAGGAGATCATCGACCGGGTCGATCGGCTGCTGAGGGGAGACTCGTCCCATGCCCGCGTGGAGATGACGGTGGCCACCCGGCGCTGGGAGCGCAACCTGGCTCTGGAGATTTGGTCCGAAGGGACCGACAAGGCTTTGATTCGGATCACCCAGCCCAAGAAAGAGGCGGGAATGACCACTCTGAAGGTCGGTGAGGACATCTGGAACTACCTGCCCAAGATCGATCGCATCATCCGCGTTCCCAGTTCGATGATGGCGAGCGCCTGGATGGGCTCGCACTTCACCAACGACGACCTGGTCAAGGAGAGCCGGCTGATTCGCGACTACCGCATCGAGACGTCTTTCGACGGCGGGCGCGACGGGCGGCGCATCTGGGAGTTCACCCTGACGCCCTTTCCGGACGCTCCTGTGGTCTGGGGCAGCATTCTGTACGAGGTGGCCCAGGACGACCTGTTGCCGATCCGGGCACGCTACTTTGGTGAGGACGGCCGGTTGCGCCGAACCCTCACCTTCCACGATGTCCAGCAGGTGGGAGGACGCGCCATACCGACCCGGATGCGGCTGGTTCCCACTGAAGACCCCGAGGAGTTCACGCAGATGATCTACCACGACTTGCAGTTCGACATCCCCATCCCGGAGCGCACCTTTTCGCTCTCCAGCCTGCGAAGGTGAGCGGTTGATACTGTCGCTTCGTCTGGGCTGGAGAAACCTGTGGCGCAATCCGCGCCGCAGTTTGATCAGTATCTCGGCGGTTGCTTCTGCGCTCTTGTTCCTGGCCATCCTGCTGGGGATGACCCAGGGGATCGGCGAGCAGATGTTGGACAACGGCACCAGTCTGCTGTCGGGTCACGTCCAGCTGCACCATCCCGACTACCTCCCCGACCGCAATCTCTTCGACACGCTGGGAGGACGGACCGGGATCGAGCCAGGGCTGCTGGACGCCCTCCAGGCTCGCCCGGAGGTTCGCCAGGCCACTCCGCGAGTCTACGGTTTTGCGCTGCTCTCCACTGGAGAGCATTCGGCCGGCGCTCAACTGATCAGCGTCCAGCCCGACCGTGAGGCCGAAGTCTCTCGTCTGCTGCAGTGCGTCCAAATCGGGCGCCGCCCCGGAGAAACCTCCCCGGGAGGCATCTGGCTGGGCAAAGGTCTGGCCCGCGAGATCCAGGCGACCCTCGGTTCCGAAATCGCCGCCGTCACCCAGGCCGCCGACGGCAGTCTGGGAAACGAACTCTTTCGAGTCGAGGGAATTCTCCGCACCGGCCTCAGCCCGTTGGACAATTCGGTGGCGCTGCTCGAGATCCCGGACCTGCAGCTGCTGCTGGCTTTGCCGCCTCAGCGGGTTCACGAGATCGTGATTCGGCTCCAGGACGTTTTCGCGGCCGGTGCGTTTGCCGGCCAACTCAATGCCGGCTCCCGACTGCCCGAAGGCGTCCGGGCTCAGAGCTGGGAAGAATTCTCCCCCCAGCTCCGGGACTACCTGCAAATCATGGACAGTGCCTACGGGATCCTGATCGGCTTCGTGGCTCTCTTTGCGGCTCTGGGCATCCTCAACACCATGCTCATGGCGGTCTTCGAAAGAACTCGTGAAATCGGAACGGTGGGGGCTCTGGGAATGCCCCCCGCCTCGATCATCGCCTCGATCCTCATCGAAAGCCTCTTTCTGGCTCTCCTCGGAGTGGGCCTGGGACTGGCGTTGACCGGCCTGGTCATGCCACCCCTGGAGACCCACGGCCTGGACCTGAGCCGCTGGACGGGAGAGATCAGCGTGGTCGACACGTACATCGACCCCGTCTTGCGGTTCCGGCTGGTCCCCAGACATTTGATCTGGTCGGCCGTGGGATTGGTTTTGGCAACCCTGGTGGCCGCCTTGCTGCCGGCCCTGCGTGCCTCGCGGCTGGACCCGGCCAAGGCGCTGACGACGCCACAGCAGGTCTAGAAGGGCCTGGGACTCAGAGCTGGGGGCTTGGAGTCTCAGCCTGGGGCCTTCCCGGAGAATGATTGATGCGGATTCTCCTGCAGATCGCCTGGCGAAACCTCTGGCGCAACACCCGCAGGACCTTGCTGACGGCGTCCACGGTGGGCCTGGGGATGGCTCTGTTGTTGCTCTTTCTGGGGCTGAACGACGGAGTCCACCGCCAGATGATCGAGGGCGCCGTGCGGCTGGGCTCGGGCCATCTCGTCATTCAAAGCCCCGGCTACCAGGAGCTGGGAGGCTTGGAGCGTGCACTCGAAGCGGACGCCGCAGTGCGGGCGCTGCGGTGGTTGCAGCAAGTCTCTGCCGGCTTCCCCCAGCAGGCCGTGGCCCCCCGGCTGTTCGGCTCGGCTCTGGCGTCCTCGGCGGATGGCTCCACCGGCGTGCGCCTGCTTGGAGTCGATCCGGATCGGGAAATCGAGGCCTCAGACTTCGCTCAGAAGCTGACGTTGGGTGAGTTCTTGACCCAGGGGGACGCGGACCGAGTGATTCTGGGCAGCGGCGTGGCCCGGAAGTTGAAGCTGGGGCTGGGAGGCCGGATGGTGTTGATGGCCCAGGCCGCGGGGAATCCGGAGATCGAGTCGCGCCTGGTTCGGGTGGGCGGGGTCTTCGAGACCGGGTTGGACGAATACGATCAGACCCTGGTGATCGCGCCTCTGGAGACCGCGCAGGAATTCTACCGGCTGCCGGGGAAGATCCACCAGTTGGCGGTCATCCTGGAGGACGAAACGGATTCCGAGCCGCTGGCCCGCCAGGGACAGCGCCGCTTTTCCAACCTGGAAGTACTCAGCTGGCGCGAGGCCCTCCCTGAACTGGAGGACTACATCCGCATGGACGACGCCGGCAATTACGTCTTCAACCTCTTCCTGTTCCTGCTGATCGCTTTCATGGTGCTCAACACGCTCCTGATGTCGGTGCTCGAGCGGGCGCGGGAGTTCTCTCTGCTGGATGCGCTGGGATTCCCCCCCCGGCAGCGCTTCTGGATGGTCCTGATGGAGGCTTTCTTTATCGGACTCCTCTCCTGTGTCCTGGGACTTCTGGTGGGGTATCCGGCCCATCTCTATTTCGCCGTTCAAGGACTTCCGCTGGACGTGTTCAACCTCCGGGACGTCAGCGCGGCCGGGGTGGCGGTGGAACCGATCCTGTATTCCCATCTCAGCTGGGCCCGGATGGCACAGGCGATCCTGGCCGTTTTCACGCTGACGCTGCTGCTGGCGCTACTGCCGGCCCGTCGGGCCGCCAGCCTCGGCGACGTCCACTTGCTGGGGACCTGAAGAATGAGTCGAAGAGTCTTACGGCTGAATGAGGTTTCGCGGATCTACCATCAAGGCGATCAGGAAGTCCACGCCTTGGACCGCCTGACTCTGGAGCTGTTCGCGGGCGAGTTCGCGGCAGTGGCGGGTCCTTCGGGTTCGGGCAAGACGACCTTGCTGAACGTGGCGGCCGGATTGGATCGGCCCGACCGGGGACAGGTCTTTCTCAACGGCCAGGAAATCACCGGGTTGTCACGAGCGGAGAGGGCCCGGATCCGGCTCGAGCAAATTGGCTTCGTCTTTCAGTCGTTCAACCTGATCCCAGTGTTGAGCGCTCAGGAAAACGCCGAGTTCTTGCTTCTGCTTCAAGGCGTCACGGCTGGGGAGCGGCGGCGGCGCGTGGGCGAGGTGCTCCACGAGGTGGGACTCGATGGACTCGAGAATCGGCGTCCCGGCGAGCTGTCCGGGGGCCAGCAGCAGCGCGTCGCCGTGGCTCGCGCCATCGTGTCGCGACCGAAACTGGTGCTGGCCGACGAACCCACGGCCAATCTGGACAGCGAGACCGCACTCTCGTTGCTGGACCTGATGGAAGGGCTCAACCGAAGCCACGGTACGACGTTTCTGTTCTCCACTCACGATCCGCGAGTCATGCAGCGCGCCCGCCGCCTGATCCGGCTGCTGGACGGACGCATCGACGAGGACCGTACCAAGCCGGACCCACCGCACCAAACCGCAGCCACATCCGGGGGGCCATGAGAGCGATGCGCTGTTGGAAACCCTGCCGCCGGGTGGCATTGCTGCTGGCCGCATTGGCCGGATGCTGCAGCTCGCCACTGTCCGCTCAAACGGCCCACTGGGGTGGGTCGCTGCGCGGCTACCAGTTCTTCCGCCTGGAAGACCTCCCACCTCAACTGGCTGGGACTCGCAGGGACCTCGAGTTCGGCTCACTGCGCCTCACCTGGGAACAGCCACAGGCCTCGCACCTGAAATGGGAAGTCCACGCTGTCCTGGAGATCCTCTCACCCCCTTTCGAGGAAGCTGCCGGCGTCGCCACCGGGCGCAGCAACGACTTCCTGCCGCTGCAGTCGGTCTGGGCCGAAGATGACGGCTACCGCCTGGAAGGCCGTTTCGATCGTCTCAATCTGCAGATGGAGCTGGGACGTGTCCGCGTCACGGCAGGGCGGCAGGCGATCACCTGGGGCGTCGCGTACTTCTGGCCAACCCTGGATCTGTTCTCCCCCTTTTCACCCCAGAGGATCGACAGGGATTACAAAGCGGGAGTCGACGCGGTGCGCGCCACGGTTGCACTGGGGCGGTATTCGGAGGTCCAGATCGTGGCCGCCTCCCTGGGACCCGCCGTCAGCCGGGACGGCGCCCTGGCGGCCCAGTTTCGCTTCCACCTGGGCCGGCTCGACCTGGGATTCGTGGGAGGCAAGTCCCACGGAGACTCGGTCGCGGGTGTGTTCTTCACCGGAGACCTGCAAGGGACGGCGCTGCGGGGCGAGGTGGCTTGGACCGATTCGGACGACCCCCTGGAGCGAAGCCTGGACCGCGGAGCTTTCTGGCGCGCCACCCTGGGGATCGATCGGCAGATCACCCCCGATTGGGGACTCACCCTGGAATTGGCCTACAATGGATTTGGGGTCGGCTCGGCCCAGCAGTACCTGGCGCTCTCGAACACCGATCGGGTGCGCCGCGGGGAGCTGTTCAGCCTGGGCACCTACTACGCAGGCGCGGCCCTGACCTGGCAGCTGCATCCGCTTTGGACCTTCACCCAGTCTCTGCTGTTCAACGCCCAGGATGCCTCCGCCCTCTGGATTCCGGCTCTGGCCTGGTCTACCAGCGACAACTCGAGCCTGCTGCTGGCCGTCCAGACCGGTTTTGGAAGCAGCCTGCGCCCCGACCTGAGCCCCAACAGCGAGTACGGGCCCGTTCCCACGACCGCCTTTGCCGCCTTCACATGGTATTTCTGAGGAGCGGTCCAGGCGCTGCTGGCTCAACGCCAGGGACGGCGAACGTCCACCGAACTCGCTCGGTCTCCCCAATCCCGGCCGCCGGGAGCGTCCCGCTTCAAATCTGCCACCGATCTCCCGCCCGACAGCTCCAAGTAGTCCCCGCGGAAGTTGGCATGCTCATAGAGAATGACCGTCCAACCGGTTGGGACGCACACCGAAGACGCGGAGTCTCCGAAGAACGCGGAATCGAGGTCTTCGATCGGGCCGGTCAGCTCCAGCCGCTCGCCCCCGAAGCCGTGGTCTGAAAAGAGCACCGGGTAGTCGGGGCAGTCGCGGCTGGATCGGTCGTAGCGATCGTTTCCGAAGCCGGCTCCTGAATCTCTTCCTCGAATCACCCGCACTGAACCCAGCTGGTCGCCCCAGTACGAGGACGACTGGCGGCTGCGCCTCAAATCCGCAATTTCCTGGCGCCCGGATACTTCGAACGAGCGCCCACGGTAATCGCTGTACTCGTAGAACGAAACGGTCCAGCCTGCGGGGACGCACAGTGAGCCTGTGCTGTTTCCCAATCCCGCTCGACGCAAGTCCGGGACAGAATCGTTCAGGGACAGCGACCGTCCCTGGAAATCGTAGGCCTCAAACAGCAGAGGATACCGATCGCAGGCGGCCCGCTGGTCACCGGGAGATCCTTTGAAAATGCCTCCGCTCTCGCTGGGCCGGCGCCTGTAACCGCCGGTACGCTCGACTTGTGCCGAGCTGATCCGGTCCCCCCAGTCCCGACCGCCGGGACGGTCCCGCTTCAGATCCTGAATCGCATCGGGTCCGTAGAGCTCCAACCGGTCCCCCCGGTAGTTCTTGTCTTCGAAGACGACCACGCGCCAGCCGTCGGGAACGCAGATCGAAGAAGCGTCGTCACCCATTCCCAGCCCGTGCAGATCGGGAATCGAGCGATCCAGACGGGCCACTGATCCGGCGAACGAGTCTTTCTGGAAAATGACCGGGTGTTGATCGCACTCTCGAGGAAGCCGGCCATCGTATCGACCCACGCGGCGCCGGGGCGGAGTCACCCGCGCCGAGCTGATGCGGTCCCCCCAGTCCCGCCCTTGCGGGCGCTGCCGCTTCAAGTCCGAAATCGAATAGGGCCCGGAAAGCTCCAGGACATCCCCTCGGAAATTCGTATCCTCGTACAGAACGACCCTCCAGCCCGCGGGCACGCAGAGCGAGGACGCATCGTCGCCCATCCCCAGCCGGTGAAGATCGCTCACCGACTCCCGCAGCGTGAAGGACCTGCCGCGAAAACTGTCGTCGGAATACAGCACGGGCCAATCGCGGCATTCCCGGGGCTGGGCCAGCCCAGAAGCCGTGGCGACCAGAACCACCGCTGTGAAGAGTGGAACCAAACCTTTTCTCGCCATGGGTACTTCCTTTCCTTGCAATCCTGGGCTCGGGCCGGCCGAGTCGCAACGCCCGGCCTTCCGCGCCCTCTCCGTGCCTCCCCCGCCGGCTCGTTCTCGCCAGCTGCCGACATTGAGAACGATGGCGAAAAATCTCGAGAGTCGCAAGTCTGGTGATGCACCCTTTTCACAAAACCCCTGTTTTGTGATATCCATCATTCAGTGAGAATCTTTCGGGAGCTCACGGACCAGCGCCGGCGACAGGGAACGCGTCGACGGCTGGAAAGGAGTCGGATAGTGAGGAACAAATGGTTTGCGGCTGGCGCGCTCTCGCTCCTCCTGGGCACGAGCGTGATGGCGGCCGATAAGAAGAGAATCGCGGTTCTGGACTTCGAGTTCGGGACAGTTCAGCAGTGGTGGTCGGGCAACTGGGACATCGGCCGCGGAATCTCTGATTTGCTGGTCGACGAGCTGGTGCGCGACGGGACCTTCAGCATCATCGAGCGGAACCGTCTGAACACCGTCCTCGCCGAACAGGACTTCAGCACCAGCCAACGAGCCGACGCTGCCACGGCCGCCAAAGTCGGGCGGGTCCTGGGAGTCAACGCCATCATCGTCGGCAGCATCACCCAGTTCGGAACGGAGGAGAAGAGCACCGGCGTCGGCGGGGCTCTGGGCCGCTGGTCGGGCTTCGGCGGAGGCAAGGTCGGAACTTCCAAGGGCAAGGCCAAGGTTGGCATCAACGCTCGACTCATCGACGTGAACACCGGTGAAATCCTGGCGGTGGCGGCTGGAACCGGAGAATCCGCCCGTTCGGGCCTGCTGCTGGGAGGCTTCGGAGGAGGCCGCGGCGGCTTCGGGGCGGGCGAAATCGACATGTCCAGCAGCGACTTCCGCGAAACCATACTGGGCGAAGCGGTCAGTGCCGCGGTGACGAACCTGGCCACCGAGGTGCACGGCGCTGAACCCAAGATCCCCCGGGTGCTGCGAGAAATCCGCGGCCTGGTGGCCGATGTGGAAGGCACCCTGGTGATCCTGAACGTGGGCCGCGGCGACGGGGTGCAGGTGGGTGACACCTTCTCCGTTCACCAAGTGATCCGCAGCGTCAAAGATCCGGCGACGGGAGAAGTCCTGCGCGAGATCACACGGGAAGTGGGTCGGCTCCGAGTCGACGAGGTGGACGAGCGCTCCGCCGTGGGCACCCTGTTGAGCGGAACGGGAATCGAGATCGGCGACCCGGTCGTGCTCGAAAACTAGCCGGGAGTCGAAGGCTTCCAGCATTGAGCGCCCCGTTCCCGAGAACGGGGCCGAATCCTTCCCCCCGGCCCGCATTTTCCGGGCGTGGGCATTCGTTCCGGGGCCGTGCTCTAATCAGGCTGGCGCCGGCTTCGCCACCAGCGATCACACTCCGGCACAGCCGAAAATCACTACAATGTCGATGTGCGATCGTCGACGCGCGACACCCGCTACGCCGGTTTCTGGCTCCGGATGTGGGCCTTCCTGCTGGACAGCATCTGCCTGACGGCCCTGCTGGTGCCCGCAGCACTCGCCATCTATGGCGTGGCGTACTTTTCTCCGACCCCGGCCTGGTTTCGAGGTCCTGCGGATATTTTTCTGCAGATCGTCCTGCCTTTTGTGCTCGTGTTCTGGTTCTGGAAGCGCTGGCTGGCCACGCCGGGAAAGATGCTCCTGGCGTCCAAGATCGTGGACGCCGAAAGCGGCTCCGACCCTTCCAGCCGCCAGCTGATCGTCCGTTATCTGGGCTATTTCGCCTCGCTGATGCCGCTTGGCTTGGGTTTTCTCTGGATCGCAGCCGACCCGCGCAAGCAAGGCTGGCACGACAAGATGGCGGGAACGGTGGTGGTGGTCGATTGCTCCGCTGAGGGATCCCAGCGGCTTTGGCGGCTGCTGGTTCTGGCGAGCGTGATCAGCCTCTCGGCGCTGGCGTTGGGAGGACTCGTGGGAGCTGCCTGGCTGTGGAATCAGCGTGCCAGCCTGGCTTCCAGCTGGGAGGCGGCTCAGAGGGCACAGGACGAAGGCGTCCTTTGGGGTTCGGGGAATTCCGGTGAAGCTTGTGTCGAGCAAGCGCTCCAGCGGTTGGATCGATGCCAGGGCTGGCTCTGCGGCTATCGGTCTTCGCTCTTCTTGGGCGGCTGCCTCTTCTCCTGTGAAAGCTCCACCACCTTCTGCGACCAGGTTCCCACCAGTTGGAGTTCTTTGCTTTCGTGGCAGCAGGAACACTGCCGCCGGTTGGGGCGCTCCGACCTGGGCTGCCTGCAGGTCATGAGCATCCCCGTCGCTCACTGCCGCCAGCTGGCTCAGCAACCGCCCGAAGTCACCTCACCCGGCTTTGTGCAGTAGGGGGCTTTCAGGGCTCGGGGCTTCTTGCTTCTGGAGAGGTCGTGGATCTTCGTGCGTCCGCGGGCCCGGACGTAAATCACTGAGGGATCATCGCAAGCTCGAAGCATCCCAAAGGATCACCGGCTCGTCATCGAAACCTGTCGCTCCACGACTCCGCTTCCTGCCAATGTAGAATTTGGGCCGAAGGGACAGATCCGATGTGCAGCAGTCTCGCTTCCGACCAACATCGTGGAAGGGTCGGCTCGATTTTCGAGAAATGAGTGCCTTCGATTTCCCGACCTCGCGTTCGCTTCGCTGTAAGAAATGCAGTACCTCACCGAGCCGGCTGGATAGCTAGACTCGAGCGCGCACTCTGAGCCCGAGATTTCCCAGAAGAGGCCCGCGGTGCGCTTGGCCACACAACTTCCTCTCCCAGTATGAGCCTACGCCCCCTGCCCCACGCCGCATGCCCCCGCGCCGTCCATTGCGTGCGCCCATGGCGCGTGCTAGTGTCCTGAGCCAAGGCAATGGAAGCAAAATCACTACGGAACTGGGCACTCATCACCGGCGCATCGGCTGGAATCGGGCTCGAACTGGCGCGGGTCTTCGCCGAGAATGGCTTTCCTCTGATCCTGGTGGCGCGCCGTGAAGACCAGCTGCGCCGCCTCGCGGAAGAACTGAAGACGGCACATGGGGTGGACTCTCGCGTCCTGGCCGGGGACCTGGCGCCGCCTGAGGGCCCCCAGCAGGTGTTCGAGGCAGTCCTGCAACAGGACCTCACCGTCGATGTGCTCGTCAACAACGCCGGCTTCGGCTCCTATGGCCCCTTTCACGAGGTCGAGCGAGAGCGTCAGCTGGAGATGATTCGGCTCAACGTCCTGGCGCTGGCCGATCTCACGCATCGTTTCGTGAGGCACATGGTCGCACGCCGGCGAGGCAGGATTTTGAACGTCGCTTCGACGGCAGCTTTCCAGCCGGGCCCGCTGATGGCCGTTTACTATGCGACCAAGGCTTTCGTTCTTTCTTTTTCCGAGGCCCTGGCGGAGGAACTCCAGGGAACTGGAGTTTCGGTGACGGCACTCTGTCCGGGACCGACCAGGTCTGAATTCCAGGCGACAGCGGAGATGGAGGACTCCCGGCTGGCTCAGAACTTCCTGATGGACGCAAGGCCGGTCGCCGAGGCGGCTTACGAAGGCACCATGACGGGACGGCGTATCGTCATTCCCGGGGTCCTCAACAAGCTGAGCGCTCAGGCGCACCGCTTCGTGCCCCGCAGGCTGATGACCAAGATCACGCGTCAGGTGCAGGCCCGGACCAGGTAGAGTCTTCCATCGATGCCGAACCCTGATGCCGCCTGGGACGCTGCGTTGCAATCCACGGACCCCGTTCCCAGGGAAGCTCGCTTCGCCTTGCTGACGGTGTCGGCGGCCGTGCTGCTGTGCACCTCGATCTGGTTCTCGGGTACCGCCGCCTCTAGCGCTTTGAAGCAGCTCTGGCAGCTGAGCGCAACCGAAAGCGCCTGGCTGACGATCTCCGTGCAGTTGGGTTTCATCACGGGGACGTTCCTGTACGCGCTGCTGAACCTGCCGGACATCTTCCCCGCGCGCCTGGTCTTCTTCGTGTCGGCGGTGCTCGGCTCACTCTTCAATCTGGGCTTCGCCGGGCTCTCGGAAGGACTGGCCCCTGCCGTGCTGCTGCGATTCCTCTCGGGGGTCACTTTGGCGGGAATCTACCCGGTCGGGATGAAGATCGTCGCCGCCTGGTTCCGCAGCGGCCTGGGTTGGCGCCTGGCGGTCCTGATCGCGGCTCTGACGCTGGGCAAGGCTTCCGCCTACCTCTTCCAGTCCTTGCAGCAGTTGCTCTCCTGGCGTCTGCTGGCAGCCCTGCCCTCGGCCGCGGCACTGCTGGGAGGAGTGCTGGTGTGGGGACTCCTGCGGGACGGTCCCTATCTCAAAGAGCGAGCTGCCTTCGATGCCGCCGTCATGTTCAGGGTGTTCCGGGAGAGAAACTTCCGCCACACCGCCCTCGGATACCTCGGGCACATGTGGGAGCTGTATGCCTTCTGGGCCTTGATCAGCCACTTCCTGGCCGAGCGAAGTGAAGGCCTGGACCGCTGGCCGATCCCCTTGCTCACGAGCCTGGTGATTGGCGTGGGTGCGCTGGGCTGTCTGGCTGGAGGGCTGGCTTCGCGCCGTTACGGCCAGCGCCGCATCGCCGTCTGGTCTCTCGCCGTCTCGGGCAGCCTCTGCGCTCTTTCGGGCTGGCTCTTTCGGCTCCCCTGGGAGTTGGTCCTGTCGGCCCTCGTACTGTGGGGGTTTTTCGTGATTGCGGATTCGGCACAGTTCTCGGCGCTGGCCACCCGTTTCTGCCCCCCGCGTCACACCGGTACCGCCCTGACGGTGCAAAACGGCGTCGGCTTCGGGGTCACGGTGCTCTCGATTCAGCTGCTCTCACTGGCCGCGCCCGAATTGGGTTGGCGTTGGGCGTTCACGCTGCTGGCACCGGGGCCTCTGCTGGGGGTCTGGTTCATGTTGAAGCTGCCGGCGACGGCCGACCGAGAACCAACTCTCTTCGTGCGCGGTGCTCCCGACGGGGAGGAGTGACCACGGGGAAGGCTCACGTCTCCCACATCAGAGAAAAGTATCTCGCGAAAGACACCCCCGATCAGCCTTCGGAGGGAACGGTTTCCCGCTCCCGATCGGGCAGTTTGGCCTCCACTCGAAACCAGGAATGCACGGCTTGGGGAACCAGCAGCATGAAGGTCACCACCAGCGAGAGGAAGATGTGCTGCGTAGTCATGTGGAAGGTCGCGAACAAACCCTTCAGCGGAGCGGCCATGGTGGTCTTCGCCAAAGACGGAACGCAGATCACCCCCGTGGCGATCCAGCCGACGGCGATTGCTGAGGTGGCCGTCCGCAGCCAGATCGGAAGGGTGAAGCCAAGCTCCGGTTTCCAGGCCAGCAAGATGCCCGCCAGAGCCACCACGGAGGAGAGGGGAAACAGGTAGAAATAGATTCCTTCGATGGCGTGCAACTGGGTAGCGTACTTGTAGGGAATGTAGGCGGCCAGACTTGCGGCCGCGCCCAACAGGAGAACCCGAAAAACTAGCCAAAGGCGCTTCATGGCTGACTCCTTTTCGCCGAGAACGGAACACCCTCGGTGCTCTTCTGGGCCACAGTGTATGCCATCGTTTCGAACTTTTCCAGGCGATCACTCGACTCGACTCACCCCCTTCTCAGCCGGGCTCCGTCTCTTCCCCTGTCCGGTAGGCTCCCAGCGCAGCCTGGCCCAGGCTCAATCCGCCGTCGTTAGGAGCCACCCGCTGCTGGGTCAGCAGTTCGAGGCGCCCTGCCTCTCGCCGGCGCGAGAACTCCTCATGAACCATCTCCAGCAACAGGACATTCTGAAACACCCCTCCCGACACCGCGACCCGCCGAATCCCGTACTCCCTGGCGACCTCCATTGCGGTTTCTGCGAGCCCTGCCGCCAGGCCCCGATGAAACGCACGCCCGACTTCCGCCGGGGAGCGTCCCTTCAATCGATCCCTCACGACCGCCTCGAGCAGAGGCCGGAAATCCCAATCCGACGGAAATGGATAGGCGTCGCCGGAGGTTGCCCCAGTCGAGAGCTGCTCCAGCCAGGTAGCGGCCTGGCCCTCGTAGCTGACCGGACGTGTGAACCCTGCGAGAGCGGCGACCGTGTCGAAGAGTCTGCCGATCGAAGTCGTGGGAAAAACCTGTACGCCCGCTTCGATCAACTGGAGTGACTCCTCGAATCGCTTGGGAAAGCGGAAGGGAGAGCTGCTCAGATCGGGCAGACTGGCGAGCTGGCTCAGGAAGCCCGCGGCTGCTTGCACGGGGTGGCGGGCCGCAGCGTCACCCCCTGGTAGAGCGGCCGGCCGCAGGTGCCGGACCCGCTCGAAACCGGCGCGTAGAGAGCCGGCGAAAGCTTCTCCACCCCAGATGGCGCCGTCGTCTCCGAAGCCCGTGCCGTCCCACGCGAACCCCAGGACCGCTTCCTGGTCGATCTCATGTTCGGCCAACACAGCGGCGACATGGGCGCGATGGTGCTGAACGGCCTGGCGCGGGCCCGGCCACGCTTGGGCGAAGCGAGTCGAGGCGTACTGAGGGTGCAGATCGTGGACCACCCCGACCTCCTCCGGCTCGAGCCGATACATGTTCAGCAGATCTGCCACGGTCTCGCGAAAAGCCTCCCGAACGGAGGTGTATTCGAGATCCCCCAGGTGCTGGCTCATCACGGCCTGTCCCTCGACCACCAGTGTGAGGCTGCTCTTCATCTGGCCCCCCAGTGCCAGCAGCGGCGCATCGCTGGGAAGGTGCGCGACGACCGCCGGCGCCAGCCCTCTTGCGCGGCGAAAGACGATCACACCCTGCGCGCTCTGGCGCACCACTGAATCGTCCACTCGCCGGGCGATCGGTCGCCGGCCGACCAGGAAGGCGTCGGCAATGCCGGAGAGGCGCCGCCGCGCTTCATCGTCTTGATAGGCGATCGGCTCACTGGACCGGTTGGCGCTGGTCATGACGAGCACGGGCGGACAGTCCGCCGCGAACAGTAAATGGTGCAGGGGCGTGTAGGGCAGCATGACACCCAGTTCGCCGCTTCCGGGGGCCACTCCAGGAAGCTCCCTCAGCGCCGGGGCCACCACGATCGGCCGCTCCGGACCCCCCAGCCAGGCTTCTCCCCGAGGGGACAGCGAGACCAGGTCACGGGCTGTTTTCAAATCTGTCACCATGAGAGCAAAGGGTTTTTCTTTCCGATATTTACGTTTTCTCAGTTCAGAAACTACATCACTTTTCTGAGCATCGCAGGCGAGGTGGTATCCACCCAGCCCTTTGAGGGCGATGATCCGCCCTTGCTGCAAGAGCCGGCTGCACGCCTCTACGGCGCCGGGCCCCGAAACTCGCTGCTGGGAGGTTTCCAGACGATAGCCAGGTCCGCAGGCCGGGCAAGCCACCGGTTGGGCGTGGAAACGCCGGTCGTTGGGATCCTGGTATTGACGGTCACAATCGGGACACAGGGTCCACTCCTTCATGGTCGTCTGTTCCCGATCGTAGGGCAGCCCCAGGACGATGCTGAAGCGGGGTCCGCAGTTGGTGCAGTTGATGTACGGGTACAGGTGGCGGCGATCGTGTGGGTCGAACAGTTCGGCGAGGCAGTCCTCACAGACGGGCAGATCTGGTGAAACGCGAGTGCTGGGCCGTCCGGTCTGGCTGCTCCCGACGATGCGAAACGAGTCGGCCCCTTCCCATTCGGCAGCCCTTGACTCGAGTCGGCTGATGCGCGCCGCAGGGGGCGGCTCGAGCTCGAGTCCTCGCAGAAACTTCGCAATCTGGTCCGGGGAGCCTTCCAGCTGCATCTCGACTCCCCGTTCCGAGTTCCTGACCCACCCATGGATGCGCTCCTGCTCGGCCAGCCGATACAAGAAGGGGCGAAACCCCACGCCCTGAACGATCCCCTCGACCCATACGCGCCGGGCCGCGCGGGGCTGCTCGGCATTGTCGGGAGTGGTCCTTTTCATCGGGGAGCCCATTGGTTGGAGCGCCCGCCCGTTGCTGGGGCCCGCGCCGTGGGTGGGCTGGGCAATCCCGGAGCGAGCTCGTCTTTCAACAGATCCTTGGCAGGGGGTCGCCAATCAGCATGTCGACGATCCGGCTGCCTCCGTAATCCGTTTCGGCGATCACCAGTCCGGCGGGAGACTCGCGGATCTCTCCAATCATGGCCGCTTCTTCTCCCCCGGGAGCGCCTCGCAAAGCGTCCAAGGCAAGCTCCGCCTGCTGGGGAGGCACCACGGCCAGGAACTGTCCTTCGTTGGCAATCTGCAGCGGGTCCAGGCCCAGCAACTCACAAGCCCCTCGAACGGGAGCACGCACCGGCAGGGCCTTTTCCTCCAGGATGACCGCCAGGGAACTCTGCTGGGACAATTCGTTGAGGGCGGACGCCAGGCCTCCCCGGGTCGGGTCCCGCATCCACCGTACCTCGGGGACGGCTTCCAGCAGGGCCGAAACGAGTGGGGTCAGGGGGCGTGAGTCCGACTCCAGGTCTGCCTCCAGGTCCACCTCGCCGCGGGCCAGCAGGATTGTTATCCCGTGATCGCCGAAGGGACCGGACAGCAGCACCCTGTCCCCAGGCCGAACCTGGTCGGGCCCCAGGCGGAGGCCCGGGCGCACGATACCGATTCCGGAAGTGGTGATGTACAGACCGTCGCCCTTGCCGTTCTCCACCACCTTGGTGTCCCCGCCCACCACGGGGACGCCGGCACCTCGAGCGGCCTCGGCCAGCGCCTCGACATGACGGCGCAAAGCCTCACCTGGAAAACCAGCTTCCAGGATGAAACTGGCCAGCAGTGCAACGGGTAGGGCGCCGCTGACCAGCAGATCGTTGAGCGTTCCGTGGACCGCCAGCCGGCCGATCGAACCGCCTGGAAAGGTGAGCGGTTTGACCACGAACGAATCACAGGTGAAGGCCAATCGCTGGCCGTTCACGTCCAGGATGGCCGAGTCCCCCAGCGCGTTGAGGGCGGGATTGGACAACAGAGGAACGAGCAGCCCTTCCAGCAGCCGGCGGCTGGCCGAGCCCCCTGCCCCGTGGGCCATTTCGATTTGGAGATCGCCGAATGTTGGCCGGGAAGCGTCCGGCATGGCAGGCTACCTCGACGCCATTCGGTGGCTGTAATGGTAGTGTGCGGCGCAGGCCCCTTCAGCGGATACCATCAGTGCACCCATGGGCTGCTCGGGGGTGCACTCCTTGCCGAAGAGGCGGCACTGGTGCGGTTTGAGCACTCCTCGGAGCACCTCTCCGCATTGCGCCGCTTTGGGGTCGGTCACCTGCAGGCCGGCAACCTCGAACTTCCGCTCTGCGTCCCAGGCGGCGAACTCCGATCGGATCCGCATCGCCGAATGGGGAATCGAGCCCAGCCCTCGCCACTCGAAGAACTCTCTCAGCTCGAAGACCTCATCCATCACCTGCAAGGCGGCTGGGTTTCCCGCCCAGGGAACCACCCGTCCGTACTGATTCTCGACGCGTGCCTCCCCGCGGTTGAGCTGGCCCAGAGCCATCACCATCGCCTGCATCAGGTCGAGCGGCTCAAAGCCCGACACGACCACCGGCCGGTGGAAGTCTGCGGCAATGAACTGGTACGGCTCACAGCCGATCACCGTCGACACGTGTCCCGGCCCGATGAAGGCATCGACCCGCATGTCGGGGGAATCCAGGATCGCCAGCAAGGCGGGAACGATGACGATGTGATTGCAGAAAACGGAAAAGTTGGGAATCTCCTCACGGCGGGCCTGCATCAGGGTCAGCGCGGTGGAAGGCGTGGTGGTTTCGAAGCCGATGGCAAAAAAGACGACTTCCCGGTCGGGGTTGCGGCGAGCCAACTGCAAGGCGTCCAAGGGAGAATAGACCATGCGAATGTCTGCACCCCGGGCTCGCTGCTCGAGCGCGCTACCGCGCTCGCCCGGCACTCGCATCATGTCCCCGAAAGCCGTCAATATCACTCTCGGGTCGGC
This sequence comes from Acidobacteriota bacterium, assembly GCA_041630155.1. Taxonomy (GTDB): domain Bacteria; phylum Acidobacteriota; class UBA6911; order RPQK01; family JANQFM01; genus JBFGHG01. Next base: position 19,493 of record JBFKLX010000033.1, read on the forward strand.
GGCGATGGACAAGCCGTCGTCGACCCGGCCCATGGGCAGCACGCACACCGGGCAGCCTGGACCGTGGATCAGTTCGACGTTCTCGGGCAGCAAACGGTGCAGACCGTAGCGGTAGATGGCGTGGGTATGGCCCCCGCACACCTCCATGATGCGGTAGTGCCGATCCGGCGAGGACAGCCGCTGCAACTCCAGGGCCGCCTTGCGAATCAGCCGTGAGTCGCGAAACTCGTCCACGTACTTCATGCTTGGTCGTTCCCTTTCCCCGACGAGAATCCGTACCCGGACACCTCCCGCTCCACTTCGGCTGCCTCCCCCAGCAGGGTCAACAGCTCGATCTGCTTCCGGGCTTCCTCCGGGCTGATCTTGTTCAAGGCGAACCCGACGTGGATCAGAACCCAGTCACCTACCGCCGCCCCCTCATGGGCGATCAAATCGATGTTGATCTGACGCCGCACTCCCGAGACCTCTACCTCCGCGAAATGCTCAGAGGGGGGTAAGACAATTCTGCCTGGAATAGCCAAACACATGACGGTGTCAACGCCAGCTCGAAAGAACTCCTGCGCTTTGGGAATCTCCTCAAAAGCATTCTAGTTTGCGGGGACGCTTGATACAAGACGAGAAGTCTGCCAAGGCCCCAATCAGAAGAGCTGGGAAGTTCTTGGAGCCTGTGTTACGATGTCGAAACTGGCTGGAGAAGGCTATACACGCGGGCCCTCCAGTCGTGACTCTTGGCAATTTGGGGCGAGAAATGGAAGCACCGACGGTCGCAGATTCCCTGCACCCAACCATCGACTTTCACTGGGGTCCGCACGAAGCCGTCCATGCCTTCTGGCTGGCCGGCATGAGTTGCGACGGCTGCTCGATTGCGGCCGTGGGCGCCACGCAACCCTCGGTGGAGTCCCTACTCACGGGCACGATCCCGGGAATCCCACGGGTCGTGCTGCATCACCCCGTGCTGGCGGTCGAAGCCGGAGAGGATTTCGTCGCCCATTTCGAGCGCGCGGCCAGCGGGCAACTGGATGCCCCCTTCGTGGTGATCTTCGAGGGCTCGGTGGCCGACGAGAGCTTGGCGGCGCAGCACGGAGGCTATTGGTCCGGTCTGGGAGTCCGCGACGTGGATGGGGAGCCGCAACCCATCCCGACCGCGGAGTGGCTCGAGCGCCTCGCCAAACATGCAGCGGCGGTCGTCGCCATCGGCACGTGCGCCACTTGGGGTGGAGTTCCAGCCGCCTACGGAAATCCTACCGGTGCCATGGGAGTCATCGACTACCTGGGTGAAGACTACCGTAGCGCCCTGGGTCTGCCCGTCGTCAACATTCCAGGGTGTTCTCCCGTCGGAGACAATTTCACCGAGACCATCGCGGCGGTCTTGCTCTTCTTGCAAGGGCTCGGGCCGCTTCCGGAATTCGACGAACTGGGCCGCCCCGCCTGGCTGTTCAGCGAGACCGTGCACCGCGGTTGCACCCGCGCAGGCTTTTATGAAGAAGGCTCCTTCGCCGACGAATACGGCGGGCACGAGTGCCTGGTCGAGATCGGTTGCTGGGGCCCGGTGGTGCAGTGCAACATCAACAAGCGGGGAGCGATCAACCATCTGGGAGGGTGCATGAACGTGGGATCGCCCTGCATCGGATGCACGATGCCCAGCTTCCCCGACGGGTTTTCGCCGTTTTATCAGCGGCCCCCCGGCACCCTCATCTCCTCCAGCGCCTCCAAGGTTCACGGTTTCCTGATCCGGACATTGCGCCGCCACACACAATTCTTTCAAAATCGCAGCCGGCGTTGGCGCCAGCAGGGAAGAGTTCCCCAAGCCTGGGGCCATGTTCGTGAACCCGACCTGATCGATCGAATGGGTCACTTCTTCTACCAAAGAATTCAGTCTCTGGGGGGCAGGCGCCCAGGAGACTGACGGCGCCTGCCTGGAGTCGACGGTCATGGATGAAGCCACACTGATCTCCGCTTGGATAACGGGGTTGGCAATCGCTGCAGTATTGGTGGCTGCGGCCGCCGCACTGTTGATCGCAATCTGGCTGGCCGCCCGGCGCATCCTTCGGCTGGCCCTGGAAACGCTCCAAATCGTGGAATCCATCAAGCAGAACACGAACAGCATCTGGGCCCTCGAGGGGACCGCAGAGGTCGGGGAGCAATTGCTGGGCGGAGCGCGATCGATTCGCCAGCACGGAGCGCGCATCGCCCAAACACTGCAGGGGGCCGATGGGCAGGATCAAAGCAGTGTGGCTTGAGATGCGGAACAGGCTCGTCAGATTCGGACGAACTCGTCGTCGCAGGAGTTCCCAATGAGTTCTCTGCAAGACACGATCGTGATGATCTGGGGGACGTCCCTACTGCTCGTGCTGGTAGTGGCCCTGGTGGTTGCGTGGCTGCTGCTTCAGATTCGCGGGACCGCGGGGCAAATCCTGGAAGGCGCTTCTGCGATCTGGACCCAGGGGAAGCTGGTCGCCAACAACACGATTCAGATCCCCCTGCTGCTGGGCCGCGTCGTGCGCCAGGTCTCCGGGATCACCGAAGAGGTCCGGGGCATCGGGGGGGCTACCCAGCAGATCGAAAGCCATGCTGAAGCTTGCCCAGGCTGCCCCGCCTGTGTACTGGGCGCTGGGGAGGAGGGCTGAAATGCTCACCTGGTTGATGCTGGCGACGGCCCTGGTTGTCCTGGTCTTTCTGGCGGTCCTGGTAATCATGGTACTGACCATCACCCGATTGCTGACTCGAATCGGCGGTCAGCCCACCAGCCTGCTGGCCAAGCTTCGGCTGGGGCTGCGCGCGATTGAGAGCGAAACGGCTCACCTTTCCCCCATGCTGGGACAGCTCAACCAGGATCTCGGAGCCATTGCCTCCGGGCTGACGGCCGCCCACGGGCATTTGCAGAAAACCATCGTCGCCGCCCAGCGACAGGAGGACGCGGGAATATGAGGCCGAGCAGTGTCGAACTGATCTGGGCCCTCTTGCTCCTGGTGGTGTACGCCGCCGCTCTGCCGCTGGCCGTGGTCTCATTGCACCGGCTCTGGCGGGCCGCCCGCGGCATCGAACTCTACTTTCTCCAGATGGCGGAGGCCGCCGAAGGAATCGGACGGGGTACCACTTCGCTCACCCAACTGGAAGAAACGATCCAAGGAGCGGGAGTACTCCTGGAGACAGCCGGGGCCTTGCAGGAAGACGCCGAGACGATCCGCAAGACCTTGGAGTCGAGGGTTTCGAAGTGAAACGCGGATTGGAGAGACGGAAAGCATGACCAACTGGCTGATCCCGGCAACCTGGCTGGCCGTGACGCTGCTGGTGGCGGCGCTGGTAGTCTACCTTCTAGCGGTCCTGATCGCGTTGCGCCGGGCCGGCGAACACCTGGCGCGCGTGCGGGCTCGACTGCTCGAGGTCCAAGCTCACACGGAGCCTCTGGAGGGCCGGCTCGGCACGATCAACGCCGCGCTCGCCCAACTCGCGGAAGGACTGAACGGCGTCGACGCACAGTTGGCCGGAATCGTCAGGCTCTTCAGATTGTGAGCCGGTCGCAACCGGCCGGCAGGGCGAATCCCTGGGAGTAGTTCAGCGTGTGTTTCAAAAACCTGCCCATTGAGTTCGATTCCAGCGGCCGCGCCACCCTCAAGGAGGGCGTGTCCGATCCATATTCCTACCGGACCCAGTCCCTGCACGAGGAGCAGGACCGGCTGCTGGAGCTGCTGGCCAGGAATGGCTACATCCGGAACGTCGATTTCGACCCGGTGACTCGAGTCGCCGGGGCCCTGGCCTTTCACAGCGTCGTGGACTTGGAGAATCGGAAAGTTTTGTCCACTAACTCCATGGCCACCCTCTTCCGCGGTTACGAAGTGATCTTGAAAGGGCGTGACCCGCGTGACGCCGCCTACATCAGCAGCCGCGCCTGCGGGGTTTGCGGCGGAGTCCATGCCACGGTTTCGGCACTGGCCATCGAGATGGCTCTGGGCATCAAACCTCCCCCACTGGGAATCCTGATTCGCAACTTGTTGTTGAGCATCGAGTATCTGTACGACCACCCGCTGCACCTGTTTCTGCTGGCCGGGCCCGACTATTCCGAACAGCTGGTCAGCGCCACCAACCCGACCCTATACGAAGCCGCCTGCCGGGCTCAAACCCGGCACGGCGAGATGCACGGATACTCGGATGTCGGCCAGATCATGCGGGACTTGAATCCACTCACGGGCAAACTCTACGTGGAAGCCCTGGAGATGACACGAGTCGCCCGTGAAGCCTACGTCTTGATCGGCGGAAAATACCCCCACCCGCAGTCGGTGGTTCCCGGGGGGGTCGCCGTCACAATCTCGACCAGTGTCCTGAACGAGATGTATCTGCGCCTGCAGCGCTTCGTCGACTACTCCAAGAAAGCAGTGGGCATCTGGGACGAGGTCTTCGACTTTTTTCTGGAACACAACCGGCAGTACGAGTACCTGGGCTGGCGGCCGGCGACCATGGCCGACACCGGTGTCTGGGACCGTCCCGACGCCTACGATGCCAGTTACGAGAACTGCGCCAGTTGGGGGGAGGCTCGCTGGGCCACCCCGGGAGTGCTGGTCGACGGCGGGTTGGTCACCACCAATCTGCAGCACCTCAACGCGGGTCTGGAAGAGTTCGTGGAGCACTCGTATTACGAACAGTGGGAGGGTCATCGCTTCAAAGAAGATCCCAATGGACTGCCGCTCAGCCCGCATCATCCCTGGAACAAGGAAACCATGCCCAAGCCCGGCAAACAGAGCTGGCGGGAGCGCTACTCGTGGGACACCACACCCACCTGGGATCGCCTGCCCATGGAAGCCGGCGCCTACGCCCGCCTGTATCTGACGGCCAAGGCCCGCAAACTGCCTCCCTCGCGGTTCCTGGAGACCACCGGCGCCAGCCTGCGCATCCAGCTCCCCAAGGCTCAGCTGCCGGGCCAACTCCTGGAATGGAGAATCCCCCGGATCTGGAACGCTCTGGAGCGGAATCGGGCACGGGCCTACTGTATCGCCTATTCCACCATGGTCAGCATCGAAAACTGGCTCATGGCGCAAGAGCTGCTGCGCCAGGGCGAGACCCGAGTCAGCACCCGCTTCGACATACCCTCCAAGGGAAGTTCTCGGGGGGTAGGCTTTTGGGGGGCGGGGCGGGGATTTCTCAGCCACCATCTCGTGATCGACGACGGAGCGATCGGCAACTACCAGATCTTGACCCCCTCCACCTTGAACGCGTGTCCACGGACCCCGTGGGGAACCCCTGGACCTTATGAGGAAGCCGTGCTCAACACGCCCATCCTCGAGGACTTCGACGAGCCCGACCACTACCAGGGCATCGACATTCTGCGGACGATTCGCAGTTTCGACCCGTGCATGCCCTGCACCACCCACATCTTCGTGGACGGCCAGGATCGCGTGGTGACGCGGGAAGTCACGACCTGTGCGTGTGGTGTGGAGTGATGCCCGCCGCCGTCCTGATCGGAACCGTGGGCTACCACAACCTGCGCAATCATTCTCTCGGTCCAATCCTCTTGCCGGAGCTGCAGCGCCTCCCTTGGCCGGCTGAGGTGCTGGTCGAAGAGCTCAACTGGGGTCCGATTGCGGTGGTTCAGCGCTTGCAGACCGAGACATCGCTGGAGCGGGTCGTGCTGCTGGGAGCCCGTCCCAGTTCCCTGCCCGAAGGCACTCTCTCGCTGTATCGCTGGGTGGGTGGTCTGCCCGGCCCGGATGAAATCCAGGCCAGGATTGGGGAAGCCGTCACCGGCGTGATCAGCCTCGACAACCTGCTCGTGGTCGGGGAACACTTCCAGGCCTGGCCTCCCCAGGTCCTGGTCGTCGATGTGGCTCCCGGAAGCGAAGAAACAGGGGCAAGCCTGCGCCCCGTGGTGGCGGCCCGGCGGCCGGAAGTGCTCGACTGGGTGCGACGGCTCGCCCTCGAGGGCCCCGAGGCGGCGCCCCAACTGCTGGAACTCCGAGGGGACACCTGGGCGGACCGCCAGATACGGGAACTGTCGAGTCCCTCTCGGTTGGAGACTCCGCGTTGGAAGTGTTCGAAAGATGTTTGACAAGCACCAGATCGACGAGCAGCAGCACAACGAGCTGATCCTCCGCGTCGGAGAGTTGGTCGCGGCACTGGAGCAATGGGATGACCCGGCCCGCCGGCGACAGGTCCAGGAACTTCTGCAAAGCTTGGACCTGGTACACCGCGAAGCGCTTCACCGATTGTTGTCCGCCATCGGGACGCAGGCCCCGCAACTCTGGCCGCAATTACTGCGCGACGAGGTCGTGCAAACCCTGCTGCTGCTTTACGACTTCGTTCCGGTGCCCCAGGAACCGGCAGGCCCGGCCCAGCCCTCCGGTTTCGTGCCGCTGAGCCAGATCCAGCCGCCCCTATGGATTCCGATTGGCCACAAGCATGAGTTCGAAGGCGGCAGGCTGGTGGGTCGCGAAGTGGAGGGCGTCCGGCTGGTCCTGTGCTCCGTGGGGGGGCGGATTCACGCCCTCGAGAATCGCTGTCTCGATTCCATCTTGCCCTTGCAGCTGGGAAGGCTGGACGGAGCAGAGCTGATCTGCCCCTGGCACGGCTGCCGTTACGAACTCACCACGGGCCGGTTGTCGGGAGACGAGCGGCGCCTGCAGACCTTCCCGGTTCGCGTCAGTGAAGAGGGAAAGGTCCGCGTCGGCCTCAACGTGGGTGCCGCTCATGAGCAGTGACTGCCTTCCCCGCCCGTCTCAGGTGCCGCACCCGGGCGGCCGTACACTCATCGCCGGCGTGGGCAACGTGCTGCTGGGAGACGACGGGTTCGGCGTGGAGGTGATTCGCCGGCTCCAGTCCTGCGGGGATTTGCCCGCGGGAGTTTGGCTGATCGAAACCGGCATCGGCGGGATCAGCCTCGTCCAGGAGTTGCTCTCGGGCTACGGCCTGCTCGTCGTCGTGGACGCAGTGCAGCAGCAGCGGCCAGCCGGAAGCTGCAGCCTTCAGGAAATGAGCGTCCCGGAATTGCGCAGCCTGCCCCAACGCGAACGTACGGCCCTGCTGGCCGACACCCACTACGCCAACCCGGCTCGGGCTCTCAGCCTGGCCGGCGCCCTGGACGCATTGCCGGCTCGAGTCTACCTGCTGGGCTGCCAGGCCGACCCCCGCCGCGACTTCGGCCCCGGCCTCAGCCCGGCTGTCCAAGCCGCTGTGGGACGGGCCGCCGGGTGGCTCAGAGCCTGGCTGGTACAATCTTCGCAAGAGGAGGAGTAATCGATGAAACTGGCGGTGGCTGGTAAGGGGGGGTCGGGAAAGACGTCCGTCGCGGGTTGCCTGGCGCGACTGCTGGCCCGCCGCGGAGTGTCCGACCTGATCGCCATCGACGCCGATTCCAACCCCAATCTGGCGCTGACGCTCGGGCTTCCCCCCGAGCGCATGAGCCAGCTCTGCCCCATGCCCCGAAGCGTCCTCGAGCGGAGGACCGACGAGTCGGGCAAGACCCGCCTGTCGCTGGCACTGACGCCCGCAGAGATCTTCGAGCAATACGGCATCCCGGCGCCCGGCGGCATCACGCTGCTGCTGATGGGATCGGTGGACCACGCCGGCGCCGGTTGAATGTGCGGCGCTCATGCGGCCGTGCGCACGCTCGTCAGTGAATTGGTCGATCAGAATGACCGACCCACCGTGGTGGACATGGAAGCCGGCCTGGAACATTTCAGCCGGGGAACCATCCGGAATGTCGACACAGCGCTCTTGATCGTCGAGCCCTACTTCAAATCGATGGAGACGGGCGCCCGTATGAGTACCCTGGCCCGAGAGTTGGAGATTGCTCGCGTCCTGACTGTCGCCAACAAAGTGCGGGGCGCCGCTGACAGCCGGGCCCTGGCGGACTTCTGCTCCCAGCGGGAGATGCACCTGCTGGCGGAGATTCCTTTCGACGAGGCGCTGCTGGAGGCGGAGCGAGCCGGCAGATCGCCCCTGGACTTCAGCGCCGCCAGTCCCGCCCTCCGAGCACTGGACGATCTGGCCCGGGCATTGACGTCGCCTCCAGAGGCAGCTTCGCGATGACCGACGAGCGCCCCGATCCGATCCGTCTGCGCGACGACATCCTCCAATTCCTCTACTGGATGGAGGGCGAAGGACTGGGCCGCGACTTGACGCTCGAGCAGTTGAGCCACTACTTGAAACAGCCCGGTGACTGGGTTGGAGAGGCGGTCGCGGCGCTCCAGGAAACGGGTCATCTGGAGCGGGAGGCGTCCCAGCCGCCCCGCTTCCGTCTCTCCGACCAGGGGTCGATCGAAGGGAGGCGGCGCTTTCAGGAAGAGTTCGAGCCCTACCTGGGACAGGAGAGCCACCTGGTTTGCGACGACCCGGACTGCGATTGCCACTCGCCCGACTTCCAGGGAGCATGCCGGCATCTCAGCACGCCGCAAGACTGATCTTCCCCGGGGCCCGCTGCCCCCGGCAAAGGGGACTCTCTGAAGGGCTAGCCCCGTTGGAGGTCCTGCACCGCCCGCCGGAGCGCCTCTCCCGACTCTCGCCCGAAGCGCCTCTGCAACCGCCGGCTCAGAGGATACCCCAGCCAAAGCAGCCAATGCGCCGGGCGTGAAAAGGCCAGAATCCGGTACTCCACCAGATCGCTCAACGCGTCCCAGCGCACCTCGAATCGTTCCTCACCCGATTCGGCGTGGGTGGGCAGAGTCCCGTAAGCGAATCCGCCACGGCGCCCCTCCCGGTCTTCATCCTCGAAGGTGTAGACCACCCGGCACGCGTGTAGCGACCAGGCCAGCGCGTGGCGCGCCGTCAGCGCAACCACCAGCCCCGGCTCCGGTTCCCCGGGAGCGTGCGCCTCCAGCCAGGAAAGTCCAAAATGCCGCCAGCTCCTAAGGGCGTTCAGCGCCTGCTGGAAGGTGTCCCGCCCGCGGCCCAGGCCCGTTCGATACCGGTCGATTCGATAGCCGCTGGGTAGCTCTTCGGAACTGGTGCCGCCGACTTCCGGGTACGAAAAGGCGCGTTGCTGCTGGGAGTCGATGAACCTCTGGATGGACTCGGCGGTGGGCTTCCCAAGTCGAAACATCCCGTCCACGGCAGACTCAGTTGACGATCTTGCGAATCCCGGTCCCATCGGCTCGCATGAGGTAAATGGCCGAGCGAGGCCAGCCGGCTCCGGAAATGAAGGCGATCGAGCCTCCGTCCGGGGACCAGCGGGCGAAAAAGCAGGACACGTCACCGATCCGCTGGCGACCCGAGCCGTCCGGCTCGCTGACCACCAACTCCTCGGTTCCGCCCTGCAGGCTCGAAACGAATCCAATCCGGCCGTCGGGCAGGAAACTGGGGAAGATATTGTGCCGCTCGTCGCGGGTCACGGACCATTCTCCGGAACCGTCGGCAGCGATCGCGACGATCTGGTCCCTGCCGTCCCCCTTCTCGCGGTAGAACACCAGGGTCTTGCCGTCCGGGGACCAGCTGGGATTGTAGTCCTCGGCAGGATCATTCGTGAGCCGTTCCAACTCTGACCCGTCGGCGGCGACCGAGTAGATCTCTCGATTGCCGTCTCGTTCCGAGGTGAAGGCGATGCGATCACCCAAAGGAGACCAGGCGGGTTGGCCGTCTTCGGACTCGTGCCGGGTCAAACGCTGCGGCCCGGAGCCATCCAGATTTCTGATGTAGACGTCCCAGTTGCCCTCCTGCTCGGCACCGAAGGCCAGACGGCCCCCGTCGGGGGACCAGGTCACATAGAGGGCGTTGTCGGTGAGCCGGCGCCGTTGGGACCCGTCCAGGCGAATCAATTCGATGGCCCACTTCGAGGGCTGGTAGTCGGCCCCTCCCGAGTACTCCGAGAAAGCCAGCCATTGGCCATCGGGAGACCAGGCCAGGTCCTGCTGGAAAAGTTCCCGTTCGGGGGCGGCCAATGAGGCGTCCTGAGCCGGACCCCCGCAACCCGGGAGCGCCGTTGCCGCGAGCAGCGCGAGCAGCCAGAAAACAGGGGCTCCGCCCGGACCCTCTCCCTGACTGTGCAACGGAAACTCAACGAATCTCAAATCGGCCCCATCCTATCCCAACAGTAGCCTGGCGAACAGGCCCGCCGGCCGGACCCTCGCCTCCAACCTGAAACCTCGAGCCCTCGCAACCTCACCGTCCGGTCTGGCGGCGTTTCTCCCAAGCCTCCCGGCTGAGCAGCTCGAGCGGCGCGGCTTCCGTGCCTTGCAGTGCCCGATTCAGCTCCTCCAAGCGCCGGGCCGCGGTCAACTCATCGAAATGCTCCGATGCGCTCTGAAGGCGAGTGAGCAAGACCGTCTTGCGCTTCAACTCCGATCCGGTCGGTCGGCCCTCGTACCCATTCACGGCGCCGAACAGCTCGCTCAACTCTTCGCGCAGCTGTTCTTCTCCGGAGAGCATGCCCGACTCACTGGTCGCCACCAGGGTCTTGCGAAATTCATCCAGCTGTTCGGCATAGTCGAGGAAGGATTGGCCGTCCTTTTCGCCCAACTGCTGGCCCCGTTGTCGAGACTGGTCCCGTAAGTCCACGAGGCTGTCCACGAGATAGCTGAGTCCTTCCAGCTTCGAATAGAGCTCCAGGGCGGTGCGTTGTTGGAGCAAGCGGTCCTCGGTCGAATGCCGAGAGCGGGGGTCGGCCACCAGCGCCACCTCCCCCTGGTAGGTCTGTTTGCCCTTGATCAATTTGAAGCTGTAGTTGCCTTCCATCACCCGGGGACCCTGGAATACGGGCACCAGCACAGTGGCCGGCGGCAGCCTCGGCGGGGGCAACCGCATCGGCCAGTCCACTCGATTGATCCCCTTGAGCTTGCCCCCCTGCAAAGTGGTGATGCGTTCGCCCTGAGCGTCGTAGACCTCCACCCGGAGGTCGCCAAAGATATGCCGCCGCTTCTGGTAGTAGACGATGGAGGCGGCTTCCGACGGGTTTTGCCCCACGAACTCGTCATCCCCCGGAAACTCCTGCAGTCCACTGGACAGCGTCATGCGCGCCGGCCGTGTGGGCAACAGCACCAGATCGGCCTCCAGCACCTCCGGAGACAACGCTCGCAGGGGAGTCAGATCGTCCAGTATCCAGATGCCGCGGCCGTGGGTGGCGATGATCAGGTCGTGATCGCGGGGATGGATGGCGAGATCCAGGACGGCGGCCCGGGGGAAGCCCGATTCGAAGCGGGCCCAGTGGAGCCCCCCGTCAGCGCTGATGAAGAGGCCGAACTCGGTGCCCAGGAACAGCAAATCAGGGTTCTCCAGGTCTTCCAGGACCACGTGAGCGAAGCCCTCGATGGCGTCGCTGGCCAACGACTCCCAGGTCCGGCCGAAGTCGCGGGTCCGAACCACATACGTCTTCATGTCTCCGCTGCGATGGCCGTCGAAGGTCACGTAGGCGGTGCCCTCTTCGAAACGGCTCGCCGTGACCCGCGACACCCAGGTCTGGGCGGGGACTCCGGAGACCCGGCTGGCCACGTTGCTCCAGCTGCCGCCGCCGTCCCGGGTCACCTGCAGGTTTCCGTCGTCCGTTCCCACCCAGATGACCTCCGGGTTGAGCGGCGATTCGCTGATGGTGTAGATGGTGGTGTGATTCTCGGCCGTGCTGTTGTCGATGGTGAGCCCGCCGGATTCGTGTTGGCGCTGCTTTTCCGGATCGTTGCTGGTCAAATCGGGCGAGATCCGTTCCCAGGAATCCCCGCGGTCCCGGCTCCGGAACAGATACTGGGATCCCACGTAGAGGATCCCCGCCCGGCTGGAGCTCAGATGAATCGGGGTGTTCCAGTTGAAGCGAAGCTTTGGGCCCTCCTCCTCCGCGTAGGGGCGGACACTCTTGCTCTCCCCCGTCGAGCGCCGGCGGCGCTGGAGATTGCCCCCCTGGGACTCCACGTAGACGATGTCGGGCTCCCGCGGGTCCACATAGGCATGGAAGCCGTCCCCACCGCCGATGTTGGCCCAATCCCTGGCCTGAACGCCGCCGGGGCTGCTGGACGGCCCCATCCAGGTCCCGTTGTCCTGCAGGCCTCCGTAGACGTTGTACGGCACCTCCATGTCATAACTGACCACGTAGAACTGGGAGACCGGCAAAGCCTTGGAGAGCCGAAAGTTGGCCCCCCGGTCGTAGGAGAAATACACCCCTCCGTCCGTTCCCACGATCAGCTCATGGGGATTGCGCGGGTTGATCCAGAGGCCGTGCAGATCGCTGTGGATGCTGGGCCCGGACAAGCCGCTCGAAAAGGGCGAAGTGAAGGACTTCCCGCCGTCCTCCGAAAAAGTCAGCGTGAAACCAGGCTTGAACACCCGCAGATGGTTGGTCGGGTCGACCACGATGTAGGCAAAGTAAAAGGGCCGGACTCCGATGTTGAACGAGGCGTTGAGCCGCTCCCAATGCTCACCCAGGTCGTCAGAACGGTAGAGTGCCGTGTCGCTGGATTCAACGACGGCGTAGACCGTGCTGGGCCGCGAGGGAGCCACTGCCACTGCGATCCGGCCCTTCTCGCCCTCGGGTAATCCGGTCTTCAATTCGGCCCAGGTCGTTCCCCCGTCCTTGGAACGGTACAGGCCGCTTCCCGGACCGCCGCTCTTGAAGGACCAGGGCCAGCGGCGAAACTGCCACATGCCGGCATAGAGGATGTTCGGGTCCTGGGGATCCAGACTCAGGTCCGAGCACCCCGTGTCTTCGTCCACGTAAAGCACCCGCTCCCAGTTCTCGCCCCCATCGGTGGTCTTGAAGACCCCCCGCTCCGGATTCGAGTTCCATAGATGCCCGGTGGCGCAAACGTAGACCGTGTCGCGTTTTCTGGGATCGACTTGGATTCGAGCAATCCGCTCCGTGTCCGCCAGACCTTTGTGCTGCCAGGTCTTGCCGCCGTCGGCCGTCCTGTACACGCCGTCCCCGACCGAAACGGTGTTGCGAACCCAGCTCTCGCCGGTTCCCACCCAGACCGTCTTGGGATCGGACGGGTCGATGCGCACCGCCCCGATGGACATGGTGTGCTCGTCGAAGACCGGCCGAAAGACAATGCCGCCGTCGTCGGATTTCCAAACACCCCCTCCCGCTGATCCCACATAAATTGTGAGGGGATCCTCAGCGACGGCATCCAGCGATGTGATCCGGCCGCTCATCACTGCCGGGCCAATGGGCCTGGCTCGCAGCCCTCCGAAGATGGCCGAGTCCAAAGGAACTTGGGCGGGCAGCCAAGAGGAGAAAAACAGACAGAGGGTGAGAAGAACCCCCGTGGAGGCGATCATCCTTGCTCGCATTGCAGACTCCTGGGTTGGATTCGAGTGATTCTTTTCTTTTCGAAGCACCTGGGGATCACAGACATCCCGGGGGCGCTGTCCTCAGCGGCACGAACGAGAGGTTCGACCGGAGGTCGCCCGAGATCTGAACGCTGAAGAGACTGACTCGACGGGCAGGGACTCGCCAGCCCGAGCACCAGC